>JAQWLN010000149.1 GCA_029247265.1 Fuerstiella sp.
GTCTACCGCATCAAAAGATTTCGGCAGGATGGTGAAGGCGAAGAGACGTGGTTGGCCATGAGTGTTCCGGCGACAGAAAGTGACCTTGCCATCGCTGACGCCGCTGCAGTGGAAGCATTGTCTGAAACCGGTCACGTGCGCGTCATTGCGGCTGACGTTGCCGGAGGACTGTCCGGCAGTGGTGCCGGACGGGAAATGCGATGGCTGCTGCTGGGACTGCTGATTTTGATATTGGTGTGCGAACAGTTACTGTCGCTGCGCATGAGTTTTCACCCGGGGGTGAGGACATGAATGTGCAGCTGCAACAGCGACCCACAGAAACGTCTCACCAGTTTTCGAGCGTCAGCTCGCAGCCGTTGTGGCCGGTGCCGCACCCGGAGGTGAGAGCATGATGTTACAGAGACTCGTGTTTCTTGCTCAGGCGAAAACGCATTCATTCCGCACGACAGAACTGGATTTGCCGGAATCGACGACTGGCATTCTGCTGCTTCTTGGCGGACTTGTCGCGTTATTTGGTGTGGCCACCTGGACGTCCCTGCGCGACAGTCGATTTCTGTCGTTTCCGTGGCGAACAATGTTACTGCTGCTGCGGACGGCAGTGCTGATCCTGACGATGATTGTGTTGCTGAATCCGCGCGAACGAATGCAAACGACTCAGGTGCAGAAGTCGAGGGTCGGAGTGCTGGTCGACACTTCGTTATCGATGGCGTATCCAGCCGCCGATGTCAATGAGTCCGATACGATTCCAGCGGCACCTGATGCGACCACCCGTGCTCAGGCGGTTCAGGACATGCTGGTGACATCCGGCCTTCTGAAGCAACTCAGCACGACCCATGCCGTTTCCGTCTATACATTCGATTCCGCGTTGACAGGTCCGCAGGCGATCATCGCGGATGAGGAAACGTCGTTCGTCGCAAACAACAATCCTGGGGCCGACGGCGAAGGTCCGGAGAACTCGGCTCTTACGGACTCAGTGGATGATATGACACGACGAGTGGACCTGGCCGATTCCACACAACGCTCGCCGCAGGAGACTGCCCGGAAATGGGAGTCTGTTCTGCAGCCACGCGGTGGTGAAACTCGACTGGGTGAAGCCCTCCATCAATTGGTGGGACAACTTTCCGGACGTACGCTGTCCGGTCTCGTCGTGTTGACAGATGGTCGCTCCAATGCGGGACTCGATGCTGAGGTGGCACGGTTGCGAGCAGAGCGAAGTGATACAAAATTGATTACCGTTGGTGTCGGCAGTTCACGGGGCCAGTTGAATCTGTGGGTTGCCGGAATGCAATCGCCGTCAGACGTACATCGGGGCGATCCTTTTGATATTTCAGTGGTGCTGCAGGGCAGCGGTATGCAGGAGCAATCCGGTGTCGTACGACTGTTTCAGCAATCCGTCGGCAGTAATGGTAAGGATCGTAAGCAGGTTGCTGAGGAACCGTTTCAGCTGTCAGAACCGACCGTTCCGACGGGAGTGCAGTTTCAGCAGCAGCTGTCTGTTCCCGGAAAATACGAATTCATCGCAGTCGCCGAACTCAGCGATGATACCGTTGTGGAGCTGACTGTCGAAGACAATCAGCGTCGTCGCGAAGTCGAAATCACCGATCGCAAACAGAAGGTACTGGTCATTTCCAGCGGACCTATGCGCGAATATCGATTTGTCAGGAATACTTTGTATCGGCACAGTGGCATTGAATCTGACGTCTGGCTGCAGACCGTGACCGATGAAAATCTGAGCTTTGTGTCACAGGAAGCTGAAAATCTGTTGACGTCATTTCCAAAGACTGAAGCCGAGTTGTTTGACTATGATGTCATCGTTGCCTTTGACGCGGACTGGAGTCTGCTTTCCTCAAGCCAGCAAAAATTTCTGAATCGATGGGTCGACGAACATTCCGGCGGTATCATTTTTGTCGCCGGCGAACTGTTTACGGCCCAGGTGGAACGCGACAGCGAAAAACTTCGTGATATCGCGGTTCTGTATCCAGTTGTACTCAACCGGATACTTACAGATCTGCGTGTCACGCAGCGAGCCAATCAGCCGTGGCCTGTTACGCTGACGCCGGAAGGGAGAGCCAGTGAATTTCTTAAGATCGCTGATGCCACCGGCAAGGCAGATGTAAATCTGTGGCAGACGTTTAAGGGAATCTACCGCAGTTATCCGGTGCGGGCGGTTCGCGACGGTGCGGTTGTGCTGGCCAAGTACGGAAATCCGCGTGCGAAAACCCGAGACGGTCAGCCACCATTTCTGGCATCTCAATTTTATGGCAAGGGCCGCACAATGTTCGTTGGATCCGCGGAAACATGGCGTCTGCGAGCCATCAGCGCGGAAGGTCATCAACGATTCTGGACCGGCCTGATTCGCGAAGTCGGCCAGGGACGTCGCAGCCGAGGTCGTTCGCGCGGCCTGTTGCTGCTCGACAGGACCGAGGTGTCACCGGGGCAGGCCGTCACTCTTCGGGCGCAGTTATATGATTCCAGGATGCAGGAACTCAGACGTGAGTCGGTGCCGGTGTCAATTGTCGATTCAGAGGGGCGGCCGGTCGCTGTTCCGGATGTTTTGCGCGGAGACGCCCGCCGGCCAGGACAGTTTGTGAACACCTTTCGCCCGACTCGTCAGGGTGTCTTTCGAGTCAGTGTGCCGGTACCGGAATCAAGTGATGTGCTGCAGGCCAGTATTGAGGTTGTCGTCCCGAATCTCGAGTCCGAAGATCCTTCTCAAAACGTACGTCTGTTGAAAGGTTTGACGGAGAATACAGGTGGTACTTACCTGAGTCCCGAGGAACTTGGACACGAGTTACCGGCTTTGCTTCCCGATCGCAGCGAACCTGTCATGGTGGACGAACAGCTGAGAACGCTCTGGGACCGACAATGGCTGATGTATGTGATGATTGGGCTGCTTGGTTTCGAATGGGCGATCAGACGCGTCGTGAGGTTGTCGTAAACCATTATGTCTGACATTTCCTTCAATAGAAAAAAAACGTCAGTCGAACTGCCTTCCGCGGTTCGCTCACTGATCACTGCGCTACGGTCAAAGGTACGGCGTTATGCGGTTCTTTCCGGACTCTTTCAAATGGCGTCTTTGGCGATTACCGTCTTCTGGCTGACGGCGGGAGTTGACGCTGGATGGTTCGCATTGCAGAAGCTCGAGTTGCCAGTCGGTCTCAGGGTCATTCTGCTTTTCACGATGGTAAGCGGAGGCGTCTGGCAGATATTCCGACATGTATTAGCGCCGCTGTTTTTGCCCATCCGGGATACCGACATTGCTCTGTTGCTGGAACGACACTTTCCGCAGTTTCAGGACCGTTTGATCACAACGGTGGAAGGGACCCGTGGCTACCAGTCAAGCGGTCCGATTGTCAGCAGCATGCTGAATCGCACGGCAGATCAGGCCAGCGCTGTCGCTGGAAATGTTCACGCTGACGATGTCTTCGATTTTGGCCCGCTGAAGAAACGCGGTGTTTTGTCAGGGGTGTTGCTGCTGTCACTGGTTGGTTGCAGTTTCGTTCAGCCAGGCGCTCTGGGGCGATGGTGCGACGCATTTGTGCTCTGTAAGGAATCGTATCACCTCCGCACATCGACGCTCGATTTCTACCTGGTCGCTCAGCCAGGGGACCGTCATGTTGAGTTTCGCACGAACGACGGTCACCGGCAGCACCTTCATCCTCGAGGTGCCGACCTTGAACTGGTAATGGTTGTTCCGAGCGGTAACTCGCCCGTCGGCCAGCCGTGGGTTGTTCCGCAGCGAGCCAGAGTGGATGTGATTCGCGGAGATGGCACGATCAGCCGCACCTACATTTCGCAGACGACCGGAAACCAGTTCCGTTTTATTCTCACTCGTCTACAGGAGCCCGTTTCCATTGAAGTGCTGGCTGGAGACTACCGGACGCCGCGACCTCTGAATATTCGCACTGTGACACCTCCGGGGATCGATACCATCCAGCTGGACTGCAGCTATCCGGCCTATACCGTCTGGAACCAGCAGATGGAAACGACAATCGCGATCCAGGGCAGTGAAGTGGCGCTGCCGCTGGAAACTGAATTTCAGTTGCGGGCTGTCAGCAATAAGCCACTGCAGTCGGTTCGTATTGTTACGGACGGCTTCGAACTGACGGGCGATCAGTCATCCTGTACAATTACATCACGTAACGATCAGCAGATCACAAATCGAGAAAGTGGTCCGCTGTTGTCGGGTGACGGTCTGACGGTCGAAGCCAGGTTTCGTGTCGTGACATCGGCCAGGCGGGAAGATCAGTCGGACCTCGGACCGGACATCGTCCCGATGCTGGATGCTTCTTCGCCTGGTGCTGACACGTTGCACCTGGCAGGACTGCCGATTTCATCAAATTCGTCGCTGCGGTTTTTTCTGCACGACAAGGACGATGTGACGTCTGCAACCCCCGAATCACTGCGGGTGCGGGGAATCTCCGACAAACCACCGGTGATTTCTACTCGTACGCGGGGCATTGGGAACTCCATCACTCGGCGAGCCGTGATACCGATGACTGGAAAAATTCAGGATGATTATGGATTGCAGTCAGCCGGTTTTCAGTTTCTTGTAGACGACGAAACGGAATGGCGACCGCGGCCGTTTCGAAACGTGTTCCCCACAGGGACGTCAGCCTACAGGCTCGGGGATGGAGACGATTCGAAACCTGAACAGTTTTCGGTTCAGCCTCTGGATCTGACGGAAGGGCAAACTCTCGCGGTCGCCGTTGTTGCCGCGGACGGCTGCACCGTTCCGAAGCCCAACGTAACTCGGGCCGAGCCGATCGTCTTTCGTATTGTCAGCAACGAAGAACTGCTGGCGCTGCTGTACAGTCGTGAAATCAATCTCAGACGGAGGTTCGAAGAAGTCATACAGGAACTGAATAGCGTAAAAGACGATCTGCAGTTTCACCAGGACGTGGCACGGCGAGTCGATACGGACGGGGCGGACAGTAAGTCCGAGGACAGAATCGGGCTGACGACCTGCGCCACTCGCTGCGGCAACAGCCTGCGACGGCAGAATAATGAATTGACGGCGATTGCCGAAAGTTTTGAAGAAATCGTACTGCAGCTGATTAACAATGCCATACCGCCGCAGCAGCTTGCCGAAGCAATGCGTACTGACATTGTCAGGCCGTTATCAGTGATCACGGAAGAACCCATGGACGTGGCGGATCGTTCTGTCAGTGAGTTTCGAGTGGCGGCAACATCCGGACAGGCAGCGTCTGAACTGGTCGCAGCCTCAATTCGCGACGTGTCGTCAGTGATCAGCCAACTCCGGGCCATCCTGGAAAATGTCCGGGATATGGCGGAATTTCACGAAGCACTCCGCGATTTGAAGGACATCCTTGAAGAACAACAGCGAATTCTGAACGAAACCAAGAGAGAGCAGATAAAAAATCTTGGGTTCTAGTGAGTTTGAGTTTGCGAAATTCCCGCTGGACAGAAGACGGCCGGGTATCGGACAATGTAGATGCGAAGGAGTGTCGATCTGACAACGGGCTGGCGTTGTCGACAGTGTGGAGAAGCGAGATGTTGAACAGTCCGAAAATACATGTATCGCTGATGTTTGTCTGTCTGTCCGCAAGTGCGTTTGGATCGGCGGACGCCTTTGACGAAAAAACGATATCGGCCACGGAAAGGTTACGGCTCGATCAGGAGGCGGTCAGCGGCCGATACGCCCGGTTCGAACGATTGCTGTCTCAGATGGCAGACATGCTCGGCCACGAAGATCCGGAGCGAGCTGAGTTATTGCGGAGAGCCATCAGCAAGGGGCGTGAACAGGCGATTAGCGCGAGCCTTGATGAAATTGCCAGATCGCTCGGAACCGGAAAGTTTGGACCGGCAGCGGAGAAGCAGGTTGGCGTGACTGTCAGTCTGCGCACGCTGCTCAAGCTGCTCCAAAGTGAAGACCGCCGCAGTGCCGTCGAGAAAGATCGTGAACGGCTGAACAATGTGCTGAAGGAATTGCACAACACGATGAAAGAGCAGCGTGCTGCACGGGGTGTCACTCAGAATTCAAGAGCCCCATCCAACGCGGCTCCGGATCAGCAACGTGCGTCCGACCATGCAGAACAGATTCTGAAGGAGATGAAACAGCACGATGATGCCGATGCCGGTGAGGACGAGTCTGAAAACGGTAATGCGGATTCAGAAGGCAAGTCGACGAATCCGAAGGACAAGTCACAGGATTCGTCGTCCGACGACGGTGACAAATCGGAGCGTGATCCGGACAAAGATGCGAAGTCCAGTCCGAAAAACGGTAAAAAATCAGATCAGGAACCAGACCAGCAGCCATCTGATCCCCAGGCTCCGTCGCAGGAAAAGTCCAGCGAAAGTCCAGCGCAGCAGAACAGCAAGGGGAAGGGCGAACCGTCTGAATCCGACAGCCAGTCGCAAGAATCGAATCAGGGTGGTGAGCAATCAGAGCAAACGCCCGGTCGTAAGCAGATGGAAGCGGCGAAGAACCTGATGCAGGAAGCACTGGAACAGTTGCAGCAACAGCAGCGTGAGAAGGCGGTCGACAAACAGGATCAGGCGATCGCGGAACTGCAAGAGGCCGCCAACGAACTGGAGGAAATGCTGCGGCAGCTCCGTGAAGAAGAAAAAGAAATGATTCTGGCCGCGTTGGAAGCTCGCTTCCAGCGGATGCTCGCACTGCAGACTCAGATTTACGAAAGCACACTGGATCTGGCAGCGACGCCGCGAAATGAGTGGGCCGACAATGCTGTCAGCCTGTGCCGGGATCTCAGTCAGCAACAGGCGGAATTGACGCAGCAATGCAGTCAGACAACAGGTCTGCTTCGTGAAGACGGTACATCGGTGTCCATTCTTGTTGCCGTTGAAGATATCGAGTTTGATATGGGCAGCGTCGCGGCACGACTTCAGGACACCAAAATCGGGTCGCTTACGCAGTCGATGCAGACGGATGTCATTGAAGCGTTGAAGGAACTGATTGAGGCGACGCAGCGGGAAATGGAAGAAATGAAGTCCGAAGAACGGCAGCAGCAACAGTCGCAGTCGCAAAGCCAGAAGAAACCACCGCTGGTTGAATTGATGGCCGAGATTCGTGTGCTGCGTTCGCTGCAGCTGCGAGTGAACCGTCGCACCCGACAGATCAACGAGTTGCTGCGGGAGCCGGAGTCTGAAAACCAGGACGATCTTTCGCCTCAGCTGGGCGAATTGGCAGAACGCCAGGACCGTCTGAGAGAATCAGCAGGAGAGCTGGCAAAGCGAATTGAGGAACAGCGATGACCAGTCCGCAGGCACGAACACGGGAGGTGATGTTTCTCATACCGGTCACTGTTTGTCTGGTATTTGCAGCGGCCCCTGCGTCTGCTCAGTCTGTTTCAGGGCAGACCGATGTGCAGCAGGCCGCATCCCGCGTCACTTTCGCGAAAATGCCGGCCGACCAGGTTCGAACAGAGCTGTTGCAGTGGCTGATTACGTCGGGGGCGGAGCAGTCGGTGCTGGAAAAAGTCATCGCACGCTGGGCGGACGACGCTGTCCTGGCTGGTCTTTCAGGTGAAGACGTACTCGATCTGCTGGTGGCATCGTTTGCCGAAACGGATTCTGCCGCACAGCGACTGCTGACCGAGTCGAATGGAGCAGGGCCTGTCGAAAGGATTATCTTTGATGGAATCCGTTCAACGCCTCTGTTTCAGAATCAGCTGCAGCTCTTTCATGCCCGCTGGCTGACACAGCATCGTTACTACGATGAGGCGTTGCCGTTGCTCTCAGAACTATTGCCGGAAAACGTCGTCGACCCGGCAGGACTGCTCTTCTATCGAGCCGTTTGCCAGTCGCAGCTTTTGCAGCGACAGGAAGCGCTGGATAGCTTGTCTTTACTGCTGAATAACACTCTTGATGTGCCCGAACGGCTGCGGACGGTTGCGGAAGTGATGCAGCAGGAACTGGTCGGACAGGTTGAGGACGGCATGGGACAGATTTCTCTGTTGATGAAAGATGTTGAGCGACGTCTGGATCTCGGTCGGTCCGGCGACAATACTCAGAAGCAGGAAGACGCTATTATCAGAGAACTGGACCGGCTGCTGGAAGAGATGGACCAGAAGAACAAGCAGCAGGGAGGTGGCGGAGGTTCCTCCAACAGTCCTTCTGGTTCTCAGGGGGCTGATCGAAGTCAGATCAAGGGTTCGACGGGAAAGGGCGATGCTGACCACAAGGAACTTGAAGAGGGTGGCAAGTGGGGGCTGCTTAACGCTAGGGCGGAAGCAAAGGCACGTGAACTGATTCGTCAGAAATTCCCGTCTAATTTTCTGGATCAAATCGGACGTTACACCAGGAAGCTGGCAGAGCGAAATAAATAGGACTATGGTGTGGTCCAGCTGTCAGAATGCGGACACATCTCACCAGCCGTAAACCTGCGAATCATTGCGGCTGTGACAGTCGTTGCTCAAAAATCGTTGGAGTTGAAATTGATTACAGCTGCTAAGATTTTCGTCCTCACGCTTGGCCTGATCGATGCGCGGGTGTCGATGCTGGACGGAAAGAGTATCGAAGGTGAAGTTGTAAGCCTGGATACTGAGCAGGTTGTGCTGAAGACGTCGGCTGAGCAACCTGTGTCTGTTCCCATCGCACATGTCATCGACGTTACATTTCTGCATGCTGCGGACGCGTCTTCTGAAAAGGTCGTCGACGGGCTTGAAATCGGCCTGGTTGACGGCTCAGAAATGTTAGTGTCTGAGATCGCTGCTTCTTCAGCCCAGGTGACGGCGAATACTGCTGACTTTGGCGAACTGAAAATTCCACGTCGGGCAGTGCGCTCTGTTCGATTGCAGCCGATGAAGGATGAATTCGCAGCGGAATGGGCGTCCTATCTACAGAGAGACAATGCCACGGATCTGCTGATCGTCGCCAAACGTGACGGCAGCGGTTTGGATCATCTCAGCGGTGTGGTGACTTCCATTGGCGAAAAGGAAGTTCCTTTCATACGCGATGGTGACGAGATTCCTGCTCCTCGGGAACGTATCTTCGGCATTGTTTTCGCGAAGGGCGATCAGACAACGAAAACGCACGGTGGACTGGTGTTGCGTCTTACGCAAGGCCATTCAATCGAAGCAGCGACAGCGACGCTGGAGTCCGGAGAGGTTGTATTCGGGGCAACGTGGGGTCAGAAGCTCAGCGTCTCGGTGGAGCATATTTCGACCATGGATTTCAGCGCAGGTCGGATCCACTATCTGTCTGACCTGGAACCGCTTTCGGAACGTTACTATGGCCTTGAACCAGTCAGGCAGCAGACAGAAAACCTGTTCTCTGCTGATGCCGACACTCGCACCGGATTATCCGTGCTCTGGCGCATGTCCAGAGATTGTTTTCCCAACGACGGCAAATCACTGCTGACATTGCGGGGACAGGAATACGCCAAAGGGTTGTGTATTTTTCCCAAGGCTCAGATTGACTACGCACTGGACGGTCAGTACACGCGACTTAATGCGATTGTCGGAGTCGACGACGAAGTGGCATTCAATCAGCAGAAGGGCAGGCCGCCGACTGCCGTCGAATTGCGGATTGAGGCAGACGGTGCAGAGATCTTTCGGCAGCTTATTGTCGCTCCCGACGATCCACTGCCAATTGATCTGAAGCTGAAGGGAATTAGTACGCTGTCGCTGATTGTGGATTTCGGCGATGATTCCAGCACCTGTGATTATCTTGATCTTGTGAATGCTCGACTGATTGTCGATACGTCAGAGAAGTAACGTCCAGATATGTCTTTCTTAAACGGAATTGCCGGACTGTCTCTGACAGCTGTGGTGCTCAGTGCACAAATGGTGTTAGCGGATACACCGAACGGAACGGTCGCTGAGCGACAGCAGCGACGTGTGGAGACAATCGCCGGAATTGCACCGTCCGTCGTCTGTGTGATGCCGCCGGGCGGGCAGGGGGGCGGGTCAGGAGTGCTGATTTCTGCAGATGGATATGCCATCAGCAACTACCATGTGACGTCCGGGTCCGGCGACTTTATGAAGTGCGGGCTGAACGACGGAAAACTGTACGATGCGGTGATCGTGGGCATCGATCCGACCGGCGACATCGCTCTGATTAAACTGCTGGGTCGTGACGACTTCCCCTTCTGCACACCTGGCGACAGCGACCGGGTACGGGCAGGTGACGAGGTGTTGGCGCTGGGGAACCCCTTTCTGCTGGCCGCTGATTTCACCCCGACGGTCACATACGGCATCGTCAGTGGTGTGCATCGCTATCAATATCCAGCAGGGACATTCCTTGAGTACACCGACTGCATCCAGATTGATGCTTCAATTAATCCGGGAAATTCCGGTGGTCCGCTGTTTGATATCGATGGCCGGTGGATCGGTATCAATGGGAGAGCGTCTTTTGAAAAACGGGGACGGATCAATTCGGGCGCGGCCTATGCGATTTCCGTCCGCCAGATTCTCTTATTTATCGATCATTTGAAATCCGGCCGAATTGTCGATCATGGAAGAACGGACTTTACGGTCGGTACGGCAGCAGACGGACTGGTGGAAGTGCAGGAAGTGTCTGAAATTTCTGAAGCCTGGCGGCGTGGGTTGCGACCGGGTGACGAGTTGGTTGCCTTCGGCGATCGAGCGCTCACCAGCGCAAATGATTTCAAGACGATTCTCGGCATCTTTCCGGCAGGAATACGAGTCCCTTTGACTTATCGCAATCGTGACGGTGTGCACAGCAGCACGGTGCGGCTGTTGCCGTTGCATGGATTCGATGCAGCCCCACAGTTGCCGGAAGAGCGAAAGCCGAAGAAACGCCCCGACGATCCGGATCAGGAACCTGACGAACGTCCCGGTTCGCCTCATGCGGAAGAGGCTCCGGCGATCCCCGAACAGTACGCTCACCTGTTCAAAGAAAAGAAATCGTTTGCGAATTATTACTTCAATGAACTACATCGGGACCGGCTGCTCAATCCGCTGCAGGACTCACTTGTCAGCAGTGAATCCAACAAGACAGCGACATGGTCCATTTCATGGAAGTCACCAAACTCCGGGACGGTTGGCGAACTGATTGTTGGAGCTGAGGGTGCCGGGCTGCTGACTGGAAAGAATAATTGGTATCAACCCATCCAAGACCAGCATCCGTCCAACGAAGCAGCTGACCTGTGGGGGTTACTTTCTGCCTCGTTACAGTGGAATCGTCTGTTTCAACAGGATCTGGATCTGTTTTCCGAAGTTATCTACGTCGGTGCAGAGTCCCTCGTTCCATCCGGCAGACTCGTCGAAACCGTCTTCATTCAGGATGGCGCGATTGAATCGCGATGGTATTTTTCCGGCGGTTCGCCGCTGCCGGTTGGTGTGGACGTTGTGATGAGTGCCGGACAGGATGAAGCTCGCATTCGTTTTGATGACTGGCAGGATACCACGATTCCATCGCCGAGCCGAATTGGGATTGTTGACGTGGACACAGAACAGGTCCGATGGCTGACTGTTGATGCATTTGATGTGAAACCACGTGCTGTCAGGGACAACACTGGTGGCAGGGAAGCGACGTCACAATGAACACTCGAGCTTTAGTAATGGCCGTCGTCTGCGTTTCAACGCTGTGGCTTCCGACTGCCACCGTGACCGCGGAGTCCGTTGCGGATGCCGAATATCCGCCAGTCAGGGCAGGGCAACAGGTTGTCGTGAAGCTGTTTGGGGCTGGTGTCGGTACCCTGGATTCCTACGGTTCCGGCGTTCTGATTTCAAAAAACGGTCACGTCCTGACGGTGTGGAATCATTTGGTCAACACCGGATTCCTGAGGGCCGTCGTGCCGGACGGTCGACGCTTTCGGATTAGCGTGGTTGGCACGAATCTGGAACATGATGTTGCGATCCTGAAATTGGCGACCCATGAAGATGAAACCTTCGATTTTATCGACTGGAAAACGACCGTTGATGTTCTTCCCGGCGACTCAGTACTGGCTTTCAGCAATATGTTCCATGTGGCAACGGGCAACGAACCTGTGTCCGTGGTACACGGTGTGGTGGCCTGCACGGTTCCTCTTAACGCCGGACTTGGGCGGTGGACATTTCCCGTGAAGTCTCCCGTCTATGTTCTGGATGCGATTACCAATAATTCGGGCGCGGCAGGCGGGCTGCTGACATCTGCGTCCGGAGAACCGATTGGAATGCTGGGCCGCGAAATCCGACATCGTGACACTGACATGTGGGTGAACTATGCAGTTCCACTGCAAATCCTGCAGCCGGCGATCGCCGCAATCCTTGACGGTCGCCGGTTTGAATCAACCCCGTCCATGGACGACGACAAATCGGTTCTGTCGGATCGACAGCTGACCGCAGGTTTCGGCATCACATTGCTGCCCAGCATCGTGGAGACGACACCTGCCTACATCGACCGAATTATTACAGATTCCGTGGCCGATGCCGCGGGGCTGCGTCGAGGAGATCTGGTGCTGATCGTAGGCGACGACGTTGTCCGCTCGACCAGCGACCTTCGAAAACGACTGAGCGGTTTCCGCAGGGGACAGCCAATTACGGTGACCGTAAATCGCAACGGCAAACTTGAGGCGATCGTGTTGCGGGCACCGTAGATCAGTTTTCGAAAATACGTAGCTCGTTCTGGCTCGTGGGAAGTCCATATCGAAGGCCGGAAATCTTTATCGCGGCCATGAATCAGCGTCATATGTTGGCGTGACCACCGAGCAGGGTCTTGTCGTTTACCGTCGTTCAGTCAGAGTTTACCTGGCGACGTCGTAGCACATCAGTACGTTTTGTTCTCGCAGAAACAGTTTGCCATCCACGACGACCGGATGTGACCAGCTCTTGCCCTGTTGATGGTCCGGCATGAAATGCCCCTTCAGGTGATAGCTGTCCGGTGTGGCTGCGATGGATGCCAGCTCTCCTGATTCGTAGCGGAACAAAAAGTGGTCACCCACCATTGTGACCGCCGCCGATCCTTTGCCGACACCTCGCATTTTGCCGCCCCAGACAATTTCTCCGGAACCGATTTTCAGACAGGTCGGCATGCCGTTATTGTGGCCGTTGCCGCAGTAAAGGTAGTCACCCACTCGGATCATGCCGCCGTGGTGGTTCTGCAGCGTGCCCGCCTTCAGGAAGTACTCTTCGTTGGCCTTCAGGCTATTACCATCCTTCGTGATGTGCAGTAGGGCGGAACCTGTTCCATAGCCTGATGAACAGAAGACATAGTCGTCCATGATGACGGGCGTCGGAATATTGGCAACCTTGTTTGCAACGGCGGCGTATGTCCACAGGATCGAACCGTCAGCGGCATCAACGCTGACGACTCCACGACCCACCAGCGTAATGTACTGCTTCACGCCGCAGGCTTCGCTGATAACGACTGATGAATAGCCGGCACCGTCTTTCCCGTGTTCGCTTTCAAAAGCTGCACTGGCCCAGATTTCTTCGCCTGTGTGGCGGTTCAATGCGACGATCAGAGCATCGCTCCCGCCCGGTGTGCAGATGATGCGGTCTCCATCGACCAAAGGCGACTCAGAGAAGCCCCAGCCGCTCATCATTTTTCCGTCCCATTCTTTCGTGAAACTCTTCGACCAGACAATCTCACCACCTGCACGATTCAGGCAGGCCACCTGGCCGTCAGAACCAATGACATAAACATGCTTGCCGGTAACGGAGGGTGTGCAGCGGGCACCATTGAATCCGTGTTTCGGGGCTTTGTCCGTAATTGCCGTCGTCCAGACTTCACTTCCATCGTTGACCCTGCGAGCGATCACTGCCTGACCATTCTCGGTATTTCCGGTTGTGTAAATCGTTCCGTCCACGACGGCCAGACTGGAGTATCCTTTTCCCATACCCTCGGTTCGCCACAGAAGTTCCGGAACGCCGTCTGTCCAGTCCAGGTCGACATTGGTCTCGGCCGATCGTCCGTCACGGTTCGGGCCGCGCCATTGAGGCCAGTCCGCGGCCGGCACTGAGGTGTGGAGCAGTAGTGAAATTGTGTTGAAAACGAAGAAAGATCGTGTGCTTGGCATGGATATCTCCGGGCGGGAGGCGGGGCAGAATGCAGATGGGTGCCTGCTGGAAGGTGACAGTTATTATCAACATTAAAAGCTGTTTGCCGGGGAAACAAGACTGAGTCTGAACGAATGTTCCTCATTTCGCGTTGCGGATCGCGGAAATCCACGGTTTGAGAAACAGGATGTCGATGAAATCTGCCTTGTTCTGTTTCACGACTTCAGGATACTCCGCGTAAATCTGACTGTGGTCTTCAGTTCATAATAGGCTGGCGGACCGTCTCGCCTCAGGAAAATGCAGTGGCCATTCAGCGAAATCCAACACGATCTGTTCGAATCGGTACCGTCGCCATCGGTGATGGTGCCGCCATTGCAGTGCAGAGTATGACCGCAACACGGACTCAGGATATCGACGCAACGGTGACTCAGATTTGCGATCTTGTCGATGCCGGAGCAGACATTGTGCGTGTTGCCATCGATAGTCAGAAGGATGCGGACGCTCTGATCGAAATTCGCGGTCAGGTCGAAGGCAATCTGTCTGTGGATCTGCAGGAGAATTATCGTCTGGCCGAAGTCATTGCTCCACACGTCGAAAAACTACGGTACAACCCGGGGCACCTGTACCATCACGAGCGTGACAAGCCGTGGGACGAAAAGGTGCGGTACATTGCTGATGTCGCGAAAGACAACGACTGTGCTTTACGCGTTGGAGTGAACTGCGGCTCGGTCGATCCGGACAAGAAGGCAAAGTACGCCGCAGACGATTCCATCTCACCAATGCTGGAAAGCGCATGGGACCACTGCCGGTTGCTGGATGATTACGGGTTCACTCGATACTGCGTCTCGTTGAAGGACTCCGATCCTCAGCACGTGATCGAGGTAAACAAACGTTTTGCGGAAAAACGCCCGGACGTGCCGCTGCATCTGGGAGTGACGGAAGCGGGGATGCCTCCGGAAGGCATCATCAAGACTCGCATCGCCTTTGAACAGCTCGTCAGTCAGGGTATTGGTGATACGATTCGCGTATCATTGACCGTACCCAACGATCGCAAACCCGAAGAAATTGCAGCCGGACGCGGCATTCTCGACGACATCGCCAACGGTCGGGTGCGTTCGGTAGTGGACTACGGACTGAAGACGCTGAACATCATCAGTTGTCCAAGTTGTTCGCGGGTTGAAAACGAAGCCTTTATCGATCTGGCCGAACAGGTCCGCGACATGACGGAGTATGCTGTCGATCATGCTATCACGATCGCCATCATGGGGTGCCGAGTGAATGGCCCCGGCGAAACTGACGACGCGGATCTGGGGCTCTGGTGCGGTCCCAACCATGTCAACCTGAAAAAGGGCCAAGAATCAATTGGTGCATTTTCCTACGACGACATCCTGCCGCGTCTGAAGGCCGAGCTGGATGCATTGATTGCACAGCAGTCCGCGACCAATGTCTGAGACTTCCCGTAGAGTAGGCAGCCTGCCCTGCTAACAATGGCGGCAGCATGTACAGATGTGTCGCTGTTGGTTCTCCACGGAGCAGCGACTCTCACACATGCCTTTACTTCTCCAGCGATTCCGAAATCGCTGCCACGGCTTGCTTCGCCAGTTCCCGTGAGCCGTCTGGCGAAAAGTGAACGTTGGCCGGGCGTTGAATCTTGTCCAGCCGACTGATGGCAAATGAATACTGATCGTCAATGACGATGTTGTTTTCGTCCATGATTTTCTTCGCGATGGCGTTGTATTTAACGGAATCGCCGACAACTCGGCCTTAGCAGCCGGCAGGCACTGGCGTTGTTGACCGCCAGATGAGTTTGGCGTCTGTGTTTTTCAGGACAGCCACGAGCTTGCGCAGGTTGGCTTCATATTCGACTGGCGGCACCTGCTGGTGACTGCCATCGGCATTTGGATCGGCGAGATTCTGTCCCTTCGGGCCCATGTACTTAAGATCGTGCAAGCCAAAGTTGAAGTGAATGACGTTCCACTTTCCGTCGCCCAGCCACTTCTTAATTTCCGTAACGCCCTTGGTTGTTGGTCCGCAATTTGTCAGTGGACGGTGAACATTGGCTTTGCCCTTGAGCAGTTCCCGAACGGGAACCGTGTATCCGATCGAAATTGAATCACCGATCAGAAGCACTCGGGGCAGCCCTGCGACATCTTCCACTTTCGCCATCGCCGGATTCGGTTTGCGAGCTGGTGCCGTTTTCTTTTTTGCGTCCTGGGCGGTCGCAGACACCAGGATGGAACTGCACAGAACAAGGCTGGCAACGAGAACGTGATCACGAGTCATTATGGAAATCCTGTGAGAAGCGACTGTTTGATGATTTGTCAGAAATGATGGCTGCTCGACACATGCGACAGGCCCAGGCCGACATGCGGCGTGGTTGTTTTTTTTGCGACTTTAACGATGTGCTGCCGACTGTTCTGGCCACATTAGAAACGAAACTGTTTCGCTATCCAACCACCCCTTCGATACGATCTTCGGCATTTTCTGCTGGAGAACGGGTAAACCATGGCTGTGCGTCAGGCCTTTTCTGACGTGAGTGGATGTTGGTCTGTCGATGTGACGAAGTCGATATTGGGGCAGGGACGGCTTCCCTCTATTCTTCGCGGCAGACGCATTGCAGAATCAGGTAAAGGCCAGGAGGGCCGTTATGTCAGAAGTAGAAGTCCTGGAAATCGTCAGAAACAGTCTGAATGAACTGCTGCGCTGGGTGGGCTTTGGGACGCTGGCTGGTCTGGCTGCGAAAGCCATCATGCCAGGCCGGGATCCCGGTGGTGCGGTTGGCACGATGCTGATGGGAATCGGAGGCAGTGTCATCGGCTGCGGAGTCGTGCTGTTTTTCTGGCGCGAAGCGCAGATCGACCCTATCAGTGGAAAAGGTTTCGTGGCGGCCACGCTGGGAGCCTTCACGCTGCTGTTTTTCTACCGACTGCTGGCCGGGTCGTTCCTGAACGAAGGCAGTGTGCATGACGATCGTCTGGCACATCGCAGTCGTCGTCGCAGTCGACGACGGAGAATCGTCGAAGACGTGATCTGACACACGACGTGTCGTACGTTCTGCGTGCTGGTCAATCGAATCACTGCGGAGTCGTAGTCACCGATCCCGCTCTCAACGGCCGTTCGGCCAATGCTGTAAGATGAGCATTCGGACACAGCATGTTGCTGCTGACTGGCGTAAGGGCGTGCTTTCCGGACCTGACCGCTGCGGTGATCAGATCTTCGCTCTCGGCGGAGGTCGTCGCTGGCGACGCTACGGTCAAAATCAAGCCATCGGAGTACTCGGCTGATTCTGACGCCAACGACATTCCCGCATATAACGCAGACTGGGGACCGGGGCGAGGGTTTCGACAGGGAGACACCGTGCCGGATCTTCCGTTTGTAGACCTGGATGGCAATGAAGTACGGTTCTCGCAGTTTCTGGGGAAGCGATACATTCTTTACTGCTGGGCCAGCTGGTGATTCTGCCGCAACAATCTGCCCGTGTGGCAGCAGAAGTTCGAAAAATACGGCAGTGACAGTTTCACAATTGTAGGCCTTGCTCTTGATGCGGAAGGAATTGCTCCCGTGAAGATCTACTACGACCGCTTCGGCGTGACGTTTCCGGCGCTGGTCGACCCGGACTATGCGACTCAGTTTGGTGCGGTACCGAAGATGTTCTTTATTGACGAACATGGCGTGGTGCAGAATGCTCGCAATTGGGAACAGCAATTGGCTGAGTCGGCCGGTGTCAGGCCCGTGAGTGCCGAGGTTCGGTCGCAATGGACTGAGCCGGGGGCCCGACTTGATGCGGCAGCGATCAGGAAACTTGGCGCGGCCAACTCAGGAATGCCCAAAGATCTGGGCGTGGCGACTCAACTGGCTTCGCGGTACGCAGCGCTTGGTCTGCATTCGGAAGCCCGTCGCGTGCTGTTTCGTGCCGTGCAGCAACATGACGCCAAATCGACTGCCAAGTCCGGCGGTCAGCAGGCGAAGCTACTGGGGCAGGCGTACTTCCAGCTGAGCCGCAGCTGTGTTGGTGACCAGCAGAAACAGATTGAGTATGCGACCCAGTCGTATTATCTGGACCCGACGGTCGGATTTGGCAAGCAGATTGCCCGAATCATTGCCCCGGAAAAATTTGATGGGCGGCCGGGGGGCGATTTTGACAATACATTCCGCGAAGCCACCCTGAGCCGGCTAAAATCAGGTCGGGCGGCATGGCTGAGCGATTGAAAGAATGAGCGGCCTGCCCAGAGTGGCGCTGTCAGATTCGGGCAGGAAAGTTATGCCCCGAATGCTGAAACATGGCGTCGACCTTCCGCAGTCTCACGCCACCATGCTGACAATTGCGTTAGTTGCGTGGTTCAAGACCGTGAGCCTGTCGAACTTCGGAAAGGGCCTGCTGTAGCGTTTTGCAGACGCGTTTGTGGCGACGTTCGACCTTGCCGGCGTATACGCGAGATGCGATTGCGTCACTGATTGCCAGCAGAATCAACCACAGGGCCAGCATCAACATTCCGATTACGTAACAGGTCGCAAAAACTGGAGACTCTTCAAAGACCCGCAAATAACCGCAGAGGCCAATCAATGCGCCGAGCGTTACCGTTAACGCTGATGTTTGCATTCTCCGGGCGTACTGGTGAGCGAAGAATCGGCGGTCTGATTCCGACAGGTCATTATCGATCCTGTGACGTCGGTGTGCGCGTACGTGGAAACACACGAGTGCTATACCCATTGCGGCCACGATAGATCCGAATCCAAGGTATGTGGTTGCGTTCGGCATGGTAGAAGGCTCCTGGAAACTCACTTGTTCACGCATTCTCAGTCTTGTTCAATTTGTTGCGGTGACCCGCACGCGTAGGAACAGGAGTTGCAACTGATGTTCCTGGCCACCGGACTTTAAGAAAAATGCCATCGGGCAGCGTAACTTTTTACTTCATTTACGTTTATAGATATTCATGCGGGAAATCGATGTTGCGGCAACTTTGACTGAGTGGAGCGAATTGTCGCAATATCCTAGTCGATGGAGCGAATTTGCTGCAGTGTGATCATTTTGACTGCGACATGTGGCCGCGAAGGTACAGGGTTAGTGTAAGGATCTGCCATCAGCGTCGTCTAAATGAGTGAAGCAGACAAAAAATGCTTGTGGCTCGGTCCCTTGGAAACTAGCAACTTTGATTGGAATCCACGAACGTTTTTGCAATTGCTGCGTCTTGATTTTACCTATTTACAACATCGGCTTCGTGTCTTTTTCGAATTCACCTTGTGATTTTCGAGATGGACTTGCGGAAAGAATTAACGGCCCAAGAAGGGCAAATGATGGTTTGGGAGTGTCGTGACCATGACGGTCGCAGTGCAATCCGGCACGGGCTTTGCCTAAAGCCAGTGCAGTTGGCCGGTCAGCAGACGGCATAAACAGAAGGAGGTGCGACATGACCCGTTATCGATCCACAACATTAAAAGAACTTGCTGAACAGCAGGTGCGTTTTGCCCCGCAGGCGGTGAGGAACAAGCAGATTCTGCACGCCGAAGAATTTCTGCTGGGTATGAACGGTTGTAGCGAATTTGCGTTCGGCGACGTTTGCCACCAGGTAACTGGGTATCGTCCTGATGCGAGTGCACATATTGCCATATCGGCAGCCGACGTGGCTCACGACCTGCGGTGCTTTGTTGAAGACCTTTCTGACAGTCTCAACGTTTCCGCGGATGAGCTGAATGAGCCTGTGCTGACCGTTCAGGAGGTGAGCGAGCGATTCAATGTGTCTGCCAAGACGGTTGACCGGTGGCGTGATCGAGGTCTGGCGAGTCGTCGGATCAAAGTGAACGGCCGTAAAAGAGTGGTTATTCCCAAATCGACGCTCGATCGCTACGTGGCAGTGCATCAGGAGGAAATCGACCGCGGTCGGTCATTCAATCAGATGTCTGATTCGGAACGCGAGCAGATTATTTTTCAGGCTCGGAACTTGGCGTCAGCCGGTCTGGGGCTGACCGAAGTCAGTCGCCAACTGGGAAAAAAGCTGGGGCGCGCCACAGAGACGGTCAGGTATACGCTGCGTGACTACGACAAGTCTCATTCTGAAAATGCGATCTTCCCGAAGACGGGCGATCAAATATCCACAGAACACCAGCACCTGATTTTTGATCTTCATGAAAAAGGTGTTTCTGTTCCCGATCTTGCTCGCAGGTTCAGTCGGAGCAAGCCGGTTGTTCACTCAATTCTGGCAGAAGTGAGGGTTAAACGCCTGAAGGCCACGCCTGTCGACTTCATGGACAGCGAAGAATTTCGTGTGCCCGACGCAGAGAGGATTATTAGATCTTCAGCGCCAGATTACGACGACGTTAAGGGAGCGGCACGCGTGCCGAGCGGCTTGCCGGCCTATCTGACAGAACTTTACAAGGTACCGCTGCTGAACAAGCCACAGGAACAGCACTATTTCCGACTGATGAATTATTTGAAGCACCAGGCCGTGGAGCTGCAGAAAACTCTGCATATCAAACGCAGCAGTGCTCGAGTTGCTCGCAGGATGGTAGCGCTGCTGGACGAAGCCAACAGTGTTAAGAATCTGCTCACGCGGTCCAACTTGCGGCTTGTAGTGTCGATTGCGAAACGGCATCTCAAGCCAGGTGTCAACTTCTTTGAGCTGGTCAGCGACGGGAACATGTCGCTGATCCGGGCGATCGAGAAGTTCGATTATGCTCGTGGTAACAAGTTTTCCACATACGCTTCCTGGGCCATTATGAAGAACTACGCTCGCTCGGTGCCCGCTGAGCACACCCGGTTGGATCGGTTTCGGACCGGATACGAGGAAATATTCTACGATTCACACGATGGCCGTGGTAATGCATTCGCTGAAGAACTGGTCAATAAGGCCCAGCGCGATGCAATTATGGAGATCCTTGAAGGATTGAATGGACGGGAAAGGAAGGTTATTTCCTGTCGGTTCGGTCTTAGCAAGGGAAGTGAGCCCGAAACGCTGGAGCAAGTCGGCACCCGACTGGGGGTCACGAAAGAGCGCGTTCGTCAGATTGAAGTGCGAACTCTGGAGAAATTGCGCAGGATTGCTCAGCGGAAGCAGGTGGACATCCCGGGGATCTGATGTCCTTGCCGGATGGCAACTGATTACCGCCTGACAGCAGGAGGTTTGAAAACGTCGTTCTGCCGATCGGCACTATTCTTTTCTGCGAAGCTCGTTTCTCGTAGGCTTCTTCTAATGCGAGGCGATCTGCCAACCGATTGCAGGTTACGCTCGGAAACTTAATCATTGCCGCTGTTTGTTGTCCGAAAGTGGACTAAACCACACTTGGATTGCAAATTGACTCTAAATTGAGAGTCAATCAAACCTTTACTGGTTCGGACTTGCTTGCCGTTTTCCGATTGCTATACTGCCCGGCTCGCCACGGCGATCGGTCTGCGCTAGCGTAGCTCAATTGGTAGAGCTCCGGTTTTGTAAACCGGTGGTTGTGGGTTCAAGTCCCTCCGCTAGCTTAGTGTACTTT
>JAQWLN010000153.1 GCA_029247265.1 Fuerstiella sp.
GCGTCCGCGGCACAACGAATGCCGTTTGACGATCGCTGGCCCATTCTGGAAGGGCTCGCGTCACACGGAGAAGACGTCGACGACAACAACCTGCCACGGATGTACTGGTTTGGTCTGGAACCGATGGTGCCGGATCATCCACAGAAATCACTGCAACTGGCTGTCGGGGGAAAGATTCCGGCGCTGCAGGAATTTGTCGCTCGCCGAATGGTTACCGGAAACGTGGAGGTTGATCTCACAGGTCGCAAAACAACGAAGAAGCAGTCACCCGCGTGGCAAAAGACGATTCAAAACGTCGCTCCCGGATTCAAAGTACTTAATGTGGGAGAAGGTGGAGTCGTCCATCACAAGATTTTCCGCAATGCGACGGCGGTTCAAACACATCCGCTGGATCGAAAGACACCGAGCCGCCTGACTCGTGAACTTCAGATTCCTCGTGACAAGACCACCCGCCTGATGCTGCGAGTCAGCCATCATCCTCATGGTGACTGGCAGCTCAGAGTCCTGGTCGGCAAAGACGTCTTGGCCGACCAGATCGTCGGGCCCAAATCGGTAGATGATGATGAGTGGCTCGACGTCGCGGTCGATCTGACAAAGTTTTCCGGACGTAAGATTGAGCTGTCAATTGAGAACCGCCCCAACAATTGGGCTAATGAGTGGGCCTATTGGAATAACGTAAGCATCGTCAGTGAGTGATTCATGAAATCCCGATTTTACTTCATTCTGTTTCTGGCCGTATCAGTTTCTGGTTCCGCTTACGCGCAGCAGAAAGCGAAGGTCGTTTTCATCTCCGGGGCGGCCAGTCATGGACGCATGAAGCACGAGCATCGTGCCGGGAACACAATCCTGGCCGATGCGTTGAACAATTCGGGACTGGATGTGGAAGCGGTTCTTGTTCCGAATGCTGGGTATCCTCAGGACGAATCTATTCTGAAAGATGCAGCCACGGTCGTGCTGTTCTGCACAGGTCACAATCGTCACGTCGTGAATCCGCACCTGGCGGAATTCGATGCCCTGATGAAAAAAGGCACCGGCGTTGTGATGATCCACTGGGCCACTGAAGCCGAGAAAGGGAAGCCAGGCGAAAAATTTCTCGAATGGATGGGCGGCTTCTGTGATCTCGACTGGTCCGTCAATCCTCACTGGACGCCGAAGTTTGAGGACTTGCCTGATCACCCGATTAGTAATGGCGTGCAGCCCTTTAGTGTCAACGACGAATGGTATTACCACATGCGTTTTGTTGAGGGCATGGAAGGCGTCACGCCGATTCTTTCAGATCTGCCACCACCGGAAACGCTGAAGCGACCGGACGGCCCGCGAAGCGGAAATTTTGCGGTCCGCAAAGCCGTGCTGTCGGGAGAAAAACAGCATGTAGCATGGGCCTACCAGCGTCCCGCCGGGGGACGCGGTTTCGGCTTCACCGGTGCTCACAACCACAAGAGCTGGCAGAATGATGATTTCCGCAAAGTTGTGCTGAATGCGATCCTGTGGACGGCAAATGTTGAGGTGCCGTCAACTGGCTGCCCGTCGACACAGCCGAGTGACGTTCAGATCGAAGAAAACCTCGACGGCAGGAAGTAGCGACGCCTCGCGGACGATGCTGAACACGCGCCGCAGCGTTGTTTTGTGAGCCGTTACGGACTGTACGAATCGACTTCGCCCACTCCAAACGGCGTTGTAACGGCTGTTCGTGATGAACATGAGAGCGCCATGCACCAGCTCACGGAATTTTCAGCTCAACCGTTTTACGAAAGCGGTCGATCAGTTCGTGTGGTTATTTCCCGGATTCGGAGCGTACCAATGAATATTCTCAGTGCCGTTCTGTTGATTGCCACATTGTCTGTCGCTGCTGCTCCACCGTCTGCTGCCGCCGAAAAACGCAGCCTCATGGGAATGATCGCTGAGTGGCATTATCCCCAATCAGCCATAAATGGAGCGGAGATGGCTGACGGTATGACCATCAATGCCAACGGCGATCGCACCGTTCAATCTCTGGTATGCAAGACCGTCATGACGACTGATGCTCCGGTTGCCAAAGTCGTCGTGTACTACAAAAACAAACTGAAGCCGAAAGTGATCTCTGACGACAAGGTCAAAGAAGATAAAGCGACGTCTGGTCGATCGGTGACGTTCCATGATGATTCCGAAGGACGGCCTTTTTCCGTACATGTCATCTTGGTGAACACGGAACTGACATCCACAACGCTCGTCATTACGCGGGGTGAATAGGAATCGAAGACTCATATCGCCTGGAAGCATTACACGCGGAAATAGATACCGTCCGCCGGACGATTTCCAGCAAAACCATCGGTGCTGCCATGTCCGATGTTTTTTCCGAAATGTCACGATTTCGGGGAACCAATCATGTGTGCTCGAAACTCTAACAGTACGCGGTTTGCTGCACATCGCAGAAATCCCTGCACAATCGTCTACATGTTCCGGAGGCTGTTCGATGCACGTTCGAGTTACCCCGATGTTGTTGTTGTCTGTGTTTGCGGCCTCTGCGATGGGGCAGGTACCGATCGTCAGTCGCGTGCCGGGGCACCCGGCCGGTGCGGAATTTCGTATCGGCAGTGTGGAAGTGACAGCGGATATCGTGGATCAGGTGGCGAAAGTTCAGATGGCACAGACGTTTAAGAACGTCAGTCGTCGCACCCTGGAAACACAGTTTCTGTTCCCCTGCCCGACGACGTTGCCATCAGTGGGCTGACGCTTATTGTCGATGGCACAGAACTGCCGGGGGAACTCAAGCCAAAGGACCAGGCACGCCGCGAGTACGAAGCCATTGTGCGAAAACAGAAAGACCCGGCGCTGCTGGAATACATCGGACAGGGACTGTTTCGCACCAGCGTCTTTCCGATACCCGCGGGGCAGGAACGACGAGTCGAAATTCGCTACACGCAACTGTTGAAAAGTGATTCCGGCCTGGTCGACTTCACGCTGCCACTGGGAACTGTGAAACACACCGGACAGCCGATCGATCAACTGGATATCACTCGGGCGAACGACAACAGGGCGGTTTGCCGACTGACTCTGACAAATGTCGCTCAGCCGGATGACACTCGTTTGCTGTATGGAATTCGCGGTGGCGAATTCGGCATGAACCTGGTGAGTTATCAGCCCGACGATGACCAGCAGGGATACTTTATGCTGCTGGCCAGCCCGAAAGTCAAAGCAAAGAAGGGGCAGGAGATTCCCAAGACGGTGTTGTTCGTAGTGGACCGTTCGGGCAGTATGTCCGGGGAGAAAATCGAGCAGGCAAAGTCTTCACTGCAGCTGATGATCAATCAACTCGGATAGAAGGATACGTTCAATATCATTTCTTATTCGTCGGAAGTGGATTTGTTTCGTTCTGAACTTGAGCTCGTCAGCGACAATACTCGCAAAGCCGCGCTGAATTACGTGGAGGACATTTATTCGGGCGGTGGAACGAATATCAACGAAGCCCTTACGACTGCACTTGGTCAGTTACAGGACAATGAACGCCCGACATACGTCATGTTCTTTACGGATGGCCTTCCGACTGTCGGCGAAACCAACAAAAACGCAATTGCGGCGGGCGTTGACACAGCCAACAAGGTCAACGCTCGAATCTTCAGCTTTGGAGTTGGCTACGACGTCAACAGTCGACTGCTGGATCGGCTGTCGAAAGATCAACGAGGTACTTCCGTCTACGTGAAGCCGGATGAAGACATCGAAGTCGCCGCCAGCAATATGTTCCGCAAGGTCAGTGCCCCGGCGATGACTGACGTTAAGATCAATTTTGCCGGAGCCAGGCACGACGGACCAGGTAACCTAGTGACTCGCACCTATCCGTCAGATCTGATGGACCTGTTTCGTGGCGAACAGCTGATCGTTGTCGGTCGATACCGGAAAAGCACTCCCGTGAAGGTCATGTTAAAAGGCCAGGTGGCGGGCAAGACGCGCGAAATGAGCATTGAGACGAACTTCGGCACGTCTGCCGAAACTCTCTGGGCGACTCGACGGATCGGTGAGATCATCGACGACCTTGACCTGAAAGGGCAAAACAAGGAGCTCATTGACGAACTGGTAGCTCTGTCGTTGAAGCATGGCATCATGACTCCGTACACATCGTTCCTGGCCGACGAAAATATGTCGTTCGGTGACCGAAGTCGGTTGATGACCGAAGCGGAAAGTCGGTCCGCCGGACTGTCAATTGCTTCCGGCTTAGGCGGTTTCTCTCAACGCAGTTTCAAGTCAGAACTGAAGCGGGCATCCCGTGTTAATTCGCCGGCATTGCAGGACGCAGCAGAAGAAGCCGACGCCGCCATCATCAGCAGGAAGTTTGGCATAAGCGCAAGCGGCGGCAGGCTGCCTCAGTCGACTCCGAGTCCCGCTGGCGGTGGTGGTGGTGGATTTTTTGGTGGACGCGAAGGCCTCGGCATTGGTGGAGGAGGACAGGCGGGCGCCGCTACCCTCGGAAAGAACGACGCATTCGGTGTTTCCGGGGATCTGGTCAAAAAGAAACGCCAGGTTGCTCAGCGAGTACGTCGCATCGGCGCGAAGACGTTCTATTGGAAGAACGACGAATGGCAGGATTCGGCATACGGCACGCTGAAAGAAGCGGCTCAGAAGAAGATCATCGAAGTGAAACAGTTCAGTGACGACTATTTTGAGCTGACTCGGTTAAACAAAGGACGTTACGGCAAGTACCTGAGTGTCGCTGAACCGATGCTGATCCGCATTGATGGCAAAAACTACCGCATCGTGCCATTGATGTCGAAGTAGTATCCGAGCGTGCTGGAATTGATGTGAGTGCACGGAGTCTTCGTCGTTATCCATTTTTCGTATTGGTGAGCGTCTCAGCACCGCCGGCGATCGCTGATTCTCTAGGCACGGAACGGTCAACGTGCACCGGACCGACGAGGGCGATTCGTCTTTCGTGCCCTTGGCAGCTTGTTACGGTGCAGCCTAATTCCCCAGCGTCTTCCCAACCAGTGTTGGAAGTGTACTGTCCGTTTGCAGACTAGTTGACGTCAATGAAAACGAAATGACTGATCATGTTTTCTGTTGTGATCAATTACCCTCTTGTGTCTGCGCAAGAAGTATTGGTGGTCGACGCCGCATGCAACCGTACATATGTGACCGTGCCCTCAGGCAAATTCAGGGCGAAGCTCAAGCCCGGTTTCTGACAGGCGACTGGTCAATGCGGAAACAAAGATCCAGGTTGCTATCGAGCTGGAATTAATGCGGATTCTTGAAATGAATTGCATTTTTAACGTCGCGAGGGCACAATTGACGTGTTACACGCAGCTCGACGGAATCTGTGACAACGGCCTCAGCTTAACGCATAACGTTAGATGGTCGCTGTCGCGTCGATTTCCTTCGAACATGTTTTCTTTTCCCTCCACCTTGTAGAGGACTTGCCATGTTTTCATTTCACGGCACACGTAGGTCGCGGCATCGGGCGTTTACACTGATCGAGTTACTGGTCGTCATCGCGATCATTGCGATTCTGATCGCATTGCTGTTGCCTGCGGTGCAACAGGCTCGCGAGGCGGCACGGCGAACTCAATGCAAGAACAACCTAAAAAACATTCTTCTGTCGCTGCACAATTACCACGACGTCCACACGACGTTCCCGCAGGGGCAATCCCCACGACGGCCACTCATACATTGTTGCGGTGGCAACTGGCGCGTACATGTCCTTCCGTATATGGATCAAGCAACGGTCTACAGCAAAATTGACTGGGCTGGTCGCTACAGCTTCGGTGGCCATAGCAGTAATTACTCGAAGTACGCGGGTGGTGCTGAGGTATTCGCCCGTCTCACAATTCCAACATTTATTTGCCCGTCAAGTCCGCTTGATCCGAACGACCATAGTGTCGTCAACAACCAGCAACGAGGACAGACTCATCATTATGTCGGTATCTCCGGGGCTCTTGGCGTCTCTGGCGGCGGAGACCGAAACACCGACTATGGTGGACGTGTCCGGGGCAACGGAATACTTGGGATTAATCGCCATTCCAAAATGCGGGATGTGATCGATGGTACGTCTAACACAATTATGATTGCCGAGCAGTCGGCGGATGTGAATATTGACGGCGTCAATAGAAATGTGTCGAGTAACTATTACGGTGGCTGGTCCGGGCAGGCTGGTCGCGTTGCGACCGACCGAGCGGGGCGACCGCACTGGGGCGCCGGGACAACGTGCCTGCGATATCCTATTAATCATGGCTTCGGCAAAGAGCGTGTTGCTCGTGGGTCTATTCCAGGTGCAGACCGATCATGGGACTTCAACACGATTATTAACTCGTTCCACACCGGCGGAATTCAGGTCGGGCTTGCTGACGGAAGCATTCGGTTTGTTTCCGAAAACACCGATTTTGGAACGATTCGGAACCTGTGTTCAATGAATGACGGCAACACCGTTGGGGAATTCTGAGCCATACTGCTCAGAATTGATTCTCAAGCCGGTTGGACTGAAATCAGAGTTTCGAACCAACCGGCTTTCTTTGGAATTCAGTTTCCGAATATCTGCTCTAGACGAATGGAAAATCAAAAATGATGCGAAACGTAAGATTCACTTCCGTGCGATCGGCATTCTGTCTGCTATGTCTGTTATCAGTCGGAATCCTCGGTTGTGGTGGTGGCGGTAAGGACATTGGTCCCACGGGAGAAGTCGAGGGAACGGTCACGATGGACGGCGAGCCGCTTGCGATAGGTTCGGTGGCGTTGTATGACGAAAGCACAGGTAACACCGGCGGCGGAGAATTGGGGCCTGGGGGCACCTTTAAGTTCACTGTACCTGTCCCGGTAGGCACGTATCAGGTGTCGTTTCAGCCACCGGATGCCCCACCGCCTGAAGACAAAGCGGCGGACGAACTCGCCACCTCAGACTCCTCGATCCCTGAGGATTACCAGAGTGGGGAAACTTCGGAGATCGTCGCGGAGGTCAAAGAAGGACCAAATTCGTTCACGTTTGAGTTGTTGAAATCAGGGCCTAAAGGCTGAGCATTCTATCGGGGTGAACCCGCGAGCCTGCAACTTTGCTTTACGACTGACTGTTGCACCGTTGAAATGCCTTCCGCCTCCGAAAACGAACCACAGGTTGAGTCTGAGTCTCGGAGGACAAATCGGTTACGGCCGACTCATATTGTCGCAGTAAGCCTTCTGCTCGTCGCGGTGATCTGGCTTCGCCACGAATCACCTGCGTCGAGCGAGATGCTGCTGGCCGCAGAGGCGGCGGCAGCAGCAGGTGACTTCCGTACCGCTCACCAATTGGCAAATGACGTCCTGGAGCAGGAACCGGAGAACGCCCGCGCTCTGCTGGTTGTGGCCAAATGCCTCGACGCCGGGAACCTTCCCGCGGAAGCGGTCGAACTGCTGTCAGGTCTTGCGTTTGGACAGCCACCATATTCCGTCGAAGCCGCCTGCCTTGCGGGCGACATTCTCTTTCTAAGGCTTTATCGGCCATTCGAGGCCGAGGCGTTATACCGACAGGCGTTGAAGGACGCCCCCTCATCGATTGAAGCGAATGGCCGGATGGCCATTTTGTGTGGTGTCTCCGGCCAATGGTGGCAGCAAATTCCGGCGCTGCTTTCAACGATTCACGGTAACCGATTCACTGCGATGGATCTTCTCGTCATGGCGTTGGCAGAGAAGGCGCTTCTTAATCCGGAACTGGCCGACGCCATGCGTCACGTCTCCCCGGACGATCCACTTGTTTTATTGGCGGCTGCGCGGCTTGCTGTGGAGGATGAACAGCACGACGAGGCCATTCAGCTGCTCACGCGCGCCGTCGCCTTGTCTGCGGATCTGGTCCAGGCCCATGTGCGTTTGGGAACCGAGTTCTTCCATCTTGGTGCACAGAAGCGATTTGTTGAGTGGCTCCGACATCTGCCATCTTCGGCCGATGAGCATCCCGGGATCTGGGTACTACGAGGGAAGTGGGCACTGCAGCGCGGGCACCAGGCAGTTGCGCTGCGTTGTTTCTGCGAAGCGGTACACAGAGACCCTAATCATCCCGATGGTCTGTATCAGGCCGGGAGGATTCTGGATTCGATGGGTCGTGGAAAGGCGGCTGCACAGTTTTTCGAGCGAGCTGAACAAGTACAGGGCTTCATCAACGCGGTGAAGGCCGCCGATGCTGATGATGCCCTGGTGGAAACAGAACGAGCGGCCGAACTGGCTGAGTCGCTGGGAAATTACTGGGAGGCCTGGGGGTGGGCTTCAGTAGCGGTCGCACACCGGGAAAGTCCCGAGTGGTCGAAGCAGATGACTTCCCGACTGCAGCCGTTGCTTGCCGCCCTTCCGTTACAACGGACGCATCCGAAAGACAATCCAGCCAATACGCTCGACTACAGCGTTCTGCCCTTATTCGAAACGATCGATCTGGAGACGGCAACCGGCACGGCAGATTCGTATCACGACACAACCGATCGATTCGCTTTTCGTGACCGGTCGGCATCGGCGGGAATCGCTTTTCGATATTTCAACGGTTCCACAGATGTCACCAATGGCACGCGACACATGTACGAAGTCATGGGAGGCGGCGTCGCAGTACTTGATCTGAACGAGGATGATCTCCCGGATCTTTATTTTGCCCAGGGCACCTCATGGCCGGCCCGGGACTCGAACCATAAGTTCCTCGACCGCTTGTATCTCAACACTGGCGCTGGCAGGTTTGTGGACGTGACCGAGGTGTGTGGAGTTGCCGAAAACCGGTTCAGCCAGGGGGTTACCGTCGGTGATTTTGATTCCGACGGGTTTGCCGACATCATGGTCGCCAACATCGGTCAGAACCGTCTGTATCGTAACAATGGGGATGGCACATATCGCGATATCAGTGGTGAGATCGGCTTCGACCGATCCGACTGGACGACCAGCTGTGCGATCGCCGACCTGTCTGGAGACGCAAACCCGGAACTGTATGCGGTAAACTATCTTCAGGGCTCCGATCTGTTCACGCGGGCCTGTGGGCCACACGATGACCGTGTGTGTCTGCCACAGCATTTTTCGGCGGCGACCGATCGACTGTTTTTAAATGGCGGAAATGAAAGTTTTCGCGACATCACTGTCTCCTCCGGCTGCGATGTTGCCGACGGCAAGGGGCTCGGAGTCGTAATCGGGGCGTTCGGTGATTCTTCCGCACTGAATGTGTTTGTCGCCAATGACACAGTGGCCAATTATTACTTCAAGAATCAGGGGGACACGGAAAACGGCATTCCGAAATTTCACGAGATCGGAATAGTCTCGGGACTGTCTTTAAGTGGCACCGGCAGCGTTCAGGCGTGTAGGGGCGTCGCCGCAGGTGACGCGGACGGCGACGGCGCCACCGACCTGTTCGTCACAAATTTTCACGGCGAACCGAACACGCTTTATCGCCAGCTGCAGGGCGGCATTTTCGAGGACGTCTCGCTCAGAGGGCGGCTGCGGCAGCCAAGCCTGAAGAAGCTTGGGTTCGGTACACAATTTCTGGATGCGGACCTCGACGGACAACTCGATTTGGTTGTTGCCAACGGTCACATCGACAACTTCAGCCAGGACGGTCGGACGGAGTACCGGATGCAACCGCAGTTTTTCGCCAATCAGGGGCAGGCAGAGTTCCGTGAGGTCTATCCCCAAACTCTGGGGCCGTACTTCGACCGCAAAGTGTTGGGACGTTCGTTAGCGCGTCTCGATTGGAATGCAGACGGCCTGGAGGATTTCGTCGTGACACATCTCGACGCTGAGGTTGCGCTGCTGGAGAACACCACGCAGGACATAGGAAATTACGTCGTTCTCAAGTTGCGCGGCGTACAGTCCAGCCGCGATGCCATCGGCACCGTCGTGCAGGTGGAAACCGACAATCTGAGGTTGACGCGACAGCTGACCGCGGGTGATGGATTTCAGGCCAGTAATCAGCGCGTGTTGACGTTTGGACTCGGCAAAGACGAATTCATTCGAAAGATGACGGTGACCTGGCCCTCCGGACGATCGGATCAGTTTTCGATGGTCCGGGCCAACACTCGTTGGATTATCATCGAAGGGAGACAATCGCTGTTCGCCTCACCAGACGATTTGTAAACTGTCTGGGTCGTGCCTGTGTGTTCCGAAAATCGTCCCGCCCCCGGCTTCGTTCACGGGTGGCGTATCCGGCCCCGTGACCGCGAATTCAGATCGGCCACGCGTCTCACGAGAAATTCCTTTCCATGTTGATGACTGGTCTTCCGGTCTCAGGTTATTGTGGTTATGTCTGCTGCACCCACGCCGGCTGAAGTTATTCCCAATCGTTCACGATGGTGGCGTGCTGTCTTCTGCGTGCTGCTGCTGTTGACGATTGCCTTTGGATTCTTTTGGTTTTTCCTGCCCGACATGGCGTCGCTTATGCGGCGCGCCAGGTTCGAATATCTCCACAGCAATTATGAGAAAGCGACCGAGATTGTTGAGCAGGTCCTGATTCGGGAACCCAAACGAGTGGATGCCCTGGTCCTTGGCGGCGACACTTCGTTCGCGATGAACCGATTTGATCAGGCCCTTGTTTACTACCGTAGAGTGCCAACCGGTCCCTCCCCAGACGCCGTACATGCACAGTTGCGCTGCGGTCGCATCGAAATGCATCACCTGGGTAATGCTGTGGCTGCGGAGTCGGATTTTCGGGCGGCGCTGCAGCACGTTCCCGACGACCGAAACGCACTATTCCAACTGGCCAGTCTGCTGGGAATTGAAGCCAGACGCAGCGAAGCTGTTCCGTTCATTCTGCGGTTGTTTCGGCTGGGCCGTTTCAATACCGATTTTTTGGCGTTGCTGGAATCAGAAAACGGCGCGCTGTTCAATGTCGACGAACTCCATCGTTACCGAAACGCTGCTCCGGAAAGTCCCGGCGTCCTAGTTGGTCTCGCATGGCACGCTCGCAATTCCGGCAGGGATGACGAGGCGATCGAATTTCTCTCTCGCGCCAAGAGGACGGATCCTCTGTTTGCCGAATCTCGCATCGCCCTGGCGGCTCTACTGTGGAAATCCGGACGGTACAGTGAACTGCGTCTGCTGCTCGGCGAACAGGAATCGACTCGAATCGACGATGCGAGGTTTTGGCTGATTCGTGGCCAATTGGCTGAGCATGACGGGAAAACAGAGGAGGCTGCACGCTGCTTCTGGGAGACGTTGCTGCGAAATCCCACGAGTCGCAACAGCAACTACAAGCTGTATCAGTACTTCACCGCTATCAACGATGAGAAGACGGCCGCGTTGCTGCAGCACCGGCTCGAGATGCTGCTTGAACTTCGCGTTACGTCAGACCTGGTGACGTCGAAGCAGCACACCGATGCGGAGGCGATGCGCCGACTCGTCGAACAACTGGAACGTGTCGGGCGGATCTGGGAGGCTTGGGGATGGTGTGTGGTTGCTCGCGATTTCGATCCGAACGCAAAGTGGGCGAATGAAAGGTCCGAATCGCTGTACGCGATGCTTGAGGATGCCCCGTTGACTCGCGTGAGCCGTTCGGTCGACCTGCCCTGTGATCTGTCACATCTACCCCCACCGGTATTTAAGACGGCGGTCGGTCGCGAAGACGCATCCTTGACCCTACCCGAATCAGCGGTCACGTTTCAAGACGACGCGGAATCGGCAGGCCTGGAGTTTCAGTACTTTAACAGCCCCAGCCCCCTGGAAACGGGACAACACATGTATGAATTCAACGGTGGCGGCTGTGGCGTGCTGGATTATGACTCCGACGGTTGGCCGGATGTACATTTCACGCAGGGTTGTCGCTGGACGTCTCGCGAGGCTCAGAGTACGCACATTGACCGCCTGTTCCGGAATCTCGGTCACGGACAATTTGCTGACGTGACGCTTTCAGCCGGTCTTTTCGAAGACAGATTCAGCACCGGCGTCTCCATCGGAGATTTTGATAACGACGGATTCGCCGACTGTTACGTGGCGAACATTGGTGGCAATCGGCTGTTCCACAACAACGGCGACGGGACATTCAGCGATGTCACTCTGCTGGCAGGTGTCGACGACCTGCATTGGTCAACCAGTTGCGTTGTCGCTGACCTGAATGGCGATGCGCTGCCGGACATCTATTCGGTCAACTATCTGCAGGGCGAGTCAATCTTCGATGCCGTCTGCCAACACGACGACGGCCAGCCTCGCATGTGCATGCCCTTCCACTTTCCTGCGGCACAAGACCAGTTGTTTCTCAATCTGGGAGACGGCCGGTTCGTTAACGCGACGGCGGAATCCGGCGTTGAAGTTCCGAATGGCAAAGGGTTGGGGGTCGTCGCTGCGGACTGGCAGGGTGACGGCCGAGTGAGCCTGTTTGTTGCTAATGATACGGTTCCGAATACTTTTTTCGTTAATCGGGGATCGCAGGATGATGATGGGCCGATCTTTGAAGAGCGAGCGATGCCGGCGGGAATCGCGCTGAACCATGCAGGCAGAGCAGAGGGATGCATGGGAATCGCGGTCGGAGACGTTGACGAAGACGGTGGCCTAGACCTATTTGTTACAAACTTCCTTCGCGAGTCGAACACGTTGTATCGTTCGCTGCCAGGACCGTTCTTTGCTGATACGACGCCGGATTCGGGACTTGCGGAGCCCAGCCTTTCGATGCTCGGGTTTGGCACGCAATTTCTCGATGCGGACCTCAACGGTCAGCTTGACTTGATCGTTGCCAACGGTCACATCGACGATTATCGTCGCTACGGTCGACCGTATAAAATGTCGCCGCAGTTCTACCACAACACGGGACAAGGTCAGTTTTCGGTGCAAAGCGGTTCTCAAACCGGTCCGTATTTCACTCAAAAGTTCCTCGGCCGCAGCCTCGCTCGTTGGGATTGGAATCGCGATGGGCAGGAGGATGCAGTGATCTCCAACCTGGATCATCCGGCTGCTTTGTTGACGAATACCACTCAGCAGCATGGGAGATTCCTGTCGCTGCGACTACGAGGCGTCGAGTCGTCGCGAGATGCCATCGGCGCCACTGTTACGTTGCATGTAGGAGATCGACGGATTAGTCGCCAGATGACCTCCGGTGACGGCTATCAGGCCAGCAACGAACGAACGTTGATTTTCGGACTTTCGGATTTCGCGCGCGTGAAGCAGGTGGACATCATGTGGCCGTCCCGCAGGACCGATTCCTGGCATGACCTTGAAGCAGATAGTCAGTATCTCGTAATCGAAGGTGTTGGCCGCACCTTCCGCATTGACAGGATTGGTTTGACATCTGCGGAAGCAGACCGTCAGAGAAAATGAAACGGGTAGCGTCTTCTCGCCGATTGACTGTGCAGCTCTGGCTGCCGGGATCGATGACCTCTTCCGCCGAAACACGATTATTTGTCTGATCCATGATCAGCGGCATGACCTGCCCACAGGAATGTTGCTGATTCCTATAGCGTATGTTGCGGATGTATAGCCACGATGAATATTTTTCCAGCCTGCTCCCCCAGACTTGGTTCGTCTTCAGGAACATGCGCCTGACGACGCTGAGTGGCACGAGATTGACCGAGTATTTGGCACGCATGGCGTGTCCGAGACACGGTCATGCCCGCAGCGTCGTACACATGCTCCACCGCACGACCACGCTTCGCAGGGCTCCGAAGTTTCCTGACGGATTCTCCCGAAGAATTGACTTGTCCAGTTCCCTCTCGGCAACCAGCTTCTCCAATCGTGTGTTCAATGTTTTCAACGTCATCAAACAAATAGTACCTGCTGAGTTTGTTGCCTGGTTGTTGTCCGCTCATCGCCGATGCAGGCGCAAGGCAGGTGTCGAGTACTGACACGATGCAGCAGCCGTATGACACCATAGAATGAAGATTGTCGCCCACGTTCTCATTGGGGCAGGGTTATGATTCGGTCAACTTCGCAATTCGGTAGTGCTGCGGCCAGCTTTGCAACCTCTTCTTCCGAAGCCTGAGTCTCACCAATTCCTACGTAACGCAAACTTTGGGACGAAGTCAGTTCCATCATCCCTGAACCAGTCACGCGACTGTCCAGTAGTAAAAGCCTTTTCAAAAACGGCATAGAGGCAAAGACGTTCATGCCACGATCAGTGGCCTTCGTGCAATTCATCAGTGAGACAAACTCAAGGTTTTTTAAACGTCCCAACAAGTCCAAACCGGCACCTGTGATCTGTGAATCCATCAGTTCGAGCTCCTTCAGGGACGGGAACTTACTGAGTTGAGCGACGCCGGTATCGGTGACGTTCCCCGCGGGAAACTCAAAAACCTCCAGCGTCTTCCACTCAGGAAGTAGGGCAAGGTCCGCGTCCCCAAATTTGGTATCCGAAACACTGAGACGGCGAATTTCAGGAAATGCATGTGCGGCAAGATGCTGAGCTTCACCCTCGCCAATTGCGATTTCAAGTTCCTCCAACTGCTCTAGGCCTGACAGCCCTTTGAGGGCAGACATTTCAATTTTGCCTTCGAGAGTCAGGCGTTTCAGTTTGCTCCAATTCCCAAGCGCCGCCATACCAGTAGCTGTTACGTCTACATTAGCGAGCGTCAATTCTTCAACAGCTGGTATCTTGCTTAGTCGAGCGAGACTGTTGTCGTCAATCGTCGACCGAACGAAGTGAATACTTGTAAGACTTTCCGATTTGACAAGTTCTGCGTCAACCAGCTCATCGATGCCCCGACACTCGTAAAATAGAATCTCCTGCAGCATCGCATGTTCTCGCAGGGCCACGATCTGCTCTGGCGACACGTCCGTAGAATAGAACTCAGCACCAATGACTTTGCCTTCCGCATTCCTGTGCAGGGTAGGCGACTGTGTCTGTGAGGCGACCCCGCTAACCGGCGCTGCGGATCTACGGGCATCGTTGTCGGCATCCCTGAAGTAGAGGAGCGAGAGAATCACCGCGAAACACAATCCCGCCACCAGATATCGCAGTGTCCGTTGATTCATAGCCATGATTGTGCATCCCTCTTTTCATTCATACCAAAGCGATAATAACATTTGGTAACGACGTGTACAGTTGATACACATTCAGCCAGCAGCAACTGCAGGTTTCTACGATACCTGATGCTGCCTGGATTTCGAAATACCTGCGGCCAATCAAGACAGGCGAATTTGTGAAGAACTGCGTGCGGCACGCCGTCGATGCCCTGTCATTGAGGCTGTGTCGCACCGGGTGAATGCGCCGCCAGCCGCGAGATGACACTGTCCTGCCGCATTCGACGTTCGAATCACCACTGACGACCAATGACGTTGGTCAGCTGGCATGGCTGTTTGGTAAAGTGCGGTCACACCACAGGTAAAGTCATTTTGAAAGCGATAAGATAGTGCACAGCGCTTGGGGACGCTGTTTTCTGTTTGCTTCTTCGGAAGCAGTAGCAGCGGCGCAGTGAATGACAGTCATCGGGAAAGTGCCACAACTCTGTTCGCTGCTGAGGAAAGAACGGATATGCTGAAGAGATCTGCAGTTGCAATTGTTTATGGGACTGTCGCAGTTCTGAGTCATGCTGTGATTGCAGACGAGCGCCCCAACGTGTTGTTCATAGCCGTTGATGATCTGAACGACTGGATCGGCTGTCTTGGCGGACATCCTCAGGCCTTAACGCCGAACATGGACCGGCTGGCAGCACGAGGCGTTCTGTTTACGAACGCTCACTGCGCCGCGCCGGCGTGTAACCCTTCTCGAGCCGCAGTCTTCAGCGGACGTATGCCGTCCCGCACGGGCATCTGGTCCAATAGAAGTCCAAAACTACTGAAGCAGCACCCAACGATGCAGCTTCTGCCAACGGTCTTTGCAAAGACCGGCTACGACACTTTGGGTACAGGGAAGTTGCTTGATTCGGGGTCGGCGAATCGAACACTCTTCACGGAATACTTTGTCACCGAACAGCGTTGGAGTCCATTTACGCGCGATGGTGTTCGATACACCAGCCGGGAGCTGCCATCAAAAGCGACTGACAACCCTCGCCATGTAGTGAATGAGACGAACGGCGATCCAGTCGTCCTGCCGTTCAATCGGATGCCTTCTGATCGCAAGCCGATGACAACAGACGGCGAGTCCTTCGATTGGGGGCCCGTGGATGTTCCGGAATCGGACATGGGTGACACCAGAATCACTGACTGGGCTGTTCAGCGCCTGAGGGACCGGGGTGACACTCCGTTCTTTCTGGGAGTCGGTTATTACCGCCCGCACATTCCACTGTTCGCACCCAGCAGCTACTTCGATCGCTTCGCACAGGCGCCGGCCCAGTTGCCGTCTGTCAGGCAGGACGATCTGGACGACCTGAGTCCGGTAGCGCGAAAGTGGGCGGTTGAACCGATCACCGCAGGTCGACACTCAACGGTTGTCCAGCACAAGCAGTGGCGAAACGCCGTGGAAGCGTATCTGGCGTGCACAACATTCGTTGATCACCAGGTCGGCCGACTGATAGACGCCCTTGACCACACGAGCTTCGGTGACAACACGATCATTGTTCTTTGGTCGGACCATGGCTGGCACCTTGGCGAAAAACAGCATTGGGGAAAATGGACGGGCTGGGAACGATCGACTCGAGTGCCACTGATTATCGTTCCCCCAAAGAAACTGGCCGACGAATTCGCTCGGTCCGGATCACGCTGCGACGCACCGGTGAGCCTGATTGATTTGTTTCCGACACTGACGGAAATGTGCGACGTCACCGCGCCGGGCGGACTGGAGGGCGAATCGCTTGTGCCTTTGCTTCGCGATCCTGAAAATGTCGAAAATCGACGAGCAGTCACGACGTTTGATCCCGGCAATGTTTCCCTTCGCACGGATCACTATCGATACGTGCGGTACTCCGACGATTCCGAAGAACTCTACGATCACAGGACAGATCCGCACGAGTGGCAAAACCTGGCGGGTGAGCCAAATTCTCGACCGCTGCTGGAACAACTTCGCAAACGGATTCCGCCAGAGTGGACATCCGAACAATGATCGCCAGTCTGACCGCAGTGAGTGATTCGCTTAACGATTACGAAAACGACGTGACCCGCTCTTCTGAAATCTCACCATGCGATCGATGCTGATTTTCTGTTGTCTTTGCAACGGCCTGTTGAGCCAGCAGTGGATCAGCATGTCTGTCGGCCAGGAAGTGCAACCTGCTCAGCCCGAAACTGAGGTCCTCGATCTGCTGCTCAGGGAGACGCCCAAACCAAACTACGCCGCAGCGGTCCCCTCGCGGGTTACCGGACATGTTCTATTGCATGACTCTGGCAGAATATCAGGAGCTGCTGGCGTAGCGGTCACTGATGGGTATTCAGTGGCCACCACAGATGCACAGGGTGCTTACAGCCTGGCACCCAGCAGGGATGCGGTGTTCATCTACGTGACTCGTCCCGCCGGACATGATGTGCAGGGGGATTGGTACAAACCTCTGGCGGCCATCGTTGACTTTGAGCTGAAGGCTGCGACGGCCGCCGAAGACGAATACATCTTTGTTCACGTTACGGACACGCACGTTTCGCAGAATCGTCGATCACTCAAAGGATTGAGCCGTTTTGTGCGCGAGGTTAATTCGTTGACGCCGCAGCCGCGATTTGTCGTCAACAGTGGTGATCTTCTGAATCTGCACAAGGCGTTGCTGAATACGCCGGCAGCCGGCCAGGCCGACTTCCGCAACTATGTGGGCATCATGAATCATCTGGCCATGCCGCACTACAACGTGTCGGGAGACCACACGGATTCGTCATACCGATTACAGCAGTTTCCTCGAGGAGATCACCGCTGCGGAAAACCATTGTACTGGGAACACCTTGGCCCTCATTTCTTCTCCTTCGAGTACGGCAGCGTTCACTTTGTGTCCGTCGACTTTGGATACCATATCGGCCAGCGGCAGATTCCGGTCAACGGAAAGAACCTGGAATACCCGACAAACGAAGTGCAGCCCATGCACGCCGAGTGGATGCGTCAGGACATGGCACACCGGACGGACGGCACCTTTGTCGTCACGACATCAGAAGCTGACCTGGAAGACCACTGCCCGGACTTCGCACAGATGGCAACAGAGTACGACGTCAGGATGCAACTGGTTGGCGACATCCACGTATTGTCTCATAAGGCGCGATCAGTACCGTATCGCAGCGGCGGAGCTTTGGCAGGCTGCTGGTGGAATCCCAAAGCGGAACAGCTGTGCCCGGACCTGTCGCCGCAGGGTTACCTGATTTATCGCGTAAAGGGTCAGCAACTGGAACACTTCTACAAAGGCCTGGGACAACGCGTCGCCATTGTGTCACCTCGAGTTGGGGCTCCGCTGCATGGACGTGTCGAAGTGAAAGCCCATCTGGTCCAGCCCCTGCCTGAAGAATCGCTCGAATACTCGCTCAATGGCACAGACTGGATGCCGATGACTGAGATCGGCCGACCGTTTTACCGAACTGTGTATCAGGCCTCAGTGGACTCCACATTACTCGCGGACGGTCTGTTCACATTCCGTGTGAGAAGCACGAACGGCGAGTTTCGCAGCCGAGAATTCGTGGTCGCTAACAACCGAGAACCGTCACCACTGCAGGCAGATGCCGAATTGAGCTTCGCTGTCGGATCCGATACCGGCTGGACCACTCACATGCCACCGGTCGGCAAGGTCGACGTGGTTTTTAATGACACAATAGTTGGAACGCTCGCTCCGACGGCACGCAAGGAGTATTCATTCACGATCCCGATATCGCAACTTCGTAAAGCAAACGTTCTGACGTTTCGCTTCGCGGATCCAAACGACGGCATGAGTCTGGGAAGCCCCGTCCTGACCATTCGGAACACGGAAATCCGGGATCCACGAGACGTGGCGATTCGAAAAGTGAGAACTGCTCACTGGGGTGAGGACGCGGTCGACTGGGGGGGATTTATCGCCGGTCATGCTGCGCCGCCCGATGAGACTCCGTTCCATCGCAAACAGAATGTGTTCTGTTTTGTCGTCAAAGCCACGCCGTGACGTGGCCGCGGTCCGGCCAGCCGTCCGCTGCATGCCCACTAGTAAATGTCCGACGCGTCGCAGCCCGTAACGGACTTCATGAGCGACGCGCAAGTTCCTCCAGCAGTCCTTTGCCGGCACCGGGATTTGGTTCGAGATAAGGGAAGTAGAGTGCCTTCGTTTTCTGGAATGCCCTGGTGTTGTCAGCCATGCCTGCGATTACGAAGTGATGGATGCGGTCGCTGGCCCATTGGTAACTGCATCGCAGAGCTTCAAAGATGAGCAGCGGTTTCTTCAGTTCTTTCGCATGATCGACTGCTCGTTGCAGACTAAAATTCCAAACCGGACGTCGGTTTGCCGTCATCCAGTAAAGCACGAACTCGCCGTGGTCGTTGATATCAGCGTTGTTGCACTTCTGTATGCGGATGTCGGGAATTGTCATTGGGCATTGTCCTGTGCACTTTGAGCAGATGAAATCATCGTTGAGGGGCTCAATTGATACTTCGGAGGGTCATTGCTGACACGAAGATTCCTCGTTCCGTCCACGCAATGGAGCGAAATGTTTGTGCCAACCACCGCTGATAACTTAGAGTTTCGAAAGCTCAAATTTCTGTCGTTTATAGGGGGATTTCCGGGCACGGCGACCAGGGAAGCAGCGACTACCCAATGAATTACGGCATGCTGGCGTCGCTCAGTGATATCAGTGATGACTGCTGCCGGTGGCCAAAGGTTGTCCACCGTCTAATACGGTACTTGGAGTCCTTCACATTTGAATTCTGCGCTACCAAACGCCCCATGGCCAAAGTCGTACCCACGAGAATGAAGTGATGATGAACGGAAAGAGCATAAATTATTTCGTAGCGGGCGGCGTGTTGGCAACCCTGCTGTATTTTGGGTGGAACCTCACCTCGCGAAGCGCCTACGAATCAGCCGCCTACTCAGTGATCCAGTCAGAAGGACCGTTTGAAGTGCGTGAGTATCCTCAATTGCTGTTGGCTACGACGGAAATGCGATTTGCTTCCCAGGGTAACGATGGCAGTTTCGGTCGATTGTTCTCCTATATCAGCGGGGCCAACGAGAACAATCAGCAAGTTGCGATGACAACTCCGGTCTTTATGGATGCAGCATCGAAAGACAATCCTGGTCAAATGGGATTCGTCGTGCCCGCATCGGTTGTCGCAAACGGCGCGCCTGTGCCGTCCGACGGCAATGTTGAATTGCGGAGTCGGAACGGCGGGCGGTTTGCTGTGATCAGATTTAATGGTCGCCTCGATAATTCCACTCGCCGCGACGCCGAGCAGCGTTTGAGTCAATGGACGTCAGATCAGGGACTCAGTGCTGGCGGCGATGCTGAATCTGCTGGCTACGATCCTCCGTGGACTCCCGGCCCATGGCGTCGAAATGAAGTGCTGATTCGTCTGAAGTGAGTTTCATAACAGAGAGCTTGCGATGGAGCCCCAGTATTTCGACGTCGGCCAAGGTCTGCCCGAGCATCTTGCGGAGCGAACTCGACTGGTCAATCGTCGCTCCCAGCGGCCACAGAATGAATTCGTATTGTTCCGGCTTCATCATGCGATGAGAGCGCATGATGATCCATCCCTGGATGACGCAATAACGATCTCGAATCGTCTTCGTATTCCGTTGCTGGTTTATCAGGCACTGCCGGAATCCTACCCGTACGCTTCGGATCGACACCACTCATTCATCCTTGAAGGAGCGCGCGACCTTCAGCGAGAATTCTATGAGCGGGGAATCGAGTATGCCTTCTATTTGGAAAGGCGCGGCGATCGAGGGGGGCATTTGCGAGAACCATCAGAGCGTGCTGGCGTCGTCGTCACGGAAGAGCTACCGGTTGAGCCGCTTCGCACCTGGACTGAGAAACTGGCTTCGACAATTGATGTGCTGACACTCTGCGTCGATACCGCCTGCGTTGTGCCCCGATAAAATCCACAATATTGACTCTAACCAGATCCCAACCGGCGACGCCATTCGTTCGCAGCCACGCTAACCTCCGAGTGAACCTGTAACATGAGTGATTCCGACTTTCTTCACGCTGAGAACGTTACGAAGCTGTATGGGGCGGACACTGCGCGCCATGAAGCTCTCCGTGGCATCAGTTTTGCCGCGGAACGTGGTGAGTTTGTTGCTATTCGCGGTCCCTCCGGTTGCGGAAAATCTACGCTCCTTCACATTCTCGGCGCGATGGATAGCCCGACCGATGGGAACGTTTGGCTGAACGGTCGGCGACTCGATACGCTCGGGCTCGATGAACTGGCGATCGTGCGACGGCGGTATGTCGGTTTTATCTTCCAGTCTTTCAACCTGCTGCCGACCCTCACCGTCCAGGAAAACGTATCACTTCCGCTTCTGCTTGACGGTGTGGCTGATCGTGAAGCGAGCGAACGATCGATATCTGCTCTTGCCGATGTGGGCCTTCAATCTCGGACTCAGCACTTGCCATCAGAGCTGTCGGGTGGCGAAATGCAGCGGGCTGCGATCGCGCGTGCACTGGCTATTGATCCGGATTTAGTTATCGCAGATGAACCAACTGGTAGCCTGGACAGCGCAAACGGCCTGCGGGTTCTCGAGCTGCTGGCAAACCTGAACGCCACCAGAAACATCACCGTGGTGATGGCCACCCACTCGGCAGATGCGGCCGCGTTCGCTAAGCGGGTCTTACACGTGAAGGATGGACAAATCGAAAAGGAAGAAGGTGCCGATGTCCTTTCCTCGCCTGTTTAATCAATTCGTACTGCGAGCACTCCTTCGCGAGAAGACACGCACCACGATTGCTGCGTTGGGTGTTGGCCTCGGCGTGGCAGTTATGATTGCCATTCGTCTGGCCAATGTGAGCGTCACCGAAACCTTCCGGGCCGCCGTCGACTCTGTGGGTGGCAACACGTCCCTTCGAATCAGAGGTGCCGCCGGTCGATTCGATGAGCAATTGTTTGCTGCTTTGGATCCCATTCGAAGCTACGGACATTTGAGTCCCGTCATTGAGGCGTACGCAATGGTCGGCGACGGTGATTTCCGGAGCGACACGATCGACGGATTCCCACGAGGCGAGCTTCTGCATGTCCTCGGCGTGGACGTGCTGTTGGACTTTCCACTGCGCGACTACGAAGTGCTGCGGGTGGGCGCTACGGAGAAACAATCGGCGAGAGAAGCCCTGAGATTACTCGACGGCTCAAGATCTATCATCCTGACTGAGAAATTTCTCCGGCGACACGAACTGCGAGTCGGAGACGAAGTCCCACTCACGTTTGGCTCTCTCACTCAGGCTTTCACGATCCGTGGCGTCCTACTCGACCGAGGCCCTGCTCAGACCCTCGACGGAAACTTTGCGTTGATGGACATCGCAGCCGCCCAGTTGGCCTCCAATCGACTCGGATTCCTCGATCATGTCGACGTGCTGTTAAGACCGGAGTTCAGTACTGAGGATATCCTTGCGGACATTCAGCTCGCCTTGCCGAAGGGACTTGTTGCGGAACTTCCAGACGCGACATCCGGCCGAGCGGACACAATGATCGCTGCGTTTCAATTCAACCTCTCCGCTTTGAGTGCCGTAGCCCTAATCGTCGGTCTTTTTCTGATCTACAACGCGGTCGCCATGTCGGTTGCCGCCAGACGAGCCGAAATTGGCATGTTACAGGCGGTCGGCGCCGGGCGACGAATGGTTCTCTCGTTGTTTCTGACGGAGGCGGTCTTCATGGCAGTCGTCGGAATCGCCGTCGGCCTTCCGGCCGGACGTTTGCTGGGGTCCGCGGCCGTCACCGCAACGGCACAAACCGTCGAGACATTCTACATCGCTGCGATCGCCGAATCATCGGCGTCATCTTTGCATCTGACGCTCACGGACATACTCGCGGTGGTTTGCATCGTGGTGCCCCTCGCCTTGATGGCCGCGCTGGTCCCGGCGTGGGAAGCGGCGACCGTGCAACCTGTCGATGCAGTACGTGGCTCGGGTAAGCGGTTATCCCCACGGGCTTTGGCTCGTGCGGCAATGGCTGGGCTTCTGAGCCTGGGACTTGGCTGGCTGCTCACATTCGGAAAGCCAATCGGCGGCGTGCCGATCCTTGGCTTTCTTGCTGAGATCGCTCTGATGCTTGGCGGAGCCTTGCTCACGCCACTGGCGCTACGACTGGTTTGTGCCGGAGTGCGAAGTGTCTCACACCATCTACTGCCCGCACGGCGTACCGAAATTCGCCTAGCTGCGTCAAACATGGAAGGTGAACTACCGCGTCTGTCAGTGTCGGTTGCCGCGCTGGGGATCAGCTTGTCAATGATGGTTGCGATCGCAGTTATGGTCGGAAGCTTCCGCGAGACGGTCGTCTATTGGCTCGACTCCGCGCTTTCCGCTGATTTATCGATCAAACCAGTGATGCAAACGTCCGCAGTTTCCGAAGCACGATTGTCCCGGCGGACCTTCGACGTGGTTGCCAACGATACCGATGTTGTCGATACGATCTGGTTTGGAGCACGACAGCTCCCTTATCAAAATCGCAATATCAGACTGGCCACAACGGAGCTTGAGAAAACGTTGGAACGGGCCCGACTCATCTTCAAGGCGCCTCCGATAGAAAAGATTACGGACGATTCGGTTGTGGTCTCGGAGAGCTTCTCCCTCTTATTTGATTCACCAGCGGGGACTTCTATCGAACTTCCGACATCAAAGGGCAGCAGCTCGTTTCAAATCGCGGGAGTCTACTATGACTACGCTAGTAATCAGGGAACGATTTTGATGGATGCCGCCGTATTTCGGCAACACTATGGCGAGAAAGACCCGCTTCTCACCGCTCAAACTCTGGCAGTCTACCTGCGACCGGAAGCTGATATCGAGCAGGTTCGCAGCCGGATTCTCGGACAACTCGGTCCAGACGAACAGATCTATTGCGTGACAAGTCGCGAGGTGCGTGCTGAAGCACTCAAAATCTTCGAAAGCACATTTGCAGTCACATACGCGCTGCAGTTCATCGCGATTCTCGTAGCTGGAATGGGGGTGGCGTCGACCCTCATCACCCTGATCTACAAAAGACAGAAAGATATTGGGCTGCTGAGCCTGATCGGGGCAACCGGCAAACAGGTCCGGCGAGTGATCGTGATTGAGGCTGTCCTGCTGGGTGGTGTGAGCCAGCTGGTTGGTATCTTCATCGGAATTCTGCTGGCGATGGTGTTGATCTTCGTGATTAACGTCCAGTCATTCGGCTGGACGATTCAGTTTCTTCTTCCCGTTCAATTTATCATTCAATCGACTTTGCTTGTGTTAATTGCCTCCGGTCTGTTTGGGTTGTATCCCGCCATCCGGGCAGCAGGTGTCGATGCTTTACAGACGGTGAGAGAAGAGCATGCTTAGGACAACCATTTTCAGTCTGTCGCTGCTGCTGCTCGGCGGTTGCGGGCGAGAACCCGTTGACACTTCCGATGCATTGACCGATTTGTTTCCAATTCACGCTTCGCCCGCGGCAATGACCAGCCACGACGACTGGACGGCAGCGCTTTCACCGAGAGCATTCGCCTTTCCTGGAGATCATGCATCTCATGAAGACTATCGGATCGAATGGTGGTATTACACGGGCAACCTGGAGGCGGACGACGGCAGCCGTTTCGGTTATCAGTTGACGTTCTTTCGCACGGGCCTGAACAAGGAGCCGAACAACCCCTCAAAATGGGCTGTCCGCGACCTGTACACGGCTCACTTCGCCATCTCCGATCTCCGAGGCGACCAGCACTACTGCTTTCAGCGCAACAGCCGTAGCGGAATCGGCCGGGCCGGGGCGGAGGTCCAGAATTACGCCGTATGGAATGGTGACTGGAAAGCCTGGCTGGATGGAGAAAACCATCGCTTGCAGGCGGGCGAATCCGAATTACGGATTGACCTGACACTGTCTCCTGAGAAGCCGCTGGTACTGCACGGAGAGAGAGGATTGAGTCAGAAGGGGGCCATGGCCGGCAATGCGTCGCACTACTACTCGTTCACGCGTCTGATGACCGAAGGAACGATTCGCATTGGCGGCAAAAACTTCAAGATCAAGGGTCGCAGCTGGATGGATCACGAGTTCAGCACAAGCTTTCTTGAACCTGGCCAACTCGGCTGGGACTGGCTTTCAATTCAACTGGACAACGGCATCGATCTCATGCTCTATCGCATGCGCCGGGATGACGGTACCACGGATCCTTTTTCTTCCGGGAGTTTGGTGCGAAAGGACGGTCAGGTAAAACATCTTTCGGTCACCGACTTCCGGATCACGCCACTGCGGGACTGGACATCGTCCGCTACAGATGCCACGTATCCGTTGGATTGGAAGGTTGAGATTCCCGGGCTGGGATATCAACTGGTAATCACATCAGCCTTTGATGAGCAGGAAATGACTACCAACGACACAACAGGCATCAATTACTGGGAAGGTGCAATCGAGATTGCTGGCAGTAGTGCCGAGGGCAGCGTGACGGGGCGCGGTTACATGGAGCTCACTGGCTACGCCGGACAAGGTCTTGGGGCGTTATTCGAATAGAAGACTGTCCATGCTGCCACTCTATTTTCATCCGATCTATACCACTGGAATCGATCACAGAGCAAACTTTCCGCGGGAACGTTACCGTCGTCTCGCAGATAAGATTGAAGCTTCCTATTGCCAACAGGAAATTGATCTGCGTCTACCTCGCAAAGCGACGCGTGATGAGATTCTGATGGTGCACGATGTCGAGTACACCGATCGATTTCTCGCCGGAAGACTGCTTCCGGATGAAATCCGTCGGATTGGTCTTCGTCCATGGAGTGATGCCATCGTCGATCGCACTCTGTTTCTCACCGGAGGCAGTCTTCAGGCTCTCGACTCAGCGTTAAAAACTGGTGGCATGGCCGGCAATTTGGCGGGAGGTACGCATCATGCCAATCGCGATTCCGGATCGGGATACTGCATCTTCAATGACCTCGCGATTTGCGCGGAAGTCGCTCTGCTTGAACCACAGATCAAACGTGTACTGATTCTGGATCTGGATGTGCATCAAGGCGATGGGACGGCGAAATTATTCAGCGGCGATGATCGTGTGCTGACCGTTTCCGTTCACGCCGAAAAGAACTTTCCGGCACGCAAGGCCCAAAGTGACATCGACGTGTCACTACCCACCGGCACGGAGGATCCGGTTTATCTGCAGGCAATTGAGACTCTGCTGGCTCGGCTGCGGCTCGAAACATTTGACGTCATGTTTTTCCAGGCTGGTGTGGATACGCTGGCAGAAGACAAACTGGGTCTGCTCAGCCTTACCCGCGCAGGACTCCGTCGTCGCAACGCTGCCGTATTTGAGTTTCGGGCGGCAGCAGGTGTTCCGATGGTATTGTTCATGGGCGGAGGATACGCCGAACCGATCAGACATACAGTATCCGCGTTTTTAGACTTATTTTGCGAAGCTGCTCAGCACGTGGCCCACGAAATGCGCTGAGTTTTGTCTGAATCATTACGCGAAACATCATCAGTGGCAATCATCTCTAAAGCGGGGTAACTTCAGCCCAGTCGGAAGATTCCAACCATGGATGATGTGGTTCATTCCCGCCTGGCTCTCAGCGGGTAACGGTAACGAGCCTCGGTTGTAACGCCGCCGGTCTCGCGATCGGATAGGAAGACAAGCAAAGGCACGGACAAAGACCAGACCAGACCGAGGACGGCGAAGTTGACAAGTCTGAGTGGCAGCAACTCCACAGCACCCAGTCGTTCGCCGGCAAAGTAAGCCAAGGGTCCGCCAATGAGTCCGAAGCACGCTCCAGCCACGTAACGTTTGCTTAACCAGCTCATGCTGTAGCGAAAAGTGGTTGCAAACTGGAGCCACAGAATTGAGATGCCCGGAGGAGGCAGCCAATCAACAACAGTGCCCCGAGGAAAAGCAAACACGCCAGCCCGGATCTGAACGGAGTCAACGACTAGGCCAAATATGGTGGCAGTCATCGCCAGCTTGATCTGGTCGGCGGCATCCGTAGCGAGCACGAGGTGAAGAGCGAAAAGGCACAAGGCCACACCCACTCCGATGCACTGTGAGTTCCACGCCACGCCAAGGACGCAGGCAAACCATCCGATCTGATAGAGCACTAGATTGAACCAAGCTGACATGCAAATTCGTCTCCCAAATCACTGGGTACCTTAAAACTGGTGCGCTACGACTCGTCTGCAATGTCCGCAAATCGTTAACAACCGGTCAAGTTTGCGATGCGTCCCGAGAATCGTCGGTGTATTCCGACAGAAGACCGAGTTTCCGTGGCGAGACGGAGAGGGACCGTCTAACATTGACCGCTGCTCATAGTCACTGTTTCAAACAAAGATTGCGAACGAATCGCACTTGCCTTGGCGATGAGGTCGGTAGATTCGCCCGGGATTGCCGGTCGCCTGACTCTGAAAAGAAGAATGACAACATGAAATGGTTCGTCCTCGCATGCCAGTTGACCATCGCCGTTGGACTGCTAAATGTGTGGCTCCTGCGAGCCCAGAAGGCCACCCCCTACCGCGGAGGCGACGCGAAGAACATGCAAGAGGAATTTTCTGCTTACGGCCTTCCTGTATGGTTCATGTGGGCTATTGGACTCATCAAGGTAACTCTTGCGATCGCCCTGATCGCCGGATTGTGGTTTACCTCGATCACCAAACCGGCAGCGGTCGGTTTAGCCTTGCTTATGCTGTGCGCGGTGGTCATGCACATCAAGGTGAGAGATCCATTGAAGAAGGCGCTTCCGGCAATGTCACTGCTGATCCTGTGCCTCACAGTCGCCTTCTATTCATGAGAGAGTGCAGCAAGCAGGATGTGCCTGGGTACCACCGCAGGTCCCCCAGCACCGGACTCACCGACCGTATCGCCGCTCTCACAGACACTCGCGCCAAACCGCAGCCAGCCGGTGAGCAGCGAAAGCAGCCCGCCGTTGAGCCAAACCGCCAGCGCGTTTCAGGTACTCTGGAGACAGATCAACTCTCTCGACATTCTTCGCGCCACTTCGACGTGCCGCTCTGACGGCGTTCAGAACTCCAGTCGTGTAAACGTACTCGCGACCCAGCGTCTGACTTTCGCGGATCCACTTCGACGGGTCGGTCGCATTCTTGTTTCGCAGCTCAGACTTCGCTTCGACCCAGCCCCGCTCGTTCGCTCGAATCTCCTTGATTCGTCGCGCCACGTCACCCTCGTCGATGCGACTACCAAGAAGACTGTCCCATAAAGCGTGC
>JAQWLN010000180.1 GCA_029247265.1 Fuerstiella sp.
TGGCGAAGAAAAAAGCGGCTGCCCCCAAGAAGCCAATGACAAAAACAGAAATCGTTGCGGCCCTTGCAGAGGGTACCGGCCTCAGCAAAAAAGAGATCGTCAGCGTGTTCGATGAGCTGGGCACTCTGATCGGCAAGAACATCGGCAAGCGGGGGCCAGGTGTATTCAATATCCCCTCACTGATGAAAGTGAAAGTTGTCCGTAAGCCGGCTACAAAAGCGCGTAAGGGAATCAACCCCTTCACAAAAGAAGAACAAATGTTCAAAGCGAAACCAGCTCGCAACGTCGTGAAGGTACTGCCTCTCAAGGCATTGAAAGACATGGCGTAATCGGCCACGACGACCTAACGACGGCCACTCCGGGCTCTGTCTGACGATCTCATGATGCATTCCCGGATTGGCCATCGTCGTTTGTGCTGTTGACATTGCGGCAGGCCCTGGTGCTGCCCGGTCGGAATGGCCTGGCTGCTGTTCTTGTTCGCCTCCACTGCGAACGTTCTGTCGGACACAGGCGTGTTACGAACGAGTTGCGTAGAGCTGTTCACTTCGGCTCCGTTAATTCCCTGAAGTCGCTCCGAAGCTCAGCGCGGGAACATCTCTCCACCCCGACACTAAGATCGCTGCGTTGGCCCATCATCTCTCGAGCGTCGAAAGGCGCGTGTGCCGACTCTGAGCTCCGGGGATATCCGGTTGCATGCTGGAGCCCGGGGGCGAGTTCAATCGCTTCCAAGCTGACATCAAATGCATTGCGTCGACGTTGGGATGGTGCTGCGCTGGGCGAGATGACACGGTTTACCTTCTCTGCCTGGGATTGATGACCGGGATGGGTTAGGATCGCACACTTGGTGTCTCCCCTCGATTTGTCCTTGCCCCCGTTTGGGATGCTGCGTTTGATGCCGAGGGTGGAAAGCGAAGTGGAGTCTAATTCATCCGTTTTCTTATTGGAGAATGAAGCCCATGTCTTACCGTCCCGGAAGCTTCCTGCTGTTGGTGCCAACAGTTGTGTGTCTCTTGCCGACCACATCAGCTCGTGCGCAGGACGAGGCGGTCATCTTCGAAGCCAACGTGATGATGACCACGCGTGACGGAACGGAGCTGGCGGCCAATATCTTCAGACCGCACGGCGATGGTCCGTTTCCAACCATTCTGTCACGCACTCCGTATGGCAAAGGGAACGAGAAGAACGGCCAGGCGCGGTCATACGTCAGCCAGGGATACGCGATGGTGATTCAGGATTGCCGTGGTCGAGGTGATTCCCAGGGGCTGTGGGATCCCTTCCGCTACGACGCCCATGACGGATTTGACACTCAGGAGTGGGTGGGAAAGCAGTCATGGTGTAACGGCAAAATTGGCACAGCCGGCGGCTCTTACGTCGGGTGGACGCAGTGGGCGGCTGCTCCTGAAGGCAGCCAGTACCTTAAAGCCATGGTTCCGATTGTTCCGTTCTGCAACGCGTACGACCTGGCATACGACGGCGGTGCGTTTCAGCTGGCTCTTATGATGGGCTGGGGATCGGCAGTTGGCGGGGCGCGAATGGCGCCGGACAAGATCCTGGGTGCACTTCGATTTCTCCCGCTGAACGATTTCGATGATCAGTTCGACAACGAAGTGTTCTATCTGGAGGAATGGGTCAAGCATCCCATCGATGATGACTATTGGAGACAACGCGGTATCGGCCATGAGGCATTCGACCACGTCACGGTTCCCGTTCTGAACATCGGCGGTTGGTATGACATCTTTTCAAAAGTCACGCTGGAGATGTCCAATGGGGTGCGGAGCGAATCAAACAATCGCCCGGTGCGAAGAAATCAGTTCTGTGTGATCGGTCCCTGGGCTCACGGAGTCGGCCGCAGAAAAGTCGGTGCGCTGGATTTCGGCCCTGAAGCCACGATGAATCTGGGACAGCTGCAGAAAAAATGGTTCGACTACTGGCTGCGTGATCAGGACACGGGTGTTGAAGAGTGGCCTGCTTTTCAAATCTTTGTCATGGGCGAAAACAAATGGCGCGGCGAAAGCGAATGGCCTCTGAAGCGAACTGAGTACACGCCGTTCTATCTGCACAGTCGGGGCAACGCTGCCGATATTTCCGGCGACGGTGTTCTTGGCGTGGATAAGCCAGATGGCTCAGCGACGGACACTTTTATGTACGACCCGGAGAATCCAACTCCAACCGCCGGAGGCAACAACCTGGCCGGAGCGCCCGCCGGTCCATTTGATCAGACTCTGGTGGAGCAACGCGACGACGTTCTTGTCTACACCTCTGCCCCGCTGACAGAGGCTGTCGAAGTGACCGGCCCGGTGCAGATGATTCTTTATGCTTCATCGTCAGCCGTCGACACTGATTTTACCGCCAAGCTGGTGGACGTGCATCCTGACGGGAAGGCGTACAACCTATGCGACGGCATCATTCGCGCTCGCTGGCGGAAGTCTCGCACAAAGCCGGAATTGATCGAACCAGGAGAATCCTATCGCTATGAAATCGACTTGTGGGTGACCAGCAATCTGTTCAAGCCCGGGCATCGTATCCGTGTGGAAATCTCAAGCAGCAATTTTCCCCGTTTCGACAGGAATCCGAATTCCGGTCTGCCATTCGGTTCGGACACAAAACTGACGTCGGCGACCCAGACCATTTTTCATGGAGCTGAGCGCCCTTCGCATATTCTATTGCCCGTCATTCCGCGATAAATGAGGCTCGTGGAACGGCCACAATCGTTTCTCGGGATCCAAACAGCATAGCTGCCCAGGACTTCTTTCAGGTGAGACTCGACTATGGCCCAGGATGGGATCTAAAATGACGACATGCAACGATGGCTATTTATCCCCTCCGTTCTTTCTGCGCTTGTTGGCTCTGTTGCCGATTCCGGTCGGGCTGACGAATCGATTTATGTCCGTCACATTCGCCCCCTGTTGCAGGAACGCTGCTATGCGTGTCACGGGGCATTAAAGCAGGAGGCTGGGCTGAGACTGGATACCGGTGCGTTTGTCAGAAAGGGAAGCGAGAGTGGTTCGGTCGTGGACCTCTCGTCTGCTGATGGTTCAGTCTTACTGGACCGTCTGTCGTCTGATGACGATGACTACCGCATGCCCCCCGATGGCAAGCCGCTGACGGCAGAGGAGCAGCTGCACTTTCGGCAATGGATGGAAGCAGGCTCGGCATCACCCGCCGCCGAGACTCCCGAACCTGATCCGTCCGAGCACTGGGCCTTTCGCCGTCCGGTCCGACCGGCAGATCCAGTCGTCGCAGACAGTAACTGGGCTCGAAATGCCATTGATCTTTTCATTCAGCGGAGGCACGAGTCGTTGAAGCTGGTGCCGGCCATGGATGCGTCGCCGGAACATCTGCTGCGGCGTGTTACTCTGGATTTGACGGGTGTTCCACCGACTCCCGCACAGCTTCATGAATTCGTCGGCGACCCCTCGTCGACGAAATATGAACGAGTCGTCGATGACCTGCTTGCGTCGCCTCATTATGGGGAAAGATGGGGGCGGCACTGGATGGACGTGTGGCGGTATTCGGACTGGTATGGTCGTCGTCAGCAGAACGATGTCCGCAATAGTGCTCCACAGATATGGCGGTGGCGGGACTGGATCGTGAATTCACTGAACGCAGACAAGAGTTACGCCCGCATGGTTCAGGAAATGCTGGCGGCCGATGAAATCGCGCCAGAAGACGACACAACATGGGCGGCAACCGGCTATCTGATTCGCAGTTACTACTCGCTGAACCCCAACGAATGGATGCGGCACAACGTCGAATACACGGGTAAGGCGTTTCTGGGGCTGACGTTTAACTGTGCGCATTGCCATGATCACAAATACGACCCGATTACGCATGACGATTATTTTCACATGCGAGCGTTCTTTGAGCCGATGGGAATTCGCCAGGATCGCGTTGTCGGACAGTCAGAGCCACCTGCGTTTGAGCCCTACAAATACTCCGGGTCACGCAAAGTGGTTCGGACAGGTATGGTGCGGATCTTTGATGAAAGGCCGGCGGCGGAAACGTGGTTTTACACAGGCGGTGATGAACGCAACAAGTTGAAAAATCGAGGCAGTATGGCTCCCGGAGTGCCGTCGTTTCTTGATGTCCCGTTTGGCGGTATCGCGCCGATTGATCTGCCCATGTCCGGCTGGTATCCGGGGTCGCGCAGTAATCTCCAGCAGGCGTTGATCGATGAATACGATACTGAAGTCAGGGTCGCGGGCGATGCACTAGCCGAGGCAGGTCAGGACGATACCGACACGACATCGCTCGTTGCTGAGGTGAATACAGCTCAGAAGGCATTCGAGGCTGCACTGGCAAGGGGGATTGAAGCTGGTGAGCAATGTGCTCTGGCAGGAACGCAGTCATTACTCATAAATGCTCCGAGCGGCCGCCGCATTGTTCAGCATGAACTGACGAATCTGAAGGATCTTCCCGAAGGGACAACGATTCGATTTAAGGTCAGCATTCTGAAGGACAAGCATTTCAACTTCCAACTGGCTCGTGACACCTCCAAAGGGTTGACCGCACTTTATGTTGGGTTCCGTGAGGGGAAGATTATTGCTTATCGACCAGGCAGCTTTACGGAATTTGCTGTCGGGGAATATTCCGTTGACGATGTACGGAGCACATTGCAGGTTTCTCTTTTACTCAGCCCTGGGGCAGACGTCGCCACGCTTCACCTTGAATTCGTAACCGCTGATGGCGAGACTTCCCTTGTTTCCGGCGTCGACATTGCGCTGAATGGCTGGAACCCGTCGAAAAATGCTCACCAACCATTCACGTTCGATTGCCGTACCGGAACTGAGGTGCTCATCGATGATGTGAACGTCACAGCTGGGGATCAGGTCTGGAACTGGGACTTCGAACCGGAAGTCTTCGTTGATGGGCAGGGCATTGCCGGTGTGGATGGGTGGACGGTGCATCAGCAGTCGACTGGGACCGCAACTTCCACCGTCTCAGCAATCGCCGGTTGCCGAACAGCTCAGGCTGATCACGAAAGGCTTAAGGTGGCGAAAGCCGCCTTGGCTGCCGACACTACTCACGTTCAGGCGGCCACGCTCAGACTTGACGCGGCGACAGTGAATGCCGCCAGTATTTGCGCCACAATCGCCGCAGACAACGCCATTCGTGACGGAACTGAATCTGAGGTCATGGAACAACTTTCGCGGCGAGCGTATTCTACCCAGCTGACAGCTCGTGAGACAGGGGCTCGCTGGCGCATCATGGATACAGAACGGCAGCTTGCTGTGAAACGTTCGCTGCCCGAAGACGACAAGGGCAGGAAGTCGCTCATCAAGGATCTCGACACAAAACTCGCTGCGGCTCGTGCTGAGCTGCAGTCCGTCAGGAAACAGATCGACGAGACACCAGAGTCAGCGGAGTACGAACGTCTGAGTCCCGTGAGTTCGCAGCAAAGCACAGGTCGTCGCAGTGCCCTGGCAGCATGGATTACTCATCCACATAACCCATTGACGCCCCGAGTTGCGATCAACCATATCTGGATGCGGCATTTCCATTCGCCGCTGGTGGAAAGCGTCTACGACTTCGGACGCAACGGAAAGCCGCCGACTCATCCGGAATTGCTTGACTGGCTGGCCGTGGAACTGGTTGCGCATGACTGGAGCATGAAACACATTCATCGTCTGATTGTCACCAGTCGTACGTACAGGATGAGTTCCTCAAACCGAGGTCTGGACACCAATGTCGTGGTCGACAGCGAAAATATGAATCTGTGGCGCATGAATCCCGGGCGGATGGAAGCCGAAGTTGTTCGTGACAGTGTGCTGGCCGTGGCTGGAAGTCTTGATTCAGCGATTGGTGGTGAGGTTCGTTCGAACACCGAAGCGATGACCACGTTTAGGCGTAGCCTGTACTACGAAGTCTACCCGGAAAACGGTGGCAACAATGCGTTGGCAGATGTTTTTGATGGCCCTGATCCGGGTGAGTGTTTTCGCAGAACCAGCACGGTAATGCCACAACAGGCGCTGGCGCTCAGTAACAGTAGAATTATTCACTCATCGGCGCGAAAGATCTCACAGCAGATTTCAAAATCGGCAGTGGACGATGTTACATTCATCAAGCATGCCTTTCAGCGAGTACTTTCGCGGATGCCGAATCAGCGTGAACATGACGCCGCAATTCGATTCCTGCAGCAGCGATCTGAGACGGCCGATTCCGGTGATTCCGCTGAATCTGTTCGTGAGAGCCTTGTTCGGGTGCTGTTCAACCACAACGACTTTGTGACTGTTCGTTAGAGGAAGGCAAATAATGCACCGTCGCAGATTCATGGCCGACTCAGGAATGGGTTTTTTCGGCCTCGCCGCAGGCGCCATGCTGGCTGCAGACGGCGTGGTTCGTGGTGACACGCCAACCGGGCAGCACCATTTTGCGCCGCGGGCGAAGTCTGTGATCTGGGTGTTTCTTTCCGGTGGTTACAGCCACATGGAAACTTTTGACCCGAAGCCCGCCTTGAACAAATATGCCGGCAAGTCGTATGCCGACACGCCTTTTCCAAATCCTGTCGACTCGCCGCTGCACCGAAAACGCTTCCGCAGTGTTCCTGCAGAGGAAATCAATGTCCGCGATGTGTACCCGAAGATTTTCCCGATGCAGATCGGGTTTCGGCAGCACGGTGAATGCGGAGTTGAAATCACCGATTGGTGGCCTCACCTGGCTGACTGCGTCGATGACATCAGTTTTGTTCGCAACATGTGGACAACTGACAACGACCATGCGGCGGAAAATCAGATCCACACCGGCCGTCATCGCCTGGATGAAACTCAGCCCAGCATCGGAGCATGGGCTCATTACGGTCTTGGTTCCGTGAACGAGAACCTGCCGCGGTTTGTCGTACTGGGCGGACCTACTCGCACTGACACACGTGCTTCCATCGACGCCTACTATCTGGGTCCGCAGCACGCCGGTGTACCGCTGAAACTTGACCCCGCAAATCCGCTGACATTTGGTTCTCGTCAGTCGGGGCAATCCGCAGGTCAGCAGGCCGATGAGTTCCGTTTTGTCAATGAACTCAATCGAATTACGGCCGAAGAATTTCCGCACGACGAAAAGCTGCAGGCCAGAATTAAGTCTTATGAGTTGGCATTTCGCATGCAGTCGGCCGTACCGGAAGCGGTTGATTTGTCTGCTGAAAATTCACAAACGTCCGAGCTGTACGGAATCAACGACGCCCACAGCAAAGTGGCAGGGCAGCGACTCCTGGCCGCGCGGCGGATGGTGGAACGAGGAGTTCGTTTCGTCCAGGTGTTTCCGTCGTCGTACGGCACGTGGGATTCCCACCAGAAGCTGAAGGCGAATCACGCAAAGATGTGCGTTTCCGTGGACAAACCGGTTGCCGGATTGCTGAAGGATCTAAAGCAGCGCGGGTTGATGGAAGACGTGGCCGTTGTGTTTTGCACGGAGTTCGGACGGACGCCCGGTCTTGAGGAACGTTCCGGGGCAACCACCGGCCGTGATCACCATCCCAATGGTTTTACGGTGTGGCTGGCTGGGGCCGGCATCAAACGAGGCCACGTTCACGGAGCCACCGACGAACTTGGGTATCATGCGCTCGGAGAAGGTCACTACGTCACCGACCTGCATGCCACGGTGCTGCATCTGCTGGGGCTGGACAACACAAAGCTGGAAGTGCCAGGGCGGAAGCGTCTGGACATCGATCGCGGGAAAGTGATCTCCGACATCCTGACGTAGATTTTCCAGCATGGGCGCACATTATGTTTCATGCAGCGCTGCAGCGGCGGAACAACGGTTTGGTGTCGCCGCAGGCGTTTCACGCGATGATGTCGTCCAGTACATTTCCACCGACGTCCATAAGGCGAAAAATGCGGCCGGAATATCGACACGACAAACGCGTGAGATCGAGACCCAGCAGGTGCAGGGCGGTTGTGTGCACGTCATGAATGTGCACCGGGTTCTGCAGATTCCCCTGGGTGCAGTTGCCGCATTGGCAAGAGACGCCTGATGGATCGTCAATTTAACAGTGGACGTCGACCTGCAGCGAAGTTGCGAAGTGCAGACGAATTGAGTGCTTCCAACATGGACGACGGTCTGAAGCGGCCAATGTCATCAGAGATGCCAAATCCTGTGGCGTGAACCGACGTGTTATTTACATTCTCGAGTTCTGCTCTTGGCAAGATGGAGTAATCTGGTACAGTATCGGTGTTGTGTATTGTCACAACACTACAGTTTGCGATATTCAGCTGCAAAGGAGGTTTTCATGCTGAACCTGAAGAGACGGGCCGGAGAATGCATCGTGATTAATGAGCACACGGTCATTCGAATTTTGAAGACCGGGCCGGGAGCGTGTCAGATCGGGATAGAAGCACCGCGTTCGGAACACATTCGACGTGGAGAAATTGCACCGGAGTCAGAGGAGATTATCCGGCATACCGTGGAAGCGATGGGGGTTGCGTGATGGGCGAGATCGGACAGATGCTTCGAGACCTGCGTAAATCTCGTGGCATTACGCTACGCGCGCTGGCCAAAGAAGTCGGAATTCATTTTTCTTCTATTTCAAATATTGAAAATGGCAAAGAGCGGTGCGGAGAAGAGACTCTGACAAAGCTCGCTGAAGCGCTCGGGGCCGATGTCGATTTATTGCTCGGGGAAGCCGGCCACCGGGCCCTGCCGTATCGTGTGCTGGGGAATATTGCGGCGGGCACGCCAATTGAGGCGATTGAGAACGTGGAGACGTTCAGCCTGTCGCTGGTGTTTGATCCGCGCGACCACTATATGCTGAAGGTTAGGGGCGATTCTATGATCCTTGATGGGATTAATGACGGCGATATGGCCATCGTCAAACACGGGAGCAGAGCAAAGAATGGTCAGACGGTTGTTGCCGTCGTTGACGGCGGAGAAGCCACGTTGAAGAGGTATGTCAGAAAAGACAGACTTGTCGTGCTGAGTCCGGCGAATCGAAAACTGAAGGCAAAGACGTATCCCGCCGCGAAGGTTGAGATCCGCGGCGTGCTGGCCGGGGTTGTGCGAACGAGCGTCGAATAGGATTGCCCTGATCACTTCCCCCCATGCCTGCCCCTCACACATCGCTGATGTTATTTGTGACGGCGCTGGCGCCCGCACCGAACTGATGGCAGTGTGGCTGCGAAGTGTCAGAACGTCCCTTCCAGGGAACGTGTAAGTGATTCATCAGTCAAATTGGACTGAGACAGATTACTTTCAGCGACGATTGGTTAAGATAAACTGCATGAAGCTGCACCCGGCCCAACGTTTTACAGCACCATCGACGATTCAACGTGGAGTTCCGCTGAAGGAGCTGATGGACCGGCGGTTGGTCAGATTGATCAGCGAGTCATTGTCTGATGTCTTGCCCCGATTCGATGAAAAGCGGTTCAAGTTGCGCGCATCACGCGGCCTGAAAAATCTTGAACTGAAAGACAGAGCGCTGAACATCGCCAATGCCATGGCCGATCAGTTTTCCTCGGACTTCGCAGAAGTTGCACCACTTCTCATTCGGTCGTTTGGCCCAACTTTAAACGCGACGGGAGACAACGGGCTTGCTCCATTCTTCTATTTTCCGCACGCCCAGCTGATTGGCAACTACGGTGTTTCCAGCTTCGAAAGTGGAATGCTGGCAAACTACGAACTGACCAAGCGATTCACAGCGGAGTTCAGTGTCCGTCCGTTCCTTGTGGAGCACCGCGCGAAATCCCTGAAGCTATTGAGCCAATGGACTCAGGACTCGAATCCGCACGTCAGACGACTTGTCAGTGAAGGTACTCGTCCACGTCTTCCGTGGGCGATGCGGCTTCGGGAGTTTCAGAAGGACCCCAATCTGTCACTGCCACTGCTCGAGAAGCTCAAGGACGACTCAGAGTTGTATGTTCGCCGCTCCGTAGCAAATCATCTTGGTGATATTGCAAAGGATCTGCCAGGGTTCGCGTTCGACGTCTGCCGAAAATGGCTGAAAGAGGTCAAAGGGGCCGATGACCTGGTGCGAACGAAAAATCGCCACTGGATCGTGCGACATGCGTTGCGACATCCTGCAAAGAAAGGCGTGTCGCGAGCCGTTGCAATAAGGCAAGCGGCGGCTGACCCTGCGAAACGGAAATCATGAGGATACGTTGTTAGCGGGATTGAGCCAACAGATGCACATTCTCTACAGCATATTCCGTTCGACGGTGATCCGTGGTCACGCAGTCTCATGAGGCGATTCGTTCGTCCTATGGAGCGGGCGTTTGATTCTCGTACTTTTTTTTCCACTGCTGCACATGTTTAACGATCGGCTGATTGCGGACTCTGGTGCGTCGCTCCTGAAGAATTGCGGCAACGTGTGCGAGTGCTGTCTGGCGTTTCTGATCGTCACCGACGTAGTCTTCGACAGCTGCCGCTGCAGAACGCGCTGCCCCGGCATCTCTTGCGAACAATGCTGTGCAGATCAGGCGTCTCAGCTGTACGTCCTGCGGAGCGACGTGCCAGCCAGCCGTCGACGGCTTATGTGTAGGAGCGCTTAGAAAAAGCACTTCCGAATTTCCGGGCGCGCGACCGCCAACCAGACTCACGACGTCCCTGAGGATTTCAATCGCATCGGTTTCCGCAGGCTGGATCACGGCAAAATTTCTGATGACAATCCCTTTATTGGCCACAAGGACCGTAACGTTCACGTTGCTGTTCAGTCCATAACTGCCTGGGCCCTCCGCACCATCGACGGAGATGCCGACTGGCGGTGCGACCTGCCACCAGCTAACGGCCTGCTGCAGTTGCTTTATCGCAGCTGAATGATCGTTGTCGAGGTATGCCACGCCGGCGAACAGACTCTCACTGTGCATGTCGGCAAAGTTCATCAGAGAGCGTGTCAGCCTGGCGGCCGGGCGATTAGAGCCATTGACGATCACCAGCAAACTTGGCCTGCCGGCGGCACGTTCCACCAGATCGATCGTTTGGTTCGCTTCTTTTCCATAGGCCAGAGTGACCTTCAGAGCAGGCAGTTTTTCGCCCTGCTGCGGGCCTGAAAACACCGGGACCGATTCCTCTGAACCGAAGACTATTGTCCCACAGGTTACGAGAATGACGACCGCAATAGACACGTTATTGCGCATGAGACATCTAGCGTTTAGAGGCATCGGGAATGATTCGTTTAAGTTGTCCGTTTCGCCCTCCCACCAGCAGGCTTCCGTCGCTGGGATGAACGGCAATAGAATAGGCCCAACCACTGATGGCCGGAATCGTCGCAAGAACCTCGACCGTATCCGGATCGATAAGTCGTACGTCGCCATCAGTTGTGGCGACAGCGATCAGAGAGCCGTCGGTAAGCCAGGTGACGGCCAGCGGAGTCGCATTCAGCTGGGCAAAGCGAACCATGCGACCAATGGTGGGCTGCCAGAGTCGCACCGTGCGATCATTGCTGACCGAGGCGACCATGGGGAGCCCCGAGACGGCCGGTCGTAGTGAAATTTCATGGATCTCATTCTTGTGATTGTTCAGCGTTCGAATGACCGTTCCGGATTCGGAATTCCAGACGCGCAGATTCTGATCCAGTCCGCTGCTGACCCAAACGTCATGGCCACTCAGGAAGCATAGGTCCGACACGCCGCGCGAATGCCCGTTAAGTCGTTCGACTGACCGCTGTTCTGCCACGTCCCACACAACGATTTCGTGGTCGAGACTTGTGGTCGCGACAGAAGAACTGTCTTTCCAAACCACCGCCAACACTGAATCGGAATGGCCATGCAATTCGCAGGAAGACACGCAATCTGGCCATGCAAGAATCTGAACCATCCCTGTTTCTGATGGGGTTCCTCCAGCGACGGCAAGTGAATCGCCATTGGGACTGAAGGCCATGTCGTGAATATTCACGAGCGTCGTGGTGAGATTTCTGACCCGATTCAGATCGGGCCAGTCATGAACGGACAGACCGGCCTGTGAAGCAACAACCACCGACTCGCCGTCCGGGGCGAATGCGATCGCGGTTATCGGCGGTTCTGCCGCAGTCGCGTTTGCCGGCATCAGGCCAAGGCATGCGCCAACGATCAAGGCCGCTCGAAGGGCGTTGCAGCAGAGTGGTATTCGAAAGCGAACCATTGACGTGAATTCTGTTGATTGGAAATATCAGGCGACAATTTCGGATATTGCTTTCGCATCGTACGGCGCCACTCGGACCGGACGACCGTCATCTGTGTGAAGCTCAAGTTTCGGATCGATTCCGAGCAACGTGTAAATTGTGGCCGCCAGGTCGGCTGGTGTGACAGGCCGATTCTTCGGACCTTCGCCAACGGAATCGCTGCTGCCAATCACCTGACCACCTGGCACTCCACCACCTGCCAGCAGTGCGCTGAAGACTCGCGGCCAATGATCTCGGCCACCTGCGGTATTCAGTTTTGGCGTACGACCGAACTCACCCATCACCACAATAAGTGTTTCGTCCAGCATTCGCCGGTCGTTGAGATCCTGAATGAGTCCCGTCAGTGCGAGGTCCAGTGATGGAATCAATCCAACACTGACCTTCGCCCCGGTGAATCCTTCCTTAAGACGCGTATACATGTCTGTATGTGTGTCCCAGCCGCGACTATTGACCGTCACAAAGGGTACGCCTCGTTCGACCAGACGTCGTGCCAGCAGACAGCACTGTCCGATCGACTTGTTTCCGTAACGCCTGCGGACATTCTGTGGTTCGTCTGACAGCCTGAAGGCTTTTTTGGCGTCAGACGATGTGAGCAGTCGATACGCGCGTTCAAGATCGGAATCGCCGGCCACGTTGCCCGACTTTTCGGTCAGGTTGCCGAAGTTGTCGAGCGCGTTGACGAACTGGCGGCGACGATCAAGTCGTGTCAGATCAAGGCCTTTATAGAAATTCAGGTCACGAACCTTGAAACCGGGTTTCGCGGGATCACTTCCCACGGAGAACGGCCGTGTCGAACCTGGCAGGTAGCCACCACCGGTAAGATTGCCGCCTCCGACCCGAAACTCGGGCACTGCGATGTTGGGCGGCAATACGTTCTGCTGCGCCCGAACCTGAGCAAGCACAGCACCGAATGCCGGATACTCAAGCACCGGCGTTGGTTTGTATCCGGTCATCAGGTAGTGAGTTCCAAAGTTGTGTTCACCCAACGGCGACGTCATCGAGCGAATGATCGCCATTTTGTCGAGCATCGCTGCGGTTCCGGGAAGACACTCGCTGATCTGAATTCCCGGCACGCTGGTGGCGATTGAACTCAAAGGACCACGTACTTCTGACGGCGCGTCGGGCTTCAAATCAAACGTTTCCAGGTGACTTGGCCCACCGTCCAGCCAGATCAAAATGCACGACTTCGCTGTCGGTTTGGGGATGGACGACTGGTCTTCCGTCGCAGCTGCACGCTGCATCCGGAAAAGATCACCCAGGCCTAAACCGAAGGCTGTCAATCCCCCGACACGCAACAGCTCGCGCCGCATGACACCGTTGCACCGTCGCTCCGGGAATGTACTTGAATTCATGCCAAAATCTCCACAACTTCTAGTCATGATGTCTGTCGGATCGTCGTCGTTCGCTGTGTCTGTCAATGATTCGTCCCAAATTCACGACATGTCAATAGACTCCAGACGAAGTCCTCCAGGATGTCCTGCCGCTGTTCTGCGTCGGTCGCAGCGGCGACCTGTTCGCTCCAGAAGGCCTGTTCTTTCTCATTGGGATTCCGGCTCAGAGCCAGGCGATAGAATTCTTCGACGATTTCTTCCGGTTTACGTCCGACGGCGATGAGTTTTGCCAGGCGGCTGTCCGGATCAGAGTTCCTGCGATTGATGAGTGCGCCGTTAAACAGGTGCAGCCTTCTGGCCAATCCTCCGGCCGCCTGATCGGCCGCTTCGCACGATTCATCACGCGCGCAGCGGCCGAGAATGTCGAGCGCGTCTGACTCAATGTTTGAGTCAAAGAGTGCGACGGCCCGTGTGCCCGGAGTTTCGTCTCCGTACTGATCAGCGATACCCGCAATGTCGGAAATGGCGTCCGCCAGCACTTCAGGCTGAAGCCGCCGACTGAGCGCGTGTGAGTAGAATCGATTGTCAGTGCGATTATCCGGAAGGGATTGTGGACTGCGGCCATAGGCGGCACTCAAAGCAATGGTTCTCAGAGTGTGTCGCAGAGTGTACTTGTGCCGGACGAAGTCATCCGCAAGTTGGTTAAGCAGTGCCGGGTGCGTGGCAGGATTCGTCGCTCGAAGATCGTCGGTCGGCTCGACCAGCCCACGCCCCATCATGGACTTCCACAGTCGATTCACAATGGCTTTGGCAAAGTACGGGTTATCCTGATTGGTCAGCCATGCGGCAAACGCCTCGCGCCCGTCGCCGCCTCTGTCGAGGAATTTCTCGCCGGGAATCCTGGGAATCGCGGCTGCACCTGTCCGCGGGTGGGTGACTTCTCCACGGTTGTTGATCTTGATGATCCTGTTGATCGGACCGCTTTCCAGCTTCGCGAAGATCGCGGCAAGCCCGTGATAATCATCCTGTGTCCAGCGATCGAGTGGATGGTTGTGGCAGTTGGCACATCTCAGTCGATTACCCATAAACAGCTCACTCGTGAACTCTGCCTGCTCACGCGCGCCGCCAACCGTGCGATAAAAGTTAGCTGGGCCAACCTCATGCGTATCCCCCGTCGCCGTCAATATTTCGCGGGTGAATTCATCATACGGTGTCCCGTTGGTGATCTGATTTTTCAGCCACTTGTGATAGCTCGATGCTCCCTGGCGATCTTTTTCGTGTGACCGAATTCGCAACAGTCTGGCCATCTGCAACGTCCAGTATTCGTTGAACTCAGCCGAACTCAGCAGTTGGTCAATCAAGTGCGCCCGCTGCTGGGGCTCTGCAGCGTTTACGAACTGGCCGACAGCATCAGCCGTCGGCAGACGGCCGGTCAGGTCCAGGGTGACTCGACGCAGAAATGTAAGATCGTCGGCCTGTGGCGATACGGGGATTCGCAGGGTGGACAGGAGCTGCAGAACTTCATCGTCGATAAAGTTCTGTCGTGGCGCGTCAGCGTGGTCGACGACTGCGTCGGACAACGGGACGATGATTTCAATGGGGACGACTCGGTCAAGATAGCGTGCAACGACAATGTGCCGCCCTCGTCGAAGCAATTCAGCCGCAGCAGTTTCGGGATCGATGGCAACAGCAGCTGCGTCCTCGGGGGTGAATACCGTCCATCGTGTCACATCAACCACCGCTCCTCCGGTGAAATGGGCGGTTGCCTTCAGTTGCAATGTCGCGCCGACACGATCAGCGACATGCAAATCCGGTGACACATGAAATTCTTTGAGTCGTTCCTTCTGAATGCGGGGCGTGCCCTGAGCAATCCACTTTGTCAGCAGATCTGCATCAGATCCCTCGAATTCCAGACGCGTTCCACCACCGTGCTCGATGGATTCCGTTGGCTTCAGGACCAACAGACTTTTTTCCGGTCGTGACAAATTGACGCGACGGCCTTCGAGTTCAAGAACGATGGAACGAAAGTCGAAATCCGGGTCGCCCCCGTACAAAGACAGCTTGAACCCTCCCCGTCCGACTGCCGCGCCGTGGCAGGCGCCGGTGTTGCAGCCTGCCTTGGTGAGTATCGGTATGACACTGTTGTCGAAATCGACGGTGTTCACTTCGACATCGGCTGCTCCATCCCCCCAAGAGAGAAAAGCCATGAGAAGTACAAATACCGACATGAGCTGCTCCACTAATGACCCGTGCTGGACAGAACCAGGATGGCCGGGGAAGTGAGAAAATTCGGTTCAGGTCTGACCAGTCTATTCTTTCGTCCCGGTCTTGCCGTCCTCTTCCGTTGTTTGATCGGCACGTTTCGGCGCTGCACCATATTTCTTTGCCCAGCGTTTGAGCGTTTCCTGAGCGGCTTCAGTGCCGTAATTGGCCAGCTTTCCGCCGTTGACAACCGTGCTGGAAATTCGAGCGATCTCGCGACGTGCGTTGCCGTTCTTCTTTACGTATTCCTCCACCGCTGCAGCTGCTTCCCTGACGTCGTCGTCACTGGCCTGTTTGTTGATGACAGCACGCAACAGTGACGTCAGTTTTTCGTCGCTCTTGCCGCCTCTGGCCTTCATGCGAGCCTGACCGCTGTATCGTCCTCCGCCGAGATCAGCGACTGTCGGGACTTTTCCGCCACCTGTGGCATCAACGATCGCCTTCAGGATCTTCGGCCCGTCCGATTGAATACTTGGCTGAATGAGTGCAAAGTTGGCTGTCACTTTGCCGTCTTTGGCCACCAGAACCGTCAATGCCACGTTGCGGTTCAATCCATACGAACCTGGACCTTCCAGTCCGTCGGGAGAAATGGCGTGGATAACATTCGGGTTCATGTTTCTTTTTACACGCCCCAGCCAATCACGTGTTTCTGTGGCATCGTCAGTCAGATAGATCACACTGCTCTTCAGTCCATCCTTTTTCCGGCTGGCTGCGTACTTCATCATCATGTTCGTCAATCCGTATGCAGGACGGGTTCGTTCGTGGAAGAATATCAGTAATTCAGGATCCGTTGCCGGGGCCGCTGCCAACTCAATATCTTTGTCAGCCAGATCACCATAAACGCCTTTGACATTGAGCGGCGGTAGCTTTTCGCCGACTTGCGGGCCCGAAAATATCGGTTCGTCGGCTAACAGTGTCTCCTGTGCAAAAAGCAGAACAAAGAGGAATGTAAATCGACTGTAGTGTGACATCGAGTGACTTTCTTCTGGCTATGACTGGGTAGAGGACTACGTTCGGAAGAACTCGGTTTATCTGTCTTGTGATCGGGTGGAGTCATTCTGACGCCGCCCGACTGGCTCATTGTCTGACGTGGACTCAGAAATCGTCTTGACTTTCTTTCTGCTATTCAGAATCAAATCGACGCGACGCTTCAGTCTCAGGAACCCTGGTTTGCCGACAATGTCGCGCAGTTCAACCTGCAGGTGACGATAGTTGTCCAGCAGCTGCCGCTGCAGTTCGACAATCTCCTGGTGCAGCTTAACGATTTGCTTTTCATTCAACTTGAATTCTGAATAGGCGGCCATGAGCTCCCGCTGACGATTCTCCAGATCCGCCGTGATTGCGTCCTTTTGATGCTGAGCATTGCGGACCACCTGCTGTAGCTTTGATATTTGAATTTGCGTCAACGGCGCAGCAGGATCATCCTGGCCCCCGGCGATCAGCAAAGTGCAAAATAGAATGCAATTCATCTCTGATTCTCCACGTTCGTTTCCAACCCACCAAGATAGTCGAACAACGCATCAGACTCATACTCCATGGCCTGAAAACGCACGACAGGAGACGACAATTCCTGATAAGCGATAGCGAATGATTCAAAATCCTCAACAGACCGGTCACGCGGAACGTATTCCACGCGCGGCTGATCATTTGCGACACGCGCCAGATTCTGCAATTCATTGCCGTTGGTACCAAAGTACCAGCCGGTCGTGGCCAGTGCTGTCACCGCAAGTGCACAGGTTACCCGAACGGTCATCATTCTTCGGCGTATTCTTGCCCTGACTTGCTGACTGACGTCACACGCCAGGCGCGGGCCCGACCGGGATGACAGTAATTTGCGCAGCTCAGCATCAGCGCGACGTGATTCCTCATCAACGGACGAGCTGTCGTGGTTCTTATGACTATTCCCGGTCATCATCTGGTTCCAGTAGTATGGCGAGTTTTCTTCGCACTCTGAAAAGCCTCATCTTCAGGACGTCTCGTGATGTTTTCAGCACGTCCGCGATTTCCGCAAGCCCCTTGCCTTCGACATAGAACAGGTGCACCAGTACGCGGTCTTCTTCTTTCAGAGTGCTGATTGCGGTCTTCACGCTGACTGCCATCACTTCCTGATGTTCTGCCTCAATCAATACCGCCAACGGGTTGTCCTGTGAATTGTCTTCCGGTGTTCGCGATGCCATCAGTAGACGCTTCCACCACCTTTTCCGCTTGCGGATCAGATCCAGAAGGGACCGGTGAGCAATTCGGAATATCCATGCTTTGGCACTGGCACCATCTTTCTGTTGTCGACACTTCGTCCAGACGCGATAGAAACACTCGACCGTCGCTTCTTCTGCCAGCGCTTCGTCCCCGGACACGCGGAGCGTGAATTGAAAAACCCGCTCCTGACATGATTGCATCAGATCGCCGAGCGCCGCCTCGTCTCCCTGTCGGCATCGCTGCAGGAGCTTCTCAACATCACCGGACAATTCCACCAAGTCGATAAATCCTTCGTTGCCATAAGATGCCAGTCGCCACGCTCCGGTAACCTAGCTTTACGAGTTTTCCGGAAGAATACTCCAGTAAGATCCCACAACCAGCATCTGGGCCCTTGGCCGTGACGTTTAGCACCTCACATGGTCAGCAAGCTGGAATATCTGTGATTCGGAACCATGCCCCAAGCGACGTTCTGAAAGTTAAATCCTGCATTCCAACTGGAGCAGAAACGCAGGCAAGCGCAACTTCAAACCTGACTCTCATTAACACTGGACCAAAGAACTCGGGTATTCCATGCAGAGAAAGCGGTAGATGCGACGGGGTGATTCGTTGTTATGAGTCTGCTCGCCCCTGTCATTCTCAGCACTGAGACCATTGCCGTGCCATTCTTCGTTGTCCTCGGTTGGTCGGGGGCAATATCGGTGAGTAAGCGTGCTTTCAATTCTGGCTGACATTCAGGGACTCGTGGTACTTTTAGCAACGGGCCAGCAGCTCCCCATTATCGCAGATAACCGTGTCCGACGCGGAGGCTGATACGCATAATTGCTCGTCCATTGGCCCAGGCATCCGAAACCCGGGCGAGACTGCTTCGACGCCTATTTCCTGCCCCGTCCCTGCTTCTTTCCGGAGGCCAATGCCCAGCCGTGGCCACTGGGAATGATGGGCGCGGCGGCACTTATGTGGGGAACCTTTCCAACTGGTACCAGTGTTTTTGACCATGCCGTGTGCTGCGAAGCTAACTGAGTGACGACGTTCGGGTGCTTTACCGCCAGGTCTTTCTCTTCACGCGGGTCAGATTTCAGGTCGAATAACTGCCACGGATCTTTGTCGTATTTTCTGTACAACCGCCAATCGTGCCAGCGAACCGCGATCAGATGCCTGCGGACCGCGTCATCCGGCTGGCTGTTGAGCCAGAAGAGATATTCGTGCGCATCTCCGCGCTGATCACCTGTCAGGTACGGCACCAGATCCACACCGTCGCAGTGATCGGGAATTTTCCGGCTGGTGAGCGATGTGATTGTGGAATAGAAGTCGAAGTTGGCAATCAGGCCGTCGTACTGTTTCCCTTCCGGAAGCAGGCCGGGCATCGAGAGGATCGTCGGCACACGAACCCAACCCTCTTTCTGCGTCCCTTGCCCTTTGCCTCCGGAATAGGGAGTCGAAGTGCCGCCTTCGCCGCCGTTGGCTCCATTGTCACTGGTGAATATGACCAGCGTGTTCTCACGTAACTTGTGCTTATGCAGAGCGTCGATCAGTTTGCCGACCTGATCATCGACCGAAACGATCGCGCCAGCCAGCTTTTGTCGCCTGGGTGCTGCCGTCGTGCGACCCGTGAGTCGCGTTGGAGCTTCCGTACTGAACGAGTGAACCGCTTCAGGTGACCAGTATAAAAAAAATGGATCGGCTTTGTGACGACCGATGAAGTTGACCATCAAATCACCGTCGTAGTCGGTTAGCCAGACCGTTTCGCCATCTTCATTGATGCAGAAGTACTTTGACATGCCGCCTTTACCGTCGATCTGTTTTCGCAGGGCTTTGGGAGCCCTTGCAAGTTCTTCTTTGGTGTATGTTTTTCTCGGCGGGTTTTTCGCCACTTCCGTGAAGCCAACCTTCAGCGGTCCCTGTCGTCGAGTTCCGATATCCCACTTTCCGATCTGGCCCGTTGCGTATCCTTGATCTGTCAGGAACCGAGCCAGGGTGGGACGGTCCTCGGGAATCGGCAGCCCGCGAGACATGCCGTACTTTCCAAAACGCTGACCGTACTGCCCCATCATCAGGGCGCAGCGACTTGGGCAGCATGGCGGATTCGTGATGTAGGATGCGGTGCACCTCACCCCTTCAGCGGCCAACTTATCAATGTTCGGTGTCGGTATGTCATCACATCCGTAACAGCCGAGGTCTCCGTAGCCCAGATCGTCGATATAAATCAAAACGACGTTCGGCTGGCGCTCAACGCCCGCTTGGTTCGCGCACAGGGTCGGAAGCAGTCCTGTGGCAATTGCGATGATGGTGGCCGTCTTCGTGACGTTTCGTCGGTGAGAACAATACATTTTGTTGGTCCGTTGATTGTCGCAGTGCAGGAACTGGGCGTCTCTTTGAATTAGCCTGAGGGATCATTTAACACCAAGGAGAATTGGAAAGGCAGTTTACCAGTGACATGCCGTGGGTCACACTGTTCTGTTCAGGTGTCGTGTTGGGTAAACGGGAATACTTCCATTGACGAAAAGAAATTCGTCAGGTCAGCAGTGAATGCATGACATCGCCATTAACGTCGGTCAGGCGGTAGTCGCGTCCCTGTTGGCGGAAGGTCAGTTGGCGGTGATCCATGCCAAGACAGTGCAGGACGGTCGCGTTCAGGTCGTGAATATGGACGGGATCCCGGACGATGTTGTAGCCGTAGTCGTCGGTTTCGCCGTGCACATGACCACCTCGAACTCCGCCTCCAGCCAGCCACATGGAATAACAGCGTCCGTGATGATCGCGACCATAGTCGTCCTTCAGCCCGCCCTGTCCGTAGACCGTGCGTCCGAATTCTCCTCCCCAGATAATAAGCGTATCGTCCAGCAGGCCGCGCTGCTTCAGGTCTGTGATCAGAGCTGCCTGTGGCTGATCAATGTCGTGGCACTGTTTCGGGATGTTGCTGACCAGCCCGCCGTGCTGGTCCCAGCCTCGGTGATAAAGCTGGACAAAGCGGACTCCTCGTTCCAGCATTCGACGGGTCAACAGACAGTTTGCGGCAAAGGTGCCCGGCGTCTTCGATTCCTCACCGTACAGCTCAAATGTACTGGCGGATTCGCCAGACAGTTCCGTGAGGTCGGGGACAGATTGCTGCATGCGAAATGCCATCTCGTACTGAGCGATCCGCGCGGCGATTTCGGGGTCGCCCGAGGAAGCCAGTTGCTGCTGATTCAGTTTAGCCAGCCCGTCCAGCATCTGACGGCGAAAGCTGCGGTCGATTCCAGGTGGATCCGAAAGATACAGCACCGGATCACCGCTGCTGCGGAGCTTCACGCCCTGATGGCTGGACGGCAGAAAACCTGCGCCCCACAGGCGCTCAAGCAGGCCCTGGTTCGCATCGTTTCCGGATCCGTGAGAAATCAGCACGGTGAATGCCGGCAGGTCGTCAGCTGTGCTGCCCAGCCCGTAACTGATCCACGCTCCCATTGATGGCCGTCCCGGCTGCTGCGATCCGGTCTGGATCAGTGTGATGGCCGGATCGTGGTTGATGGCCTCCGTGTGCATCGATCGAATCAGACAGATATCGTCCATCACACGATTGGTGTAAGGCATCAGTTCGCTGCCCCATGTCCCGGCCTGGCCGCAGCGTTGAAAGCCAAACTTCGGGGCGATGACCGGAAAACTTGTCTGGCCCGACGTCATGCCAGTCAACCTCTGGCCTCGCCGAATGGAATCCGGCAGCTCGCTGCCGTGCAGATCCTTCAGTTTCGGTTTGGGGTCGAGCAATTCCAGGTGCGACGGCCCCCCCGATTGAAACAGATAGACAACTCTTTTCGCTCGAGCGGGGAAGTGAGAATTACTGGCGCGCCGATCGCCCGTGTCGGCGGTCGCGTCCTGAGCCATAAGCGACGCTAGTGCAGCGGTGCCGACGCAGCTGGCAGAATTCTGAAGGAGCAGTCGGCGATTGACCAACTGATTGGATTCAAGAATCGGATTCATGGTTTTGAGATGGTTTCGTCCAGGTTCAGGATAATACTTGCCACTGATGTCCATGCGGCCAGTTCCGCGGACGCGATCGTGGCGTCCACAGTTGAGCTGCCAACGGTCAACAGCCTGGTCGCCTCTTTCGGTTGACTGGAGAAGCGGCTGCGAGCGACAGCCAGCAGATCGCTGACAGCAGCCTGTTCCGTCTTCAGCGGCAACCGCGACACGGCACGTCGGAAGGCGAAGGCCAGTCGTTCTGCGTCGTCAGCGTGGTGATGAATGATGTTTTCCGCAAACTTTCGCGCCGCTTCCACATACGTCGGATCATTCAACAGCACCAGTGCCTGCAGCGGTGTATTGGTACGGGCCCGTCGCACAACACAGGTTTCACGATCCGGGGCGTCGAATGCGGACATGCCTGGAGGAGGGCACGTGCGTTTCCAGAACGTGTACATGCTCCGCCGATAAAGTCCCGGACCCGTATCGGCGACGTACTTATCACGACGCTCTACCGAGACGTCTTCCCATAAACCGGCTGGCTGGTATGGACGTACGCTGGGACCACCAACGTGGTGACTTATTAACCCGCTGATGGCCAGGGCATTGTCACGAACCATCTCGGCCGGCAGTCGCCACCGCGGACCACGCGATAGAAGGCGATTTTGTGGGTCTGCATCCCGCAGTTTTGGCGTGACATGAGATGACTGCCGATATGTAGCAGACAGCACGATCTGCTTCAGAATGGCACGCTGATCCCACTGCTGCCGAATCAATTCTGTGGCCAGCCATTCCAGCAGTTCGGGATGACTGGGGCGAGCCCCCTGAACGCCGAAGTCTTCCGCTGTTTCCACAAGGCCCGTGCCAAACAGCATCTCCCACCAGCGATTCACAGCCACACGAGCCG
>JAQWLN010000191.1 GCA_029247265.1 Fuerstiella sp.
TGTGTCATCGTGATAGTCAATTCCAGCGTGCACCGTTAAACTTGTCATGTCTGTTGCTCCCGATGTGTTGTCTAATTCACCAACCAGCATCGTAGCTGATTCGTGAGCAACAGACTTTTCATCCCCATCTGGCTTCGCCAGTATTGCTTCAGGGACGACGGGGCATACGAAAACACTGGCAGAGCCAGTGCCACACCTGCCGTTGCTGACTGGCTCAAGCAGTTCGTGCAGCCTGGTCTCGAGTGGAATCCAATCACTCGTCGAGACGATTGCCCCATCCTGCGGTCGTGCAGCACGATCCGGAATATTCGTGCCATTCCAACACCTAAATTCCGTGACTTCCCACGTGCCGTGCTGCAATTGATGCGTCACTGGCGAGGGGGGGCGGTGGTTGGTACGATCGTCGGCTGGTTCTGCAGTACCACACGCCGTTTTTCGACGGTTCATGCAAGCTTCTGCCTGGATGATGGCGGTCGGCACCTAAATGGTCATGATGCAGACAAATTTCCCACCTCAAACTCCGTTTCCGCCCGTCTGACTGGCGCGGATCGGCTATCTACTTAAGGACTTCCCCGATGCGATTTCTGTCATCAAAGCTGGCAAAAGCTGCTTTGTTACCGTTTCTGGCTGCAGCTCTGCTGCTGTATGCGGGCTGTTCAAGCGACGGCGGTGGCAGTGGCGGCGGGACCTCGTCGAGCGGTGGGGGCGGCGGTCGACGTCAGTTTCTCAGCATGGGAACCGCACCCGTGGGCGGAGCATTTGCTGTTGTCGGCCAGGCAGTTGCCGAGGTCCTGAACGCGAATAAGGGTGACGCCAACTGGAAAATGCAGGCGAAGGGGACCAAGGGGTCTCAGGAAAATATTCGTCGACTGGCGAAAAATGACCTGCAACTGGCATTGTCGAATTCAGCCATCACATACTTCGCTGTGCGAGGTGAGTCCGGCTGGGAACAGCAGTACGAAATGCGAGCGATCGCGACGCTTGCTCCGAACGTGGCCATGTTTATCACCACAGCTGATTCCGGTATCAAATCGATCGCAGACCTGAAGGGCAAGAAAGTTGTCGTGGGTCCGGCCGGTGCGGGCTTCGAGATGTTCGTGCAGCCACTGCTGGCGGCTCACGGAGTGACCTACGACGATTTTTCTCCGCTGAATGCGACTCAAAGCGGCGCCGTCGACATGCTGGGCGACGGATCAGCCGATGCGGCATTTCTGGGAGGAGCAGTCCCCACCGGTTCCATCAGCCAGGCCTGCAGCACTCATGACATTCACTTCATTCCCTTTGGGGAAGCCGAACGAACCAAGCTGGTCGAAGATTATCCTTTCTTCCAGCCGTTTACGGTGACGCAGGACAAGTACCCGGATCTTACGGCAGACTACGCCGGCCTGAACGTCGGTTCGATGCAGCTGATTACTTCAGCCGATCAGGATGAAGAACTGATCTACGAAATCACGAAGCTGATCTGGGAAAACCGAACGGACATTGCCGCTCAGCATCCGGCCGGCAAAGCGATCAACGAAAAGAATGCGGCTCGCTACACCGGCACGGACTTTCATCCGGGAGCAGTGAAGTTCTACAAGGAAGCTGGCATCTGGCCGGAAACAGAAAGTGCGGCCGAACCTGCTGCTGCAGCCGACGCAGAGCCTGCCACGGAAGCCGCCGCCGAACCAGCGACACAGGAGTAGCCGCGCGTGTTCGACCGTCTTCGAGGTATCTCAGCAACCGTACTGTCGGTTGCTCTGTGTCTGTTTACCCTGGCAGAAGTGAACTACAACTGGCTGCAGCCGCAATCCGCGCTGGCGGTGTTTGTCGGCATCGGCCTAGTGTTGTGCTATCTCACCACTCCGATTCACCCGAAGTTAAAGGACAATACGTTCCTGAACGTGGTGGACTGCGTGCTGGGGATCGCTGCGGGGGCATGCTGCACCTATGTGGTTGTGCAGACGGAGCCGCTGTTCAAGAGTTCGTGGGCGGAAGGGATCTCTCTGGCGAACCGCGCCGGCATCGAAACTCAGACCGACTTTGTTGTCGGGTTGATTGGTCTGGTGCTGGTGTTCGAGGCGACTCGGCGTTCGATTGGCTTGATCGTACCGCTGCTGGCTTTGGCTTTTGTTGGTCACTCGTGGTATTGCCATGCCAGCTTCGTCAATGATTGGGCCGAGATGCCTGGCTGGATGCTGCCGCATGCCGGGCAGAACGTCCGCGACATCGTCAGCACCACATTCCTGCAGACGCTGGGAGTGTTCGGGCCGGCGGCCGGGGTGATGTTTAAATACGTGTTTCTGTTTGTGGTGTTCGGGGCGTTTCTGGAAATGTCCGGTGCGACTCAGTTCATCATCGACTTTGCAGAAAAGGTGTTCGGCAACAGTCCGGGCGGTCCGGCAAAAGTGGCGGTACTCGGCAGCGGACTGATGGGCTCCCTTTCGGGCAGCGCGGTGGCAAACGCGGTGACGACCGGGGCCTTTACGATTCCGATGATGCGCAGTGCCGGCTTTCGTCCGCATGTGGCCGCCGGAATTACGGCTGCCGCCGCCTCCGGTGGAGCTTTGGTGCCGCCTGTGATGGGAGCCGGGGCGTACATGATGCTGGAACTGGTTCAGCCTCAGGTGACGTTTCTGGAAATTGCCAAAGCAGCGATGGTGCCGGCGATTTTGTACTACCTGTCGATCTTTCTGATCGTGCATTTCTATTCGCGCAAAGTTGGTGCCGAGGCATTCGAGGAAAAGAAAGAACCCAAACGGATATCTAAGTTCGAAGCGTTTGTGTTTTTCGGGGCGCTGGGCACGCTGATTCTGCTGCTCGCGCTGAGGTTTTCACCGTTTAAGGCAGTCACCGGAGCATTGATGGTAATCCTGGTACTGTCGGCGTTTCGCAAAGAACTGCCCATTGGTCCCGGTGCGCGGAAGCTGGCCTTGGTGTTTTTCGCAGTCCCAACGCTGCTATGTAAGTTCTTCGCCATCGAACTACCGGACGACGCGTCCGGCCGCTTGGTTTTTGAAGCCTGGCTGTCGTGCGGGATTGTGGGCATGTTCTGGTTGTTGGCGTTCGGAATTGTACACCCGGCATGGCGTCCCTCAGTCGTTGACGCACTGAAGAAGTCAGCACGAAACGGTGTCTCACTGGTTGCGGCCAGTGCGTGTGTGGGGATTATCATCGGAATCGTGCAGCAGACGGGCATCGCCACCGACTTCAGCGCTGTGATCAAAGGTGTTGTTGAGACCAACCTGCTTCTGGCCCTGTTGGGCATCATGGTATGTTCCATTGTGCTGGGCATGGGCGTGCCGTCGGTTGTCTGCTATCTGCTGATGGCCACGTTGATGGGGTCTTTGTTGAGCGAGCTGGGTGTGATTCCTCTGGCAGCTCATCTGTTCATCTTCTACTTCGGCATGATGAGCATGGTGACTCCGCCGGTGGCACTTGCTGCGTACGCCAGCGCGTCCATCGCGGAAGCTCCGATCATGAAGACGTCTTTCGCGGCGTTTCGATTTTCACTGGTCGGGTTCACTCTGCCATTTATGTTTGTGTATCGCCCGGAACTGCTGCTGCTGAGTCCCGATGGCGGGGCGGCAGATTTCCTGCCGGTGTTAATCCAGGTTTCGCTGGCCGTCGCTGGAATCGTGTCTCTGGCCGTGGGAATCGCGGGCTACATGTTTACGGACGCACGTGTCATTACTCGAACCGTGGCGGTGTTGTCGGCTGCCATGTTACTGACGCCGGACGTAACGATTTCCGGAAACAACATGGGAATGGCGACGAACATCACGGGGCTCATTCTGCTGGCAGTTGCAGCATCCATGAACTGGAATAGGTCACGATCTGAGTCGGCTGCGACGGTGTAGTGGAGCAGTGGATCGGGCAATGACGGCCCGCTTTCGTGGGTCATTTGATTGTTGAAACTGAACGAAGGAGCAGGGCACCAACCTGCAACCTGGCATTTTCGGACCTCGAACTGAAAACGCGAGATTAATTATGAAATACGTGGTCTGGGGGCTGGTCGTGCTGCTTGCGATCCTGCACCAGGACAATTGGCTGTGGGACGACGCCACGTTGGTTGGTGGTTTCCTGCCGATCACTCTGCTGTTTCATGGCGGTCTGTCGATCGCTGCTGCATTTACGTGGTTTCTGGCGACGAAGTTTGCGTGGCCTGCTGACGTTGCAGAACCTGCGGATCCAGGGGGCAGCGAAGCATGACACAGTTAATCATTATTTGCTGCTACCTTGCATTACTGCTGGGGCTGGGTTTGTTCTCCAGCAGATGGTTTCGTGGCACCAGCAAGGACTACATGCTGGCCAGTCATTCGATCGGGCCATTTCTGTTGCTGATGTCGATCTTCGGCACCACGATGACCGCATTTGCTCTGGTGGGTTCCACCGGAGAATCATTCAAAGAGGGCGTGGGGGTTTATGCACTGTTGGCTTCATCCAGCGGGATCACTCATTCTCTGTGTTTTTTCCTGCTGGGCATCAAGCTGTGGTCACTGGGACACAAGTACGGCTATACGACTCAGATTCAATTCTTCCGAGACCGCCTGCAAAGCGACCGTATCGGACTGCTGCTGTTTCCGATGCTTGTCGGGCTGGTCATTCCCTATCTGCTGATCGGCGTGATGGCATCGGGATCGGTGATTAACGAAGTGACTCAGGGGACGTTCGAAACGTCCTTTGGATTCGATGAGGCGGCCACAAAAGGGGGAGTGCCCAAGCAGATCGCGTCGCTGGTCATCTGCGTTGTCGTCTTGATTTACGTGTTCTTCGGCGGCATGCGAGGCACTGCATGGGCCAATACTTTTCAGACGATCGTCTTTATGATTCTGGGCGTTGTCACGTTCTACGTGATCGCCATGAAGCTGGGCGGGAAAGCGACGCTGATGGAAAGTCTGCGAGCTGCCGGCAGTGAAATTCCTCCGGACAAACTTGTCCGCGGCGCGGTGGGGGATCATCATGGCATACCAAAGCTGAAGTATTTCACGTACATGCTGGTGCCGCTGTCTGTGGGCATGTTTCCGCATGTGTTTCAGCACTGGCTGACGGCGAAGAACGCAAATGCGTTCAAGCTGCCGGTAGTCGCCCACCCGATCTTTATCATGATCGTCTGGTTGCCCTGTGTGCTTGTCGGCGTCTGGGCTTCGTCAGACCTGTTCTACGGTCAGCTGCCAGCACCGCTGCAGGCAGCGCTGGACGGTAATCCGAACATCGTGCTGCCAGTGATGGTGAAGCAACTGGCCGGACCGATGCTGGGTGGGTTTCTGACCGCCGGAATTCTGGCCGCCATTATGTCGTCATTGGACAGTCAGTTTCTGTGCATCGGCACGATGTTCACGGAAGACATTGTAAAGCATTATGTCGGGGCCAAAAAGATCGGCGACAAACAATCCATTCTGATCGCTCGGGCCTTCATTATCCTGATCGTGGCGATCACGTACGGGTTGAGTCTGTTTGAACCGCGCGCCGTGTTCACGCTGGGGGTTTGGTGTTTCAGTGGATTCTCATCCTTGTTTCCACTGATCTTTGCCTGTCTGTACTGGAAGAAGCTGACAAAGTCCGGTGCGTACGCGGCTGTGATTGCGGCATTTGGTTCGTGGAGTTACCTGTTCTGGCAGTCCGACTTTGCGGCCAACAGAAGCTACACTGTCCTGGTCCCCGGGACCGACTACGAAACGATGCCGGTCGCGACTATGTTTCTTTGTTCAGCGGTCGCAATGGTCATTGTGTCGTTAATTACGAAACCGCCTGAAGAGGAACATCTGAAGCGGTTTTTTGCATAGAGCAGGGCATAATGAGTCGAACGACAGCATAGCGTCCTGTAAGGAATCGTTGCATACCCGCTGGTGCCTGATATACGGAGACCGCGATGAATCATTCCCCAAACCTGCCATCCTCCGGATCATGGCCCTCGCTTCAGAGGCGTGATTTTCTGACCAGTGCCGCCAGTGGACTCGGCGGTGCGGCGCTGACGTCGCTGCTGGCCGCTGATGGCATGGCAGACGAAGCAGTGACGGAAGGTGGTCCATTGGCGACCAGGTCGACGCATTTTCCTCCGAAGGCGAAGAACTGCATCTTTATCTTCAATGCTGGTGCTCCGTCGCAACTGGATCTGTTCAATCATCGGCCCGAGCTGACGAAGCTGGACGGTCAGACGCTGCCGGAATCGTTACTTGAAGGTGTGCGGTTTGCGTTCATCGAAAAGGAATCCGCTCGCCTGATGGCGGCTCGACGAAAGTTTCGCCAGAACGGCGACAGCGGCATGTGGTTTTCAGAACTGCTGCCCAACATCGCCACGTGTGCTGACGACATCTGCATGATCAACAGCATGCACACGGATCAGTTCAATCATCATCCGGGGCAGTTGATGATGCAATGCGGACAGGCGCAGTTTGGTCTGCCATCGATGGGTTCGTGGATCAGCTACGGACTGGGCACAGACAATCAAAACCTGCCCAGCTATGTTGTGCTGACATCCGGACGCGGTTCCAGCGGGGGAGCGACATTGTGGAACAGCGGATATCTGCCCTCTGTGCATGCGGGAGTGCTGTTGCGGAGTCAGGGGCCACCGATTCTGAATCTGGAACTGCCGCCCGGCCTGCCCGCGTCATTGGAGCGTGCCGGACTGGACGCCATTCGCGAACTGAATCAGCAGAATTTTCAACGAGTGCAGGATCCCGAAATCACCAGCCGGATTGCGAACTATGAGCTCTCGTTCCGTATGCAGTCAGCGGCACCGGAACTGACGGATCTTTCCGGGGAAACAAGCGCCACGCTTGAGGCCTACGGAGTGAATCGGGCTGAGCCGAAGAAACGATCGGGGCGAGTCGGCACGGGAGATCACTTTCCGTCATTTGGACGAAACTGCCTGCTGGCTCGGCGAATGGTCGAACGGGGTGTTCGGTTTGTGAACATCGTGTTCGCGTCGTGGGACCATCATTCGAATCTGGATAACGATCTGGGCTATAACGCTGGCTGCGTGGATCAGCCGATAGCAACGCTGATCAAGGATCTGAAACAACGTGGTCTGCTGGACGAAACGCTGGTTGTTTGGGGCAGCGAATTCGGTCGCACGCCGCTGGGTGAGAACCGCAACAACAGCAAGAACGTGACCGGTCGAGACCACCACCCGAATGCGTTCAGCATGTTCATGGCAGGCGGCGGTTCACGCGGAGGCTACACCCACGGCGAAACCGATGACGTGGGCTGGAACCCATCCATTGATCCCGTCCACGTAAACGATTTTCAGGCAACGTTGCTGAAATTGTTTGGTCTGGATGACCGGAAACTTACGTTCCGCCACCAGGGCGCGGACAAACGGCTGACCAACATCACTCGTGAAGCTGAAGTTATCGATGAGCTGATTGCCTGAGCCAGCTGGCCGAATCCACCCCGTCGTTTACCAGTGACGTACGCGGTAGACAGAACGATGTGGATTTGCCCGATATCGAATTGTGGTGACCGACGGAGCGTATCCGTACACCGGCGCGACAGCGACAGGAGCAGCATACACGTGCGCTGGATAGTAGGCGACTGGTGCAGGCGGAGCATACGCGACCCCATATACAGGCGTCACATAGCCGTAACTATACACGGGCGCGGCACAGCCGTAGCCGTGGTAATGGTGGTGATGAAAAAGTCCCGCTGAACCACTACCGCACGTTGCGATGGCCGCAACCATCATCAGGGTCAGTTTTTGAATCATGATTTTCTCCGGATCGCACAAAAGTAGACGGGGTGGTCAGGATCATTGAATGTCATCTTCCCTCCATGGCTGATGCAGTCATAAGTCGCCGTTCAGCAGGGTATCAACGGGTACAGCTCAATTCACCAATTTCTTTCCAGGATTTCGGCCACGATAGCTGTTACCGCAAACTTGATTCGGCCATCAAATGGACGCACATCTTCAGTGGTGATGATCCACGCCTTTCGTCGCCTAACGAACAGGAAAGTGTGCGGTCACATGTGCGGACCAGTCACACGTGCCTGAAGCATCTGGATCCTCGGATCAATGCCCCGCACACCGAACACATATGTTCGGTGTGCTATTTACCCGGCGGGGGGCGTTCCCTTTGACAGTTCATCTTCCCAGTCGTCCAGCAGCGGCCAGTCCACCGCACATGTTCCGAAATCGGCCATGTGCTGATACTGATCCAGTCTGTCGATTGTCGCCTGCAGCAAAGCGCGATCGTTCCGGAAGGCGGGGCCGTGGCTTGGCAGCAGCCACTCGACATCACTGTTCTGAATTCGCTGCAGTGATTCAATAAACGCCGGAATATCGGAACCATGGTGAGCATCAATGCCACCCACGCAGCCGTCGCGAAAGATGTTGTCTCCCGACATCAACAGATTGCCGAGTCGAAATGAAAGCTGCCCGGTTGCGTGACCCGGTGTATCCCAGACCTCCAGCTTCAGACCGCCTAATTCCAGAGTGTCTCCATCGCTGGCCGTTTGAGCGATATTAAACGTTGGCATTTCGATGGAAATTTGCTGCGCTGGAATCTCAGCAAACGAAGCTATTCGGTCGCCCTCCTCCAGGATCTGCTTCGCGGCGGGATGGGCGACGGTTGCGGATCCTGGCAGTAACTCGGCCGCTCGCTGAAGTCCCTGGACGTGGTCAGCATCGGCGTGCGTTGCAATCAGGTATCGGCAGTGCGACAGAGGGAAGTCCATCTGTCGAATCATGTCGATGATTTCGTCCACGGTATCTTCGTAGCCGATATCCACAAGTGCCCATTCGTTCTTCGAAAACACCAGGTACACGCAGCAGCCGAACCTGCGTCGCGCCTGAAAATTCATTTCGATCACGTTTGGGAATAATTCGCGACGCGTAAGCATGGTGAAGACCGGTCGTCAGGCGAAAGTGATTGTCGCCGAAATCAGCACAGGAGCTCAGGGATCAGCTGCGACAAATCGCGGGCTGGAGCACAGAAAGGAAAATTCAGGATTGCTGCGATCTTAAGGGTTTCAGGCTGTGTTGGCAACGCTCGTGCTCGCGGCGATCTGAAGATCAAACACGGGATAAATTCGCCGGGCCAGCCTGAGACCATCTCTGGCCGTCCTGCATGAGTCAACGTTCGCTGTCGGGACACGCCCGAACGCTTCGCCACCGGTATGTCCGGAAAAGTCTGCCGCATCAGCAACGGCGGAACGTCACATCTTCACAGGTCTTCGCAACATGTACTTTTGTTCGTTATCAGGACAAAAGGCGGCAAGCTCTTCGATTTGGCCAATGCCAGCCGGGCCGTCAGGTGGTAGCTTCTCTGGACGGAAGAAGTTTGCCATGGCGACTATCGTCTACAATGGGTCTGGAGAGTTCGTTCCGATGAAAAAAATCGTTCCCGCGATTGTCCTCATTCTTGCGACGAGCGTCCCTGTTCTTGCCGACTGCAATTGCAATGGTGTTCAATCGAATGGATATGCTGCCGCCGTCCCCGTAACGCCGTATCAGGGGTTGGGGTCTGTTGCCACGTATGGCCATGCGTTTTGGACATACGGCTATTATGCACCTACAATGCCGATTCACGGCCCGCACCCTGCTCAGGCTGACGGCCGACGTTATCCGGTTCATCCACCACGCGGGCGGGCTGCTGAGGGAGCCAGTCTTGTTCCACTGGTCCCGGGAACTCTTGGGAAAACATATACCAAAACGTCTCGCAGAATCCCGGAAGACAAACATCCGCGACTGGGCATGCTGGCCGTCAGGGATAGCGGAAAGGTTCAGTTTCTGTCTGTGGAGAGAATGAGCGGTTTCCGGATGGAGAGTGATGTCTGGCTGTTTGAGACCGATCGGCCATTGGCATCATGGACGGAGAACATTGTGCGCATCGAAGCTCGCAGGGAAGCGGCAGATGTGGAACCCTATGCCGTTAGCTTTGTGCGTCTGATACCTAGCCGTATTGTCTACCTGGATTTTAAGTGATTTCCAGGCAGCAACGCAACTGAATCCGGCCTGTCAAAAAAGCGGCAGCTCCTGTTCCTCAGGACCTGCCGTTTTTGTTGCGCTGGTCGTAAGCTGATCCACTGCGCTGGCGATCCATTATCTGACGCCAACTGCGCCTCGAAATCCAAAGGCCGTGAATCTCGACATTTCAACGGCATCCAGAATTTTCGTTGCGGCGACATTGTCGAAGTCGATAATCACGCGTCGTGCCCCCGAGACGTCGGGAGTCTGGCGTTCCAGAAGAAGTAGTTCGCCGGTGATCATGAATTCCACAAACTGAATCTGTTCGCCGTGAACTGTGACTACCAGACCCTTGCGAGGGACGCTGACGGGCCATTCCGCGAACAGCTTCTACATGGGATTGGACGTCGAAGCGGAAACTGGTGAAATCATGGGCTGTGGCCTTTCGCGTTTGGAATGGATGCAGGAGTCCTCTTTGCCTCTAGTTCGGCAAATCGAATCTGAGGCACCCATTCTGGATTCCCGTGCTGTTTCAATTGCTAGAACCAGCATTATCGATGTGCCGTTTTACCACCGTTATGATTGACGTAATACTCACGATCGCCGGGAAACCGTCGTCGGTTTTGGAACGATAAATGTCAGTTTTTCAGCGTTTTCCAAGCAAGGCCCGGCCGAATAGATCGATAACTGACTGTTGAGGCTTTACGGAAATCGATTTGGAGGACATTGAATGTCGGGCGCTGAAGAGGTTGACTCTGGTCCAGACTTGCTTAACTGGGCAAGTCTGCGCGCTAATGCGTTGGAGTCGATTCAATCGGTGAGTATTCCGAATGATGTCGAAATTCCTGCTTTACCTCAGGCGGTCACCGAATTTTCACAGCGTGCAGCTGATCCCGATGTGGAACTTCGAGAACTCGCTTCCATCGTCGAAACAAGCGCCGGGCTGACCGTTGAGTTGCTGAAGTTCGTGAACACGGCCCGGCTTCGTACGACGTCACCTATTGGAGACGTGTCCACTGCGATTGCCCGCGTCGGAATCAGAAGTGCTTCGTCGTATTTGATTGCGACGGGGGTGAAGGCCGCCAATAAGTCATTGGGTTCGAAGTTAATTCACCACGGGCATGCGTGGAGCGAGTCATTGCAGAAAGCGCTGTTTGCTCAGGCGGCAGCCCGCACTTTGAAACTCAACGCAGGGCTGGCCTTCATGGGCGGACTGCTGCAGGATTTCATGCTGCCGGCTCTGACGAATCGTTTCGAAAACGATTACGTTTCGTTTCTGGAAAACGACGCCAAAGACGGTCGAGATATGGCTGACAGGGAGCAGGAAACGTTTGGCTGGAACCATGCATCCACTGGAGCATTTATTGCTGGTCAATGGGGCCTTCCCGACGACCTGTTGTGCGCGATTTACTACCACCACTCGCTCCACGAATCGCTGAGTCGTCCGGAAGTCGAGATGTTCAAGTTATTCCCGATCACGCTTTCAGGGCTGCTGCCGGACCAGTTGCGGCAATGTGGTCGTTGAATCACAGAGCTGATTAAAGTCGACGGCAAGTGTTCCGCATTCAGCCTTGATGCACTTTGCGAAACTGTTGACGAAGAACAGCTGGGCATGGCGGACGGGTTCAACATTCCAAACCAATTGTCTTCCATGGTGCAGGAAGTTCGAAATGCCACCGAGGCGTGTTAAATCGCGACTGAAGCCTGCGTCCGGACGACGTTCGATGTCAGGGGCGAGTTCCTCGTGACGTGTGCCATGGTCGCAATTCCTGACTGCGTTTTGCCCTTCCATGCAGTTTCTTTGTCGCTAATGACGGTCTGCTTCGCAATGAGTCGGCAATCGTTACGTCCGAATTTCAGCTGCTCGCCTCGTTGTTCAATGCTGATGCAACGCCAATCGTTGACCGAGGATATTGTGGTCTTGTTCGGTGGATTGAGTGCCAGGCAAAGGCCGCAACGGGCAGAGCAGCGTTCTGACGTCTCCAAAGTACTGCAAATCCAGTTTGTCGATGGTCGCTCAATCTGATAACGTCGCCTAAGTACCGTTGGTGTTCGTCCCGGTGGCTTTTGAAAGCCTGTCAGGCGAGCAGATTGACCCATGCGGCGACATGTCGGCCGGCGAACGGCCATTGTCATCATACGAATCCACAATCTTTTATAGGTCTCAATGTGTCAGCATTGGATTGGGCTCCGCTGCGGAGCATTATCGATAAGAATCAGTCGTTCATGATTTCCAGCCATGTACGACCGGATGCCGATGCCCTCGGATCAGAACTGGGGATGGCAGCCATTCTGGAAGCATTCGGCAAAGACGTAACGATCGTTAACGCGTCTGCGCCGCCCGCGAATCTGCAGTTCATGAATCCGGAAAACCGGATTCTTAAGTTGTCTGCGGACATCCAGCGTGACGAACTTCCGGTCGTCGATGTTCACGTCATTGTCGACACAAGTGCCTGGCAGCAGCTGGGGGTGATGGCTGATGTTATCCAGAAGGCCGGTCGCCAGCGAGTTGTCATCGACCATCACGTCAGCTCGGATGACATGGGAGCCACTGAATTCAAAGATGTGGTGTCGGCAGCGACTGGCGAATTGATCTTTGAGGCTGCCGAACACCTGGATGTGACATTTGATGAACCGACTGCCTCTGCGCTGTACGCGGCGATAGCGACTGATACGGGATGGTTTCGATTTCCGTCGACCTCATCCAACACGATGCGGATCGCCGCGGCGTTGATGGATCTGGGAGCTGAGCCTTCCGTTCTGTACAACCTGTTATACGAACAGCGGACGGTGGCCCGAGTTCGTCTGGCCGGAAGAGTGCTCGGACGTATCGAGACGGAGTGTGATGGCCGCCTGGCGTGGGTCTACGCCGACGGCAAAGACTTTGGTGCCACAAACGCCGTCCCTTCGGACACCGAAAGTCTGGTCAATGAATGTCTGATGATTGCCGGAACAGAAGCCGCCTTTATCGCCGTGAAGTTGCCGTCAGGGCAGACGAAGTTCAGTCTCCGTTGCAGACCGCCACATGATGTAGCGGCGCTGGCGGCAACGTTTGGCGGCGGCGGACACAAGCTGGCGTCCGGAGCAACGTTGTCAGCGTCGCTGCCGGAAGCACTCACGAAAGTTAAAAAAGCCTTCGTTGAAATGCTGACCGCGCCCCCGATCGATCAGCGCGACTGAGAAGTGACTGCCTTACGATGCCGGCACATGGACGAGGAGGTCGTCATCGAGTTTTCCGTCAATGTGAGAGTTCTGAGTCACGGCTTTTTTGAAAAGCCCAGGGCTCATTTTGAGTGACTGCAACGACTGAGTTGCGTGTCGACGTCAAATGCTTCAGAGTAATGCCGGAACGTCAACGGTCGTTCGCCGGCCGTGTCGCGCTGTTTGTCCCTGTCTGGAGGCATTTCGTGGCAGATTCGATGGACTTATCCGCTCATGGGATCATGGTTTCGGAAGTACATCGAAACCCGGATCCGCCGACTCTGTACCAGGAAGCGATTCGGCATGAGCCGGGTGCCAGCATCTCCGATACCGGTTGTCTGATCGCATATTCCGGCGAAAAAACCGGCCGGTCGCCAAAGGATAAACGCGTTGTTCGCCATCATGAGTCCGAGAACGACGTCTGGTGGGGGCCGGTGAACTTTCCATTGGATGAACTGACGTTTTCCATTAACCGTGAACGAGCGATTGACTACCTGAACTCGCGGCACCGATTGTACTGTATTGATGCGTTTGCCGGCTGGGACCAGGCCACGCGTCTGAAGGTGCGAGTCATCTGTGCACGTCCGTATCACGCACTGTTCATGCACACAATGCTGATTCGTCCGACTGACGAAGAACTGGAAGAATTCGGTGACCCGGATTTTGTGATCTACAATGCGGGAGCTTTTCCGGCGAATCGATACACTACCAGCATGACATCACGGACCAGCGTCGATCTCAGTCTGGAGCGCAGGGAGGTGGTCCTGCTTGGCACCGAGTATGCGGGCGAAATGAAGAAGGCCGTCTTTACGTACATGAATTATCTGTTGCCCAGTCGGCGGATTCTGTCCATGCACTGTTCTGCCACCAGCGATCGGATTTCCGGACGAACGTCTGTGCTGTTTGGGCTGTCCGGGACCGGCAAAACGACCCTGTCGGCAGATCCCAATCGTTACCTGATTGGTGACGACGAGCATGGCTGGTCGGATGACGGTATCTTCAATATTGAAGGTGGCTGCTATGCCAAGGCCGTCTATCTGACGCGTGAATCCGAACCAGAGATATTTGATGCATTGAGGTTTGGAGCTGTCCTTGAGAACGTTGTTTACGACGAGGCACACCATCACGTCGATTTCAACAACACAACGATCACTCAGAATACTCGCGGTGCCTATCCGATCGAACACATGCCGAATGCGAAGATACCGTGCGTCGGTGATCATCCTGCGGATGTGATTTTTCTGACCTGCGATGCATTCGGTGTGCTGCCGCCGGTGAGCCGCCTGACCCCGGAACAGGCGATGTACTACTTCATCAGTGGCTACACCGCCAAAGTGGCGGGGACCGAAATGGGAGTCAATGAGCCGGAAGCGACGTTCAGTCCGTGCTTTGGTGGCCCGTTTCTGCTCTGGCATCCCTCACGGTATGCGGAGCTTCTGGCAGAAAAAATTCGTCAGCATGATGCCGCCGTCTGGCTTGTCAATACGGGCTGGTCTGGTGGCGTTTACGGTGTGGGCAGTCGGATGCCGCTTCGATTCACTCGAGCAATCGTCGATGCCATTCATAGCGGCAGCCTGAAATCGGCTCCGACTGTCAGAGACCATGTTTTCGGGTTTGAAGTCGTCACCGTCTGTGATGGCGTCCCCTCTGAGATGATGCAGCGGCAGTTGTCGTGGCGTGATCAGACGGCCTGTCATGAAACGGCTACTCAGCTGGCTGCGAGCTTTAGAGAGAACTTCAGGAAGTATGCCTCAGAAACAAATCCGGAAATTGCGGCCGCCGGACCGGCAGGTTGAAGGATGAAGCGAACGCAGGCCTGCGTGTTCAACTCGGAACGTTGACAACGCTGGTCATACCATGGGCATCGTTAGCGAATTGTCTGGTGCCGCGGGCGTTTCAGATTCTCTGACCGGAGGGGCCTCATCTGCGGCAGCGAATCTGCTGACTCTTCGGCGGCTGTGCCCGGCCACCGATGGGGTTGTCTGTAGCTTCATGGTGCTGAACACCACTCCGATTGCGAATGGCCAGCCGTACCGCAGCATTGTCCTGCCCCGGCAAAGTCAGCGGAAATTGATGTTTGCGCCGATCTGAGCTTCCGCTGTCGTGCTCCGGAAAATCGCACCAGAGAAAGACTGGGGGTTTTATATGGGATTTATTGATATTGCCGTCTCCGGGCCTTGCGTTTTTGACGTTGGGTGGCGAGCCTGCGCGGTATGGGACGGTTGCGTGTTTCGGATCGGAAGTCGCTGTGTGTTCGCAGGTTCCGGGTTTCAACGCCGATATGGAATGGGGCGTTGAAAAAATTGCGCACCATTCCACGGAGGATCAATTATGAAAACGTCTTCAGCATTATCTGTGCTGGCTGTTGCCATCGCACTGGCTGTCACATCTCCTGACCGGCTGCCTGCGTCTCAGGAGCAGGACGCTCCCGAAGTGGAATCAGCGAAGCAAGTGAATCCACTGGAGGGTGAGGACCCACCAGCGACTCGCATTGCTCAGGACGCCGCACGTGTCGGGGCGATGGTCGGCGACGAAGCAGGAGCGAAGGTCACCGAATTGCTGCGTCAGCTGTTTGACTCGACTTTGAGTGATGACGTTCGCCTGCAGGCCGGCACCCAGTTGTCTCAGATATCGGCAGAACTCGACGATTCAGATTTGATACGTCGTTCGGCGCAGCGTCAACTGGACCGCCGAGTACGTCTGGCGACTGTGGGAATACAGGCATTGAAAGACGGGCCCGCTGACGGCAATGCTCGGCAGCTGGTGAACGACTTGCTGCTGCGAGCCTGCGTGGACTACGAGAACGGCAATCGCGACGTTCATGCGTATGTGGTGCGTGTCAACTACGAGCTGCTGCAGCAGTCGCATCCGGACATATTTGCAAAAATCGGCCCGGTCGTTCTTGATGACTATTTTAATTACAATCTGCATTTCACTCTGTCGGAGGCGTTGCTTTCGCGAATCGTGTCTGACTATCGAACAGAGAAAGGCCCGGTTGCCGACTGCATTCTTGGTGCATGGGTGACCGGCAGCCAGGTGACCGACACCATGGTCAGGGCCGATGTGAAACCGTCTACCGGAACGGCTCGTTTTGATCTGGTCGTAGACGGTCGTACGAAGACCGACACGACGGGACGAAAGTCTCCCGCGACGATTTTTACAAAAGGCAACCACACGTTCACGATCAGTAAGCCGTTATTGTTCGATGGCTCCGGTTTTGCGACGGAGGAAGCCAGCATGGATGTTGAGGTCAACAATCGAACCGTCGGTGTGAGCACCAAGTACGACCGAATTCCGATTCTGGGCGGCATCGCGAAAAGCATGGCCAGGAAGGAAGTTCAGAGGAAACAGTACCAGGCGGAGGGCATTGCTGCTCGAAAGCTTGCCCAGAGGGCACTTCCGGTATTTGAAGCCGAGGCCAATGATCAGTTGGTCAAAGCCAACGACAGCATACAAAACGGACTTCTTCAGAACCTGCGAGACCGCGGAATCGCTCCGGCCGTGTACAGTGCCAGGTCCAGCGAAACTCATTTCGCAATCAGTTCCCGAACAATGGCCGCCGGAAACCTTGCGGCGCCAAAACCACCGAGCAACCCAGCGCCGCGAAAGGGTGTGGCGATTCAATTGCACGAATCAACGATCAACGCGGCGATCGATGGGCTGGGCATTGCCGGCGAGATGACGGTTGTGGAAGTCATCGGGAAAATCGAGTCGGCGTTGAAGGAGTTGTTGGATCGGGACGTCAGTCTGCGTAGTTCGGATCAGGTCGTCGACGATAATACAGACTTTGACTTCAGCAAATCAGATCCGATTCGTGTTCGCTTCGACGAGGGACAGGTCGTCCTGATCCTGAGGACGGGGTTCTTTCAGAAGGACAAGAACCGTCGAGTTCCCCGATACGTATTTGAGATTCCAGTCGGCATTGAAGTGCGAGACGGAAGCCTGTTTCTGAAGGCACCAAGGACGGACCCTCGTGGTATCCTTTCTTTGAGGCCTCGAGCCATCGAAGGGAAGGCAAACCTGCGATCTGTGGCGCAGGCGCGAGGAATTGCGAAGGAGCTACTGGACAAGGCCTTCAAACAGCCACTGACGGAACTCGATTCCACTCTCGAACTGGAACTGAAGAACCGCGAGAACCTGGAGCTTCAAATTACGCAGCTTCAGATTTCCGACGGCTGGGTCACACTGGTTATGGAGTGATCGGACAACTGGTGATAAGGATGCCAGTTGTGTAACCCGTCGCAATTCCGACAGGCAGACGATTGATGCGCCTGTTACGACTGTTCTTCCGAATTGTGGTGCCACCGGGACTGGTTGGTGCGTCCGCGGTCTGGTTGGCCTCTCGATGGGTCTTTCTTGTCGTCACAATCCCGTTGCCGACGGGAGCTCTGCATCTGCGTGCAGATCATGAAGGTTGGGTGTTTCAGCTTGGCGACACTCAGTCAGTCGTGTATCCGACGATTGGAGTTCAAGAACGGCAGCGAGGGGCAGGTGACTGGCACAGCTGGATGCAGGACATTGATCCCTTCTGGCTGGGGAGCGCATTTGTCTTTGCTGAGTGGCAGCCCAACACTTCCGCGACAACAGGACGTTTTCTGCTTTTTGGTGTCAAACACTACGTCGTGGTGTTGATGTCTGTGGCGGCCGTGTGCATGCTGATTCACCACGAGTCACTGCAGAAACAAAAGGATGACAATGCTGACAGCGTTGTCGATACGGAAATCTGACACGTTGCACCGCCTGTTTTGTGTCCCGATGGCCGCAACTGGTGTCGTCGGCGCGCCCGTGGGTCAGCACACAAATAAATGTCTCCGGCAGGCGCACCTGAATCTCAAGGCGAAGTGAACATTTACAACGATGCTTGAATTGCGAAACCCACACAGTGTTCTTGCCACGCTGGAAACGCGACCTAAGGCTGTCCGTTCGGTGCGAGTCACGTCACATCAGACGGGTACGCCGTGGGATGAGGTGGCGAAGGTTGCAGCATCGAAGTCGATCCCGGTTTCTATTGGACGAGCCGAATCAGGACCCAGGCATCGACGCGATACGGAGCGGACGGGCGCAGGGTCAGCCCGGATTGAGCCGCCATCGCCCGTGCCTTTGGGGGGACTGTGGAAGTCGGCCCAGTCCTCGGATTCCGGATTCGGCATATGGCTGGCCCTTGATCAGGTGCAGGATCCGCAGAATCTGGGAGCCATATTTCGTCTGGCAGGATTTTTTGGCGTTCGCGGAATTGTTCTGACGAAAGACAAGAGTGCTCCCGTGAATGCAACGGTTTGCGATGTGGCAACGGGCGGTGTAGAGCATGTCGCTTTTTCTATCGTGTCCAATCTGACACAGGCGTTGCAGCAGGCGAAGAAGGCGGATCTGTGGACTCTGGGAACGTGCGAACGCTCCGATTCCAGCATTCGCGACGTACGGGCTGATCGCCACTGGCTGCTGGTCATGGGCAATGAAGCTGACGGCCTGCGCCGACTGACGCGGGAAATCTGTGACAGCCTTGTCTCTCTGCCCGCCATAGGGCGTGTTCCCTCACTGAACGTGGCCGCTGCAACCTCAGCCTGTCTGACAGCGCTGACGATGGGGTAGTTTGGTTTTGTGTGCCGATCAGCAGACGGCACACCTAGACGCAGCCGATCATTCAGTCAACGTACTGGAACTCATTGCTCATCATCAGTGATTGCGCGATGACCGGCCACGGGGTGCTGATGTGGTCAGGTCGATTGATCTTTGCGAACAGTCGCTGCTGCTGTCTGGCAAACTGCAGAACCCGTTCGAGTTCAACGTCTGTCGGATTTCGCAGCAGTATCTGTTTGAACAGCCACGCGATACGAGGCATATCACCCACAATGGATTTGAAATCGTCAAGTTCTGTGATGACAACAGACTGGTCGATCACAAAGGGGGAATTCATGGTGAACAGCGCCTGCGGCGCGACAATGCTTTCGCCTCGGCCGGGTTGGGTCTGCATACGGGAGGGGAAGTCAAAGGTTCGCAGGGTCGGGTCCAGGTTGAAACGGTTTACGAAGCCGTAAACGGCTCGCCGTTTTGAATAGTCCTTTTCCCAAAGTAGACCGGAGCGTCCCCCGCGGGTTCGATCCAGCTGCCCCGATATCGCCAGCAGACTGTCACGAGTTGCCTCGATGGACAACCGTTTCCGATTTGCTCGCCACAGCAGCCGATTCTCCGTATCGACGGCCGCCATGTTCTTTCGCTGTCTACTTTCCTGTTGATAGACGCGTGACATGACGATGTGGCGTACAAGATTCTTTGTCGACCAGCCGCTGGCGATGAATTCGCTGGTCAGCCAGTCCAGGAGTTCCGGGTGCGACGGTGGCTCACCCTGCAGACCAAAGTTGGGTGCTGTGTTCACCAGGTAGGAGCCCATCAGGAAGCCCCAGACGCGATTCACGAACACTCTCGCCGTGAGGGGGTTGTGGGGGGAAACAATTTTTTCGGCAAGATCCAGTCGTCCACTGTTCTTGTCCGTAAACGGTGCCTGAACACTGTCCAGCACCTTAAGGAATCTTCGTTCGGTCTGTTGGCCCCGATTTGCCGGATCCCCACGCAGATAGACGAACTGGGTCACGGGCCGTGTTTCCTCTTTAACTGCCATTGTGTGAGCGGGGGCCCCGGGGTGGAACGTCAGTAGTTCGGCGAGTTCTGTTTCACGAATCTTTTGCGCAATCGACCGATTGTTGTTGTTGGCCTTCTTCGTACCCGCTCCGCTGATCTTTGCGTCGATCGCCGTCCGTTTTTTCAGATAGTTCCGTCGGTCAGCTTCGGTGGCGCTGTAACGAGCCAGAAGGGGTTGTTGTTTTTCATCGAGCGGGCCAATTCTTGTGACGGAGGCGAATACTCCATGCAGCGAATAATAATCAACCGTCGGTATGGGCTCGTACTTGTGGTCATGGCAGCGTGCGCAGGCGACAGTGATACCCATCAGTCCGCGGGTCGTGACGTCAATCCAGTCGTCAATGGCGTCCGCCTGATTACGCTGCATGTGCGGCCCGCCGGTCAGAAAGCCGACCGCTGCCTGTTCCGGGGCATCGTCTTCAAACCCCATTAGATCCGCCGCGAGCTGTTCGCTGATAAACCGGTTGATTGGTTTATCAGCGTTGAACGCATCAATCACGTAATCTCGGTACGTGAAAGCGAATGGGAAGTAATGTGGTGTTTTCGTGTCCGGACGATAGGCGCTGTCCGTGTCCGCATAGCGGGCGACATCCAGCCACATCTGTCCGATGTGTTCTCCGAACGCCGGGCTGTCCAACAGCTGTTCGACCGCGTTTCGGAATGCGATCGTACGGTCGTGAGTCATGTCGGCTGCAAATTGCTCCGTGGTCGCCCAGGTTGGTGGCAGTCCGGTAAGATCGTAAGACAGTCTTCTGAACAACGTACGCGATTCTGCTGGCGGCGACGGTGTCAGTTTTTTCTGTGTGAGAGCTGCGTAAACGAAGCGGTCGATCGCAGATCCGTTCCAGCCGTTGGCCGCCTCCGGAGGATCGAGAGCTGTCACCGGCTGAAACGCCCAGTGCGCGACCGCATGCCGGGCCAGCAGCTTCTGATTGCCGAGCTGTGAGAACGCTGTTTCTCCAACGTTCACTCGTGGTCCTGGTGCGCCGCGGCGAATCCAGGCTGTCAATAATTCGATCTGAGACGCACTCAACCGGTAGTCAGGGGGCATCTGCAGAGTGTCGCTTGTGTGACCGATGGCGACGATCAGACGAGATGACTGAGGCTCGCCCGGAACGACAGCCTTTCCTGTATTGCCACCCTGCAGCCAGCCACTTTCACGGTCCAGCAGCAGGCCGCCTTCGCGTGTGCCGGCCCCTTCTGAGTGGCATTCGTAGCAGTGTTCGATCAGTAATGGACGAATGCGACGTTCAAAGAACTCTACTCCGTCGTCGCCGCGCACCCCCGTGAATGTTGTTAACGACATCGATGCTGCCACGTACCCGATAGCTCGTTTCAACATTCGTCTGTAGCTGTTCGAGTCTGTCACTTTGGGCACCGAAAAGGTGGGGATGCGGGGTTGGTCGTTGCCTGTATTCCGCCGGATAACCGTCGCAGAGGCCCGATGTTCCTGACGAGATTTTCATCGTAACCTCACTAAGCAGCCAATGGGAGTGACTGCAGGACGGCAGAGCCGTTCGGATGTTGCCGAATGGATACGGCGTCGTGTTATGGCAACATTTCTGTAGTAAACACCGACAAGGTGTACGTCACGCAACGTTAAGGAGAATGTGCTGGTTCGTTGATTTTGCTCAACAACAGACTCCCTGCGGGAGGGAGGCCAAACTCACCGGCCGTGAAGAATACAGGGTTTGCCGCCGAATTCGGCGTGTTCCCCGTTATTTTCGTATTACCGGCGCGCGGAGTGCCTTTAGCCAGAGGCAACACCATGAGTGCCTCAATCTCCTCATCCCAAAAATATAAAAGGGAACAAACAGATGTTGAAGAATCTTTGGAACGACGAATCAGGTGTCATTCTCTCGGCTGAAATCGTACTGGTTGCTACGATTCTGGTTCTGGGCATGATCGTTGGACTGGTCGAACTGCAGTGTGCCGTTGTCGGCGAACTGAGTGACCTTGGCGACGCCTTCGGTAACCTGTATCAGAGCTATCAAACCAGCTCGATCACATCACTCAAGAATCGGGGCGGGGTGAAGGCTGCTACACGTGGCGCACGATACAGAGATCGTCCGGATGAATGTGATTGTAACCGAATCACTGTCTGCCAGCGTTCACGAGGTGAGAAATAATTTCGCGTGAAGCTATCACGTTATAGACATAAAGAAACCTGTGTGGGCAGCAATAGTGCCGACGCAGGTTTCTTCTTTGCGCTGGATCTCAACGTCAGCCGGTAGCCCCTGAAGTACCGGGTTTGGTGTTGGGTTTTCGGACGCAGTAGCGTTCTCCGATTAAGGCTGCTGCGGTCTGTGCAACGAACACACGCCCTGCAGAACCCCGTACCCATTCCTGGACGCGGTCACGACGTCATACGGCTTCTACGGATTGGTGTCCCTTCGTCATTAGCGACACAACCACCAGTGTAAGAAATCCGAGCGGGATTGTGACGATGCCCGGCTGCGTGAACGGTGTCCAGGCAGCTTCCGCTGGCAGACCGTAGACCGTTTCAAACGTGTCGCTGCTGAGCAAAATCCAACCCAGAGAACTGACCATCCCCACCAGAATCGCGGCGATGACACCCTGGCTCGTGACACGTTTCCAGAACAGAATCATCACCAGCGCCGGAAGGTTTGCTGATGCCGCCACGCTGAATGCCCAGCCGACCAGATAGCCGACGTTGATACCCTCAAACAGAATTCCCAGCACAATCGCTATCGCTCCCACGACCACAGATGAAATCTTCGCGACGCGAACTTTCTCATGGTCCGTCATTTCCCAGCCGAATGAACTGCTCAGCAGATCATGAGTCACCGCTCCAGCGGACGCCAGAATCAATCCGCTGACCGTCCCTAACACAGTCGTAAATGCGATTGCGGAAATCGCGGCAAACAGCCAGGTGTTCATACTCTTGGCCAGCAGTGGAGCTGCCATATTGCTGTTGGTCACATCCATCGCCCCACTGGTCATGGCGCCCAGTCCAAGGTACAGAGTCAGCACGTAAAAGAAGCCGATACTGGCGATGCCGACGATCGTACTCTTGCGAGCACTGCTTTCGTCTTTGACGGTATAGTAGCGGATCAGGATGTGGGGCAGCGATGCAGTTCCGCAGAACAACGCCAGCATCAGGGACAGAAAGTTCAGCTTGCCCCAGATGTTGTCGCCACGGATGCCGGCAAATTTCGGATGTTCACCGGGGCGAAGTACTTCAGAGCCAGGCGTCGTCTTCGGGTAGTAGACAGTCGTTGTGGTACCGTCTGCGTCTTTCACCTTTTCGTTACGCCACACGACGACTTCGCTTTGCTGCATCGTGCGGAAAAAACCAGGCATGCTCAGCGGACCGGTTTTCTGCTGGCCATTCGGAAGTGACTTGATCCAGCCCACAGGATGCAGCTGCGGCTCACCTGTCTTACTGCCTTTTTCAAGCCCATTGACCAGGTCCGGCTGGCCGGTTCGCGCCACATGCGTTTGAGCTTCGACAAGAATCACGTTGGCAACGTTGTTCGTTTCTTCGACCAGCCATGCTGTGACCTGTCCTGTGTCTGTTTGTTTAAGTCGCACAAACTCGTGCTTCGTTTCTGCCCATGATCCCTCTCGCGGCAGTACGTCCCAGCCACTCATTGCCGACAACGGTCCCGGTGAGTCGATGTCCTGTCGAAGAACGCTGATTCGTCGAAATTCGTGACCGTCATCACCACCGGATTTGACCTCAAAGCCCCGTGCGAGAATCATCCATGTAAGAATCGCACTGAATACGACCAACAGCGATCCTTTCAGAAACTGCACCCATGTCGTCGACACCATCCCGGCCGTCACGACGATCATGATCACCACGGCACCCACGATCAGAACGCCGGCCCAGTGATCGAACCCAAGCAGTGGTTGCACCAGGACTCCGGCGCCCACCATTTGCGGAATCAGGTAGAAAATGCTGACGACCAGAGTACTGATGCCAGCGGCGAATTTGATCCCCTTGCTGTTAAACTTTGCATCCAGCGCATCGGCAAATGTGAATTTGCCCAGCCTCTTCATCGGCTCTGCAACCACGAACAGCGCAACGATCCAGCCAGCCAGAAACCCGATGGAATACAGGAATCCGTCGTAACCATAGAATGCGATCATTCCGCAGATGCCCAGGAACGATGCCGCGGACAGATAGTCGCCGGCAAACGCAATTCCGTTGACGAACCACGGAATCTGTCCGTGGGCGGCAAAATAACCGGCGGACGACTGGGCTTTTCGGCCCAACCAGAAACTCAGGCCGATCGTGAATCCCACGAACAGCAGAAACAATACTACGGCTTCTGTGGCAGCTTCGTAAATCACTGGGCGTCCTCCTGTGCTGAAGCCGCAGAGGCACCGTCAGCATTTGCTGAACGTCCGGCGGCCGAATCAGGTGCCGCCGGTTCTCCCTCGCACAAAGCTCCGTAGATCAGAGCCATGATCAGGGCTCCGACAATCAGGGCGAAGCCGTACAGGATGGCCAGATTGATGCCGGCCAGCGGAGTTGCTTCCATCGTGGTCGGCGAGAACGCCGCCAGCAGGACGAAACCGCCGTACAGCAACAGGTAGACACAGAATAATTGCAGCCCCAGACGGGCATTTCTGGATTCCATAGGACCCCTCAATAATTGCGCAGGTTCTGAACGACGAATCGTGGTCACGGCCGCACGCTATTGAGCGTTTAGCCGCCAGTGGAGTACACACCTTTATAAAGAAATCGACAACGGATGTAGAGCCAGGCAGTCTCAAGTCCGATTTCCGGGCAATTTGCCCGTTGTCAGGATGTTTTATGGCTGCTTGCCGGAAGGCTGTTCGTGTCGCAGCAGTGGAAAGAAGATGACGTCACTGATCTTGTGAGCGTTGGTCAGCAGCATGACCAGACGGTCGATGCCGACACCAAGTCCGCCCGCCGGAGGCATCCCCACTTTCAGCGCCTTGACAAAGTCTGTGTCCATCTTGGCCATCGAGTCTTCGTCAGAAAGGCCATCCAGTTGTGTCAGGAACAATTCTTCCTGCAGGCGAGGATCGTTGAGTTCTGTGTACGCGTTCGCCAGCTCCATACCCTTGATGAATAACTCGAATCGTTCTGCAATGTCGGGGTTGTCCTGCTTGCGTTTCGTCAGAGGGCAGATGGACGCCGGGTAGTCTGTGACAAATACCGGCCCCTGCAGATGGTCTTCCACAGTTGCTTCAAAGACTTCATTGACAATGACGTCCGGATGCGACCCTTCTGTTCCGATACCCAGTTTCTTTGCGGCTTCCACGACGGCTGCCGAATCATTCATGTCGCAGCCCGCGTGTTCTCGGAACAGATCTCCATACGGTCGCCGTGGCCAAGGCGGAGTCAGGTCGATCGTGTCGCCGTCGTCGCCCCAGGGAAGGATCAGCGAGTCGCTGACAGCATTAGCTGCGTTCACGACGATTTCTTCGGTCAAATCCATCATCGAACGGTAGTCACCGTACGCCTGGTAAATTTCGATCATCGTGAATTCCGGGTTATGCGTCTTGTCAACGCCTTCGTTCCGGAACACACGGCCAATTTCGTACACGCGTTCGATGCCACCGACCATCAGTCGCTTCAGGTGCAGCTCAAGGGCGATCCGCAGATACAGTTCCATATCCAGCGCGTTGTGATGAGTCGTGAATGGCCGTGCTGCAGCTCCGCCGGCGACGGCATGCAGGACGGGAGTTTCCACCTCGTGGAAACGGTGCCCACGCAGTGTCTGACGAATGGAATCGACGATTGACGAACGCTGCAGCATGCGATCCAGCACGCCTTCGCCGTAAATCAGATCCTTGTAGCGCTGGCGCAGCTTTGTTTCCTCGTCTTCCAGGCCGTGATACTTTTCCGGTGGCTGTGCCAGTGACTTGCACAGGATCGTGAGGTGTTCGACTTTGACCGATGGTTCGCCGCTGTCCGTTCGCCAGGCTTTGCCGTCAATACCAATCAGGTCGCCAAGGTCCATGTGCCCCATCAGTGCCCATTGTTCTTCGGGCAGATCGCCTCGTGAGAACAGTAGTTGCATGGTGCCGGTCTGATCCTTGATGACGTAGAAGCGGAGCTTGCCCGCTTTGCGACGCAGCATCACTCGTCCGGCGATTCGTATGTCGGGGCCAACTTCTCCCGAGGTGCCAGGCACTAGGTCGCGAGCATCGGAGATCGGCAGGTGGTCGTCAAACCTCTGTCCGAACGGGTCGAGACCCATCGCGACGATTTTGTCCAGCTTATCCAGTCTGACTTTTTCGAAACGGTCAGGCTTGCTCCGTCGTTTCTCGTTACCGTCGTCTGACATCTTCCAATGATTCCTTTTCCTGGCTGGAGTTCGCGGGTTCTGTGGGCGTGTTCCGTGATCGATCAGGATCTCACGTCGTGGGTTTGAAGAGTTCGTGGCGCAACTGGGCGGAGGCACTCCCGATCGGCTTTGCTGCGTTCAGAAATCCACGATCTTCGATGAGAGCAGGTCTGCCCTCTTGGGAGCGTCATTCAGATCAGCCCGGAAGGGATTGATGCTGTATGCAGCTGTGCTGCATCATAGGAAAGCATTCACGACTCGGAAGTCGTTGCCCCGAAGAACCTGAATGTGGTTCGGAAAATCTCACCTGAATACTGCCGTGCAGATTTGCGGGGCAGTATCGTCGCTGGTGCGGCTGTCTTTGCTACGCAGCAGTGTCGTCGTTCACGATCGTTGGTCCGCCCGTGTTGTCGCTGACTTTGTTGGCAAATTTGTCCTGGGCGACTTGAGCGTGGCCGCACGGTGCAGGGTCTACACACTCGGAGCGGCACAGAGTTTTCGGCGTTCGTCCCGTTCCCGCCGTGGTTGGGCAGAGGCGGGCGGGGTGGATTTTACATGCAACTTGGGTTGTCGTTTTGCTGCGCATAAAAAAGGCCGAGTGTGACTCGGCCTTATCGCAACAGGCGACACCAAGTGGGTGTCGCAGCTACAGATTTATATCTACAGCGGAAGTGCCTCAGGTTTCGAGGTGCGTTTCTCCGAGTCCGGGCCAAAATTACAAAGTTCTTCACGAACGATGTTCATTGACTTCGGCGCCTCGATTCCGATGCGTACAGAGTTTGGTCCGATCCGAACGACGGTGATTGCCACGTCGTCGCCGATCAGAATTCGCTCTCCAGATTTTCTCGACAGCACAAGCATTGCTTCTACTCCATGTCTTCCTGTGGTCTGAACGTCCATGTATTTGAAAGCTTCACTTTGTGAAGCCCCCGGCTGCCGACACCACCACCTGCCGAAATTGCAGTAATCAATGTGACGTCGACATCAGAATGATACAATCCTAATTCTCACTGCCAACCCTAAAACCGTCAAAAGCGGCATTGCGCAAAAAACTGGCATGTTGCGGAGTGCCTAAAAAACAGGCAGTTGTGGCGGGACGGTTCGGACACTTGTAAATCAACGCAGACTTTGGTCTGCTTTCTCTCAGTGGGTAGTAAAAACACTGGTTGTTTTGGGAGTGCGTTGTTGCGGGCTCACGGAAATGCCCTTGGTCGCGGCACGCTGCACTGGAGATACGGAAATGGTTCGGATTGGAATCGTTGGAGTGGGGTTCATGGGATACACCCACTTCGAGGGGGCTCGCGACCTGACAGGTGCCAAGGTGGTTGCGATTGCGACGCGGAACGAGCAGAAACTGGCCGGCGACTGGACCAGTATTAAGGGCAACTTTGGTCCGCCAGGGGGCCAGGTCGACGTCTCTGAGCTCAAGTGCTACGCCAATTACAAAGACCTGCTGGCAGACCCTGACATCGATCTGGTCGATATTTGTGTGCCGACGGACAAGCACCACAACGTTGTGCTGGAGTCTTTGGCTGCCGGAAAGCCCACTCTGGTTGAGAAGCCGATTTCCGTGGACTTGCCGGAAGCCCAGGAAATGGTAGCCGCCGCTGAGAAAGCGGGCGTTCCTTTGCTGGTCGCCCACGTGCTGCCGTTCTTCCCGGAGTTCCGATTCGTGGCCGAAGCAATTCAGTCAGAGAGGTTCGGCAAGCTCAGCGCGGGGCACTTCAAACGTGTAATCTGTCCCCCGGACTGGTCGAACGACATGTCTGATTTTCGCAAGCTTGGCGGATGGGGCATTGATCTGCACATCCACGACAATCATTTCATCGCCCATGCCCTGGGGAAGCCTCAGAGCGTCTTTTCCACAGGTCTGCTGCAGGACGGGTTCGTCAACCACGTCCATACGTCATATGTCTACGGCGATGACGGCCCTGCGATTTCGTCCGTTAGCGGTGGGATTGCAGCCAGTGGCCTGGCGTTTGGGCACGGGTTCGAACTGTACTTTGACGATGCTACGCTTTTGTTCGATGCAGGCACCTATGGTGGCGAATGGGTCGTGAGTCGCCCTCTGACGATTATTACCAACGATGGAAAAGCAGAGGTGGCCGATCTTTCCGGCAGCGACAAGTGGTGCGCTGCGTTCACAAGTGAATTGCAGGTGGCTGTCAATCACCTGACTGAGCAGGCTGATGCCGGCCCTCTGTCCAGCGCGGTGGCTCTCGATGCTTTGCGAATCTGTTATGCCGAAGCAAAGAGTGTTGCCGAAGGCCGGCTCGTTGATGTGTAGCGATGGTTGTCCGTTTTCGAGTATTGGTTGCGGTCATGTGTGACAGTTCACTCACCAATAACTGCGGTTGGGCTTAGTCATGAACACCGCTCGTCATAGCCGAAGACTTTTTGTTCAGGCTGCAACTGCAGCACTTGTCTCAGGTTCCGCGTTGCGGCGTCCGTTTGAGGCGCAAGCCGCCGACGAAAAGCAGCTTCCCACCCCGAATCGCTTGCTTGATTGCCACCTGCACATCAACCATTTTGATCGGTCTGTGGAGGACACCATTCGTCATATGGACCAGACCGGGACCACCAAAGCGTTTGTGCTGCCTCTGGAAACCGGCGAAGGCAATGTGCTGCTGCGCTCAGAAACAGTGCTGCACGCGTTTCATCTGTACAAAGATCGAATCATTCCATTCTGCCAGACCGATATCCGGCAACCTGACGTACTGGACCGAATTCGTGCCTACCACCTGCTCGGGTGCCGCGGCATAGGCGAGCAGAAGGAGCATCTGCGGCTGGATGATAAGCGCGTGGAAGCGGTGATTGCTCTGTGTGATGAACTGAACTGGCCGATTACGATTCACTTTCAGGATTCGGCGAATGGGTACAACCAGGGGATGGCGGAACACCTGGAGACATACCTGAAGCGTTACAGGCGGGTGCGAATTATCGGGCATGCTCAGACATTTTGGGCGAATATCAGTGCCGAGGTGCCGTCACCAGACAGGACGCTGTACCCGACCGGGCCGGTCAGGCCAGGTGGCCTGCTGGACAAGCTGCTGAGCGACTACCCCAATCTGTATGCGGACATGTCCGCGGGGAGTGGCTATCGGGCATTGACGCGTGACGAAGATTTCACTGCTGGTTTCTTTGATCGACATCCTGGACAAATTCTTTTTGGCAGCGACTGCCCATGTCGAGACGGTGCGGGTGAAAACTTCAAGGGCGTATGTTATTCAACACAATTGCAACGGCTGCTTAGGAAACTTATCCCCGACGAATCGCGCCTGGACGATGCCTTCCACAATAATGCAATGCGTGCTCTGGACGGTGTGGCCTGAACTGCACGGCCAGCGTTTTTTTTGCCGTTGCTCATGCCGTTCGACTAATTCCATCAAGGACTCTTCTGATGTTTCGGTATGACTGTCGTTCCCTGGTTCTTTTTTGCGTCGTCCTGGCCGCGGCCGGCCTGCCGTCCGGGTCAGCCGTGGATCGTCCCAATGTGCTGTTCCTGATCTGCGACGATCTGAACTGCGACATTGGATGTTACGGACATCCGCTGGTGAAGACGCCAAACATCGATCGGCTGGCAGCTCGAGGTGTGCGTTTCGAGCATGCATATTGTCAATACCCTTTGTGTGGCCCCAGCCGAGCGTCGTTCATGACCGGGCTGTATCCTGATCAGACTTTGATTCACCGCAACTCTGTCTACATTCGTGAGCATGTTCCCGACGTCAACACGATGTCTCAGATGTTTCGCGACGTTCGCTACACCGCAGCGCGAATCGGCAAGATCTATCACTACAACGTACCAAAGCACATTGGTACGTCTGGTCATGATGATCCGTATTCATGGGACTACACCATCAATCCGGAAGGCAGAGACGTCCACGACGAAGATAAGATATTCAGCCTGGTTCCGGGATCCTTCGGCGCAACACTCAGCTGGCTGGCAGCAGACGGAACAGACGAAGAACAGACCGACGGCATTGCAGCGAACGAGGCCAGCAACGCGCTGCAAAAGCATGCAGAATCCGGCGATTCGTTTTTCCTGGCGGTTGGTCTCTACCGCCCGCACACGCCGTACGTTGCTCCTAAGAAATATTTCTCCATGTACCCGGTCGAGGCAATCAAGGTCCCGACCGTTCCGGCAGGATATCTCGACACAATCCCCGCCGGTGCACGCACGTCCGTAACACGGAAGAAACAGCGGGAAAAACTGGTTGACGGTTTAGCAGCACAGGCAATTCAGGCCTATTATGCATCGATCACTTTCGCGGATGCGCAACTGGGAAAGATCCTGCAAACGCTCGACGAAACCGGCCTGGCAAAAAATACCATCGTCGTGTTTACGTCCGACCACGGTTATCACATGGGCGAGCATGGTCATTATCAAAAGACCACGTTGTTTGAGAACGCAGCTCGCGTGCCGCTGATCATTGCTGGTCCTGGTGTAGAGGCCGTCGGTCAGTCTGCTGACACACCGGCGGAAATGGTCGACTTCTATCCAACGCTTGCCGAACTCGCTGGCCTCGAGAAACCTGAATTTCTGCCCGGCGTCAGTCTGCTGCCAGCGTTAAAGGATGCGTCCGCCATGCCGCGTGAGTCTGCTTTGACGCAGTACAGCAGCGGCTACAGCATTCGGACCGTGCGTTACCGTTACACCGAATGGGGCGACGACGGTAAAGGGGGCAACGAACTTTACGATCACCAAAGTGACCCGGCAGAAATGCATAACCTCGCTGGTGCAGTGGAACAGGCGAGTGTCGTGGAGCAGTTGTCGAAAATGCTTCGTGCCAGAATCACTGAGGCCAAACAGCCACCAGCGGGCCTGAAACAGAACTTCTTCGACAATAAACGCCGGGTGCCACAGAGGAGTCCTCGGCCGTCTGCTGCACGATAGAGCCGTTTACTTATTGCGGTGGACGAAACTGGCTCGCGGCAGTAACGAAAATGCAATTGAAGAGCGTTCTTCGCGGCCACGAACCTGCGAACTTTCGGAGTCAGCGGCGAACCAGGCAGCCGGCCACATGACCACCGAATCCCAGTGAAATCTTGACTGCCGACGTGAGCAAAGAATTGGTGACCGGCGTCTTTGTCAACGAAATCGGACATGCCGGGTCGATTGTTGACAGATTGGTCGTACCGGGGATGATGCTGTCCCGCAGACCAAGCAATGTGAACCCGAATTCAACGCTGCCTGCGGCTCCAAGCAGGTGTCCCGTCGCTCCTTTGGTTGCAAATGCCGGGACCGCTTCCCGGCCAAAGGCCCGAGACAGTCCGCTGGCTTCTGCAAGGTCGTTGGTCTCGGTCCCCGTACCGTGCAGGGAGACGAAGTCCGGGCGATCATCGCCGGCGAAAATCTGCGGCGGCGACATTCGTTGCAGAAGTTCCGCGACTGTTGCTCCCGTGGCATCGATCTGTGTGATTCCGGTTGGATCTGTCAACCACCCGCCAGACACGATGTGTCCCAGGCTGCGAGCCTGACGCTGTTCTGCGTGACGCCGAGATTCCAGCACAAAGACAGCCGCGCCTTCGCCAACAACAAAGCCGTCACGTTCGACATCAAATGGTCGGCAGGCGGTTGCGGGATTGGGATGTTTTGACGCAACGCCCAGCCGATGGAAGGCCGCCAGCACGGACGGGCGCAGCGACGCGTCGGCGCTGCCCGCTATACAAATGTCGCATTGTCCCGAATGAATGAGCGCAGCGGCCTGCAGGATACTCACCAGCCCCGTGGCGCAGGCGGCGACCGGGCACGATGCGGGGCCCGTCGCCTGTGCAAGGCTTAACACGGCCGACAGAGGCGCGTCCGGCATGAATGATGTCTGCCATTCGTGAGATCGGTCGTTGCCGGAAGCATCAGCACTGTCGAAACAGCGTTTCCATTCAGACTCCATGGCCCTCAGGCTGGCTTTGCTGGTCCCAATCACAAATCCCGCTCGCTGCGATCTCAACTCAGAGGCATCCAGATCGGCCTGCTGGATCGCTTCGCCAAACGCACCAACAACCAGATTGTTAAGAACGTCGTGGCTGAAGTAATCGATAAAACAACGCTGCGCGGTCTTCGGGAATTGCCTGACTAAGGCCAGCGCATGCGCTGCAACGGCCGGGCGGTCGAGCGGAGCACCGCCCGGAGCTCGCTTCAAGAGATCTTCCAGCTGCGAGAAATTGTCAATGTCGGCCGTGCTGAGTTCTCGCGCGGCAACGTCTCCAGTCAGCAACCGTTGCCATGTCGCTTCCCGGCTGAGTCCCAGGGGCGTGGTCATGCCCACGCCGGTGACCAGGACGTCTTGGTCAGAGTCATGCTGTTCCGAAAGAGTGAACAATTAACCTGCGTTCAATTGTTTTCCGGATGATAGCCGAACGGTTCTTCCGGCGGAGCCTCTGGTGGAGGCGGTTGCGGAGGTGAACCTGGTGGCGTGTTCTGGGGCCGGTTTTGAAACTGCTGAAATGAATGCTTGAGTGAATCGAGTAGTCGTTTTGCGTTGGGAGCTGCCACGAACACTCGACTCGACACTGCAGATCGCGGAAAAAATGTAGTGATGAAATCCAGTGAGAATTCAGAGGCCGTATGCCCGATCATGACCGCGTTGGCGTACACACCGGACATGGTCTCTTCGCTCAGCTTTAACTGGTCATACAGATCCTCGGCCGATTGCTTAGGAGCGTCCGGCGCCGGAACAGGGGGCGTTGGCAGCAGGATCTGACCGAAGCGGTCCTCGTGCTTCTTCAGGTTCTCCTGCAGTGCCTGAATGAACTGAGCAACGACTGCCGGAGGAAGCACGATACGGGCCGTGACCTGCTGTGGCTGCTGCATGAGGAGCAGAAAGTCAACAATGAATTCGTGCTGGCCCTGCAGGACAACCGCCCCCGTACTGAAGATGCCTCGAGCAACATGAGCCGGAACAAGAGCTCCGACATGGCTGTGACGTACTTCCTGGCTTTGCGGCTGATCGGGTGAGTTTTCGTCAGGAGGTGGGGGAACGTCTGACATTAAAAAGTTGATTTTCCAGGTGAAGTGCGATCTGCAGAAAACAGGCCAGAGGGTGAAGCAACCCTGCCCTGACCGGAGTTTAACACGTCGCGCCTGGAAAAACACCCGTCGCCTTTGAGGCAGCCAAACTTAAAGTGACTTCTTTGCCGTCATGACAGGATCTTTTCAATGACCTTTCCTGCGACGTCTGTCAGGCGGAAGTCTCGGCCGTTGTGACGGTATGTCAATTGTTCGTGGTTGACGCCCAACTGGTGCAGGATCGTAGCGTGCAGGTCGTTTACGCTGACACGGTCATCCACAGCCTTGTGACCGACTTCGTCTGTTGCACCGTAGGTCGTGCCGCCTTTGATGCCTCCTCCTGCCATCCAGTAAGTAAAGGCGTGGGGGTTGTGATCGCGTCCGGGCTTGGCTGAGTTTTGTGCCACCGGTAGACGGCCGAATTCGCCGCCCCACACCACCAGCGTATCGTTCAGTAATCCGCGCTGATCAAGGTCGGCCAGCAGCCCGGCGATTGGCTGATCCGTTTCGCTGGCAAAGCCGCTGTGATTGCCAACGATGTCGTTATGTCCGTCCCAGCTACGCTGATTTTCCATGCCGCCGGAATAGATCTGTACGAATCGAACTCCACGTTCCACCATTCGCCGCGCGATCAGGCACTGCTTCGCGAAGTGATCACATT
>JAQWLN010000207.1 GCA_029247265.1 Fuerstiella sp.
ACGTTCATCAACTTCGGTGCGACTCAGGACATCGATGGTGCCTTCATCAACGGCGGATTCAATCTGCGAGCCGCCGCCGACGGTGCCTTCCCGAACATTGGCTTCGCACCATTCCTGCCATAATGCTCCAGGCCTGACGCAACACCGACAACAGTAGGCAATCCGCTCTGCTGCCGAACTCATGTTTCCACCGACGCTGGATCGGTGGGAACAGCAGATCGACTCAAAACGCTTCCACCTCCGGCACGGCTCCGTCCTCGACAACGCTCGATTGACTCACCGACGTCACTGGAACAAGTGACGCCGGAACAGACAACGTTCCGGGCACAGTCGCAAATGCGGGGTCCGGTACAGGCAGCAGCGTTTCAGAAGAAGAACGGTTGGCTGCCGGCGGTATCGTGCTGCCTGTAGAACCAGGCAAACCGGCTGTGCCCAGTGGAACGGACATCAAGGGATTAAAACCCGCCATTGCGATTGGATTTCCGGGCTGCAGAGAAGGCATTGCCTGAGGGACAAAGGCACCGGCAGGCGGGGATTGTTGAGCCATCATCTGCGGCTGATAAGCGGTGTGTGGCTGAGGCATTGCCGGACCACCGGGGAACGGTCCGGCTGGACCTGGCTGGCCAAAAGCAAGTTGCTGTCGCGGCAGACTCTGAGGATGCACACCGCGAGCCATGGCTGTGCGGCTCATAGGATGATCGGCACCCGCTGTTTCGGCGGCTGAGGCCAGACGCGAATGCACCTCTGGCTGATTCCAGTCGGCACGTAGAGATTTTTGATACAGTGACACCGCCTGAGGTGCCTGACCGGAATCCTGATAATACTGTCCAAGATGTGCCAGAGCCGTCGAATGATTCGGATTCACCTGTAACGCAGCCTGCAGTGAGCGAGCCGCTGAGTCATGCTGTCCCATTTCACGCTGCATCCACGCCAGTTCCACATGGGGTTCTGCCGCGTACGGCTGAGTCGCGGCCCAGGAATTCAACAGTTGTAAAGACTGCTGACCTCGACCGTCAGCCAGCATCAGATCGGCCAGCCCGTGATACGACGGCTGATGCGCAGGAGCAACAGTGAGAGCCTGCCGATAAAGCTGCTCTGCGCCCTGACTGTCTCCCATCTTCATTCGCGTTCTGGCAAGATTCGCCATGTAGTCAGGGTTCGTCGGACTGCTTGCCAGCGCAGTCTGAAACTCACGAGCGGCCATTGCATAGTTGCCCTTGTCGTAATACCCATGACCGGATGCGTTCATGACGTAACCGTTCATGGAATAGCAGCCTGACAACGCAGTCAGTCCAAGGCACAGAATGCCCGCAAGGGAAATGCGCGGCGCGCTCGGTTTGCTGACCTTTCCGATTTGTCGGCGGTAATCGACGCATTCAGCGATTCGCTCAGACAACGTTTGGTAATGCATGTGGTGTGCCTTTCCTGAGAGACGGAGTTGGCAGTGGAGAGTGAGGCGAGAGAAGATTCGCAGTCTGCAAATGCAGGTGATCAGCTCAATGGTGAGAAATCCAGGGAGCCGGATCTTTAGCGAATCCTGAGAAAGGATTCAGATGGAGAGAACTGGCAGAATACGGGTGGGCGAAAACTGCTGCAACATGGATATGAGCGCAAATAGTGCCAGCTGACCAACAAAAAAACAGGCATCGGCAGATGCTGCCGATGCCTGAAGTTGTTGTCGATCCACCAAAAGACCCGGTCACCGCTGAAACAGACGCCCCAACATCCCCGTTAAAAAAACGTCCACCAAAGAGCAGCCTGCTCTGCAACCACCTCGGCGCTGACAAGTCATCAGATGCGAGACATGTCATCCGCCATCACCCGCCAGGGCTTCCCGGCTACTCGTCGGCCACGTTGACGTAGACTTTCAGCGCGTCTTTGTCTTCGACCAGTAGTCGCATCATTTCCGCGTAGCCGTCAAGACCTTCGACGGGGTTCGTCAGGATCTTTTCAAGAACCCCGGGGTACGTCACTTCGCCGAGTGCAAGGTCCGAAATCCCGGATTCGAAATGGCGGAAATTCGCGTTTACAGAACCTACCAGTAACTTGTTGCCAAGCACCCAATTCAGATTCACGCTGTCGCTGGGTACGTCAACTTTGCGTTCTCCGCCAGTGATACTGGTCCACACGATGCAGCCATTGTGACCAAGCACTTCCATACATTCGAACGCGACGGCACTGCTGCCAGTGGCCTCGATGATCAGATCCGGCTTGCCATGTTCAGCTGCCAGGTCCTGCAGTGACGTTTCCGCCGTGCTGATATATGTAGAACCCAGACCCTCCGCGATTTCCGATTTAAGATTCGGCCTGGCACCGCGAGCGATCGTAAACACCTCCATGCCCCGCAGACGCAGAATCAGCGTCGACAGCAGACCGATTTGCCCCGACCCTGTCACCCACGCGCGTTTCGGCTCCCAGACCTGCAGACGCTGCTGAGCCAGAAAAGCCTGTTCAACGGCTTTAGCCGCACAACTCATGGGTTCTGCCAGCACGTGCAGGTGCTTCAGGCCGACGGGCATGCGCACGATGAATTCTTCATCGTCGACGAAATATTCTGTCAGATACCCATGACGCAGATTGATTCCACGTTCGTAGTATTCCTCTTCGCTGGTGATGTCGGAACGACCGATCGTGTCGAATATGGATCCTCCCGGTCGACGAACGGTGCATGTGACATAGTCACCAGGCTGTACCTTTCTGACAGCAGAGCCAACTTCTTCCACAACACCAAAACACTCATGTCCAATCACCAGGAAGTCGTAACCTTCTGGAGCGTTGCCATACAAAGCGTCGTTAATTTCGCGATCAGTGGCGTCCACACCTACCTTCAGCACCCGAACAAGGACGCCGCGGTCGTCAGGAATGTCGCTGACGGAAGGTTTGTCAAGTTCCGCGATATGCACGCTGTTGGGCGTACCGGGACGGACGGCGATGGCTTTCATGTTCGAGTGGCTTATCTTGAAGTTTGCTCTAAGTGTTTCGTGAAACCTGGTGACGTCCCCGGAGCTTTCCGAAGCCACCAGCGTCGGTAGTTTAGAGTCGACGATTCATTGAATCCACTCGGAGCGGCCGGTCTGATGTGGAACTGATGGAATCCGTGATGATTTGATATGTTCCTCATCCCCTAGACCCGCCAGGCACTCCACCATGCCTGCTCGGAAGTGGATGCCCCACTTCCTCTGGGCAGCGTGACAAATGGGTGCAGTAACGGACAGTTGCGAAACTGGAAAGTGTGGCCGGGGTTGGAGCGAGGAACGAGTGAAACCCCGGGGCTTCCTTCGCACGCTCAGTCCAGCCCCGGCCACCCGGAAGTCCCCCACCACAATCCGTTACGGGACGCTGACAAATCCGCCGACCGCAGAGAGTTGTTTTTCCGAAAGACTCTCGCATACTGTCGCAGCACCTTCTTCAAGAATTTCGGTCATGAATCCAGACGTACAGCAGGCTTTCAGCCAAACCAACTTCGGAACGATCGATGCCGTCATCGTGGTCGTTTATCTGCTGGTGTCACTAGGCATCGGCCTGGCCGTCAAACGCTACGCCGGGTCAATGGAAAACTACATCGGCGCAGGACGAAAGGTCGGCACGTGGCTGGGAGTCGCCACCATGACGGGTACGGAACTCGGCCTGGTCACCGTCATGTATTCCGCTCAGAAGGGCTTCACCGGCGGATTTGCAGCATTTCATGTCGGCCTGATTGCCGGGGTCGGCACGCTTTTTGTCGGCATGACAGGTTTCATCGTCGGACCTCTGCGTCGCATGGAAGTGCTGACAATCCCTGAGTTCTACGAAAAGCGTTTCAACAAGAACATTCGAGTACTCGGTGGCGTGCTGCTGGTGCTGGCGGGCGTGTTGAACATGGGACTGTTTCTGAAAACCGGATCCATGTTCATCGTTGGCGTGACCGGCATGTCCAGCGAAGGCGAAGCATTGAAGTGGGTGATGATCGCTCTGCTCACGCTGGTCCTGATCTACACCACACTCGGCGGCATGATCTCAGTGATCCTGACGGATTACGTGCAGTTCGTCGTCCTGTCCATCGGACTGCTGTCGGCCACGGCAATGGCCATTTGGCAGCTGGGCTGGTCCACCATCATCGACGGAGTGCAGACCCAACTTGGCGCTGCCGGTTTCGATCCGACTCTCGAAGGCACCGGGTTTGGCTGGTCGTATATTTTCTGGATGGTTGTCACGACGGGTTTCGTCGGCAGCGCCGTTTGGCCGACCGCCGTCGCACGAGCCCTGGCGATGGAAAGTGAGCAAGCCGTCCGACGACAGTATTGCTGGTCGTCAATCTCGTTCGCCGCAAGGTTTATCATCCCGTATTTCTGGGGCATCTGCGCTCTGGTGTTCATTACATCCACACCTGCCGGAGCGGACCTGAAAGAATTGTTTCTGCCTGCGAACGGAAACAAACCGCCACTGGAGAACCTGTACGCGATGCCGGTTTTCATGGGTCGCCTGCTGCCAACCGTCTTCCTTGGCATCGTGACAGCCGGCATGATCGCCGCCTTCATGTCGACACACGATTCGTACTTTCTGACATGGAGCTCCGTAATTACTCAGGACATTGTGGCACCACTGCGAAAGAAACCCTTCCCCACTGCCTCACGAGTACGTCTAACGCGGATTCTGATAGTGCTGATGGGTGGCTATGTGCTGTACTGGAGCCTGTTCTACAAAGGCCGCGAAGACATCTGGGACTACATGGCCGTGACAGGCGGAATCTACTTCACGGGCGCCTTTGTCGTGCTGATGATGGGTGTTTACTGGAAGGGCACCAGCAGCTTCGGTGCATTGTTGGGACTGTTGTCCGGCCTGCTGATGCTGCTGGCTCTGGAACCGATCCAGATCGCCGTCGGCCTCAAACATCAACTGGCATCGGGCGAATGGGTTGAGACCCTGACGAGCCCGCAAATTGGACTCATCACTGTCGCAGTCGCCATTTGTCTGACCGTCGTCGGTTCACTGGCGCGGCCGGACAACGTCGGACTTGAAGACAACACAGCGGGCACGGCAGTTTAAGAACGGAAGAATGCTGAATCCACAACCACAACAAAGGGAATCGACATGAACTGGCAACTGATCTGGCAAGTCGTATTCATCGGCCTGATGTTCGGCTTTGCAGCAATGTCTGTGCTCGTCATCATTAACGGGGCCAGGGACGTTCGCAGATTACTGTCCGGATTGGAAGATGCGCGTACAACTGCAGACGGCCCCGGCAGCGACGAAATGCCGAACCCGTAACGAGCCTTACGGGCGCTGACGTCCCTCTTCCCTCTTCCCTCTCTCTGCCTCTGCCTCTGCCTCTGCTTACCCTCCAATCAGCCTGCTGGCTGATTCGTAGGCCTGATGCCCGGTGGAATTTCCGGGCAACACGTCAGCTTCCGAAGCAGGAAGTCGCTGGCGATGTTCTTTGACGACGTTCGCCAGCGCCTTGTCATCAGCCAGGTTGTTCCACTCGTTAGGGTCTTTACGGTGATCGTAGAGTTCTTCCGATCCGTCCAGGTAACGGATGTAACGATAGCGTTCAGACCGGACGGCATGATTACCCTTTCCGAACGACGAAAGAGCGATGTGCGGCCACTGGTCCCGTGGTTTTTTCATGAGTGGCACAAGCGAATGACCTTCCTGACTGTCATCCGCCGGCAGGCCGGTCAGTTCGAGCAGCGTGGGAAAGATGTCGAGCAATTGCGTCGGCTTGTTTGTTCGCTGTCCCTTCTTGTACCCGGGAGCGACGACAACCAAGGGGACTCGTGTGCCGTCTTCCCAGATTGTCCGCTTCGCCCAGCGTTGTTTCTCACCCAGGTGGAATCCATGGTCGGCAAAGAGAACGACAATGGTGTTGTCACGGTGTGGTGAAGCATCCAGGGCATCCAATACAAGACCCAGACAGTAATCCGCAAAAGCCGTGGAAGCGAGGTACGCCTGCACGGCATGTTCCCACTCGCCCGCCGATTTGACCCACGCATGTTCCGGAGAAACATGTTTTTCGTTGGTCAGTGCAATGGCGTAGGCGCTAAGATCGTCGCGATCGTTGTCTTTAACAAGCGGAAGCTTCACCTGGTCGCGGGGAAAACGGTCAAACCACTTCTTCGGCGCGTACATCGGAACATGCGGTCGATAGAACCCTACTCCCATAAAGAACGGAACATCTGAATCCTCGGGAGGTGTCTTCAGCTTCTCGACGGCCCACTGCGCAATCTTATAGTCGGGCATGTCCTCATCCCGTTCCGGGTAGGCGCCCCAGTCCCACAGCGGATGACCGTGCGGCTGCGAAATTTTCTTCTTCGGCCGTGGCCCGAACCCGCCCATGTTGCCTCCGTATTCCTGGAAAAACCGCTTGTCGCCCGTGTGGAAGATCTTGCCCGCAGCGAGCGTGCGGTATCCATTTTGGGCGAAACGTTCGGGAAGCGTATCCAGATCCTGAAGAGCAGGAGCCTGTTTGAGGTCTGGACTGAGAAAATACACTCCCGACGAGTGAGGGTATCGACCCGTCAGAAGACTGGCCCGTGACGGATTGCAGACCGGAGACTGGCAGTGAGCGTTGGTAAACAGTGTGCCCTGCTCTGCCAGACGATCGACGTTCGGCGTCTGCGGCTGAGGGTGGCCGCCCAGGCAACCAGTCCAGTCGTTAAGGTCGTCAATAGACAACAACAGGACATTAGGCCGCTCTGCCCCGATTGCCGAAGCGGCGAGCAGAATGATAAGGACAACTGGGAACTGACGCATCATTTTGATTCTTTCGTATAATTGCCTGCCGCCATCTCCGCCTTCACCTGATCCGATGTAAGCGCCTGATTCCAGATTTTCACTTCGTCGATCATGCCGTCCATAAACTCCGTTCCTGACGAATGACCGATGTGCATCTTGTTTGCCGGTGTCATCAACACTGGCTTGCCTTTGAAGGGAATCCGTTTCTTCAGATCGGCGTCCAGATAGAGTCGACACTCCTGCTTAATGCTGTCGATCACATAGACGATGTGATACCAGCGATTGAGCGATAGATCACCGCCTTCGCCATTTGTCCCGGTATCATCAGCATAGAAATTGACCTTTGTCTCAATCCAGGTCTGGCCATCACCGATGTCGCCGTGAACCTTGGCGCCGTTGACTTTCATGTCGAAAGTCTGATCGGCGCCGTGACGAGTTCCAAGAATACCGGAAAATGTCGGCTCACGCGTCAGATGAACCCATGCCGAAACGGTAAATGTTGATATCGCGAAATCCTCGGAATAGGGGATCTCGACATGATCACCGTTCTTCCGCACAAACTCGAGTGACTTGCCGACTTTGCCGTGTGCCAGTTCAGCACCAACAATCTTTCCGTGATGCGAACCGGCCGAATCTCTCGCGACGTCGGCCGTATCATCCAGCTTCCAGCGCGCGATCGGTTCGGGAACATCGGTCGCAGCGTCATTCGTTTCAATTGGCTGGCCCAGCGCCCGAGCGATTGTGAAATCCGTCAGCTTCTGCGAGTGGAACCAGCCGTCCCACATGTTGTGTCCCTGACCTTTGACGACTTCGATCTCGACCGTGCCGCCGAACTCGCGATAGCGTCTCGCCAGTTCCGCGGAATTGGCTTCAAGCGGTACGACCTTGTCGCTGTCGCCGTGAATGTGAAACACTGGTACACCAGCCTGAGCCAGCGGCTTCAGTCGATCGATCGGATTGTGTTTCCCCAACTCGGCTTCAAACTGTTCGGCGGTCAGGCCGTATGCGCCGGCGGCGCGAGCAACGCCGGGGTAGCTGGCGATACTGCACACCGGGTAGATGCCGGCAACTCCGCCAACCGATTGCGGATGATCCACGGCCCATCCGTAGAGCATCAAACCGCCGCGGCTGCGTGCCAGCAGACAGGGCTTCTGATGAAACCCGCGTTTGGTTACCAGATGATCGTAGAGAGCGGAATAGAGTTTCGTCCCCGTCGGACTGCCGAACGATTCACCCACGTCGATGCCTGCAATCGCGATGCCTTTGGCCAGAAAGCGTTCGAACATCCAGACTTCGGATTTCGCCGGCAGCCCGCGCAAAGTCGGTGCATACCAGACCCACGGAATGTCCCCCGACGCACCTGGAGGCAGGATCACGAAAGCGTCGTGACCATCGAGCTGAAAGGCCTCACCCGGCAGTGGCAGAGTTTTGGAACCGGGGGTGACAACGGTCTCTGCGGATGCCGACGGGCCAGCGCAGAACAAAAACACAAGAAGAATGTGAATCAACATGGGTCTGGTACAACTAACGGAATGAATGAATCGTTTCTATGTTGGGAGGCATGCCGGACCGGGAAAACCCATTCCGAAGCATCAGTCTAAACCAGCCTCATGGTTGATTCTATTGCCAGAGCCGTATCGGTTGTCGATCTGGTCGTGATGTTCGCTCACCGAGTCCCCACGATGAGAAAACACGCTGCGTGTGCTCAGGATCACACGTATTGCCGGCAAAGTGGAAAAGAAGACGGGACATCAGGAACACGGAACTTCAGAATTGTGCAGATTCCTGCGTTAAATCTGGCGGGGAACGGAAGCGATGACGTAGAGAGCAATTATGGCAGTAATTTCCAGCCCGGAAGACGAAACACCCGATCCGCATGAAGCCTTTCTGCGGTTGTGGATGCGGCATGAGGCTGAGTTGCGCGCCTTTGTTCGATCCTGTTGCCCGAACGCTCAGGAAGTGGACGACGTGATGCAGGAAGTAAGTATTGCGGCTTTGCGAAAGTTCTCCACGCTGGACGACCATACGGCGTTTGGGCCGTGGGCCTGCCTGATCGCCCGCTACGAATTGCTCACAGCTCGTCGGCGCTATGCCAGGGATCGCCTGGTGCTGGCCGAAGACATCGTGGAACTGCTGGCTGAGGAGGGAGCTCAGGAATTACCGTTGCGTCAGCAGCAGCTGCGGGTGCTGGATCGATGCATGGAAAAATTACCGCGGGAGCGACGCGAGCTGGCACTGGCCGCTTATGCGAAGGACACAACAATTCGCGAAATGGCCGCGCAGCTGAAGCGGACGGAAGGCTCGCTGTATCAGCTGCTCGCACGAATTCGGATGGAGTTGCATCGTTGCATGACGCTGGCATTAGCCGGAGGCGAACCATGACGGAAAACGAACTCAATCTGCTGCATCGGTATCTGGATGGAGCGATCACTTCGGAGGAACTCAAATCGCTGGAGAAACTGCTACGATTCAATGCAGAAGCTCGGGCCACGTTACGGTCACTCGCGACAATCGACGCAAAGTGGCAACAGATGGCAGCGGATAATGAGGCTCCGTGGCGTAAGCTTTCAGCTGGCGATGAAGCCACAGAAAAGTCCGCAAACTGGAAGCTTACGCCACTCTGGCTGTCCCTGACCGCGATCGCGGCTTCGTTGATCGTTGGCGCGTTCGGCTGGTTTCGTGCACCGGCAACCCCGCAAGGGACTGAGCACGGGATCGCCAGAGTCATTCGGATCGAAGGCGAAGGCACGACCGGTCAGGACCACGTCATTGTTGATGGGGCCGAACTGTTTGCCGGTGAAGACCTTGCATTGCAACAAGGCATAATCGAGCTGGCGTTTCGCGAAACGGGCGTACATGTCGTCGCCACGGCTCCGCTGAGAATAAAACTGGACAGCGACCAGCATGTTTCACTGCACGAGGGCCAGGTCAAACTGGTCGTCCCACCACAGGGTGTGGGATTTATTGTGGATACTGCTCAGCGAAGATTCGTTGATCTGGGAACGAGTTTTGTGGTCACAGCAGGCCCGGAGGGATCAGAGGTGCTCGTTCTTGACGGACAGATCGCCGTCGGTCAGCATGCTGACAAGTCTGAGAATCTGATGATCGAAGGCGAATTCGCCAGGTTTGATCAAAGTGGCAAACTGAAAAAACGTTCGAATACTCGCATCAGTCGGGCAGTGCCGGAGCTATCCCAGCCGATCACGGAAGTGGCCAGCGGCTCACTCCGCGGAATGATCCTTGGTTATGAAGACACGTCTGCGATTACCAAACACAGCCGCGATGTTGATGTAATCGGACTGTCACTGTTGCCGCTGATTCAATCAGGATTTTCGGATCATACGTATCTGGAAACGTTGAAGCAGGGCCAGCCAGTCAGTTTCCGTGGCATCGCCGGAGCCTATCACGCGTTCCCTGACCGTGCAGGCCTGACACCTTACTCACGCGAATTGGGATGGATGGCGTGGTATCAGGGAAAAGTTATGCCGCCGCGGCCGGGTCGCTACCGCTTTTGGGGCTACGCGGACAACCACCTGCTTGTTGCGATCAACGGAAATCCGGTCTTTGAAGGATCGCGACATAACTCGTTCAAGACACTCGACATTCCGCGCAGCGACAATCCTTCCTGGCCCTGTCTGATTGCGCGGGCCGGCTTCGCCTCCGGCCCCTGGATCGAACTGAGTGGCGATCCCGTTGATCTCGACATTCTGTTCGGAGAAGCGGGTGGAAATACAACGTCAGGTCTGCTGCTGGTCGAACGGGAAGGCCACTCTTATGAAGAGACATTCTGGGGCCAGCCGAAATGGCCACTCTTTCTGACCGAAGTTCCAGGAGAAGACGAGATCGCAGAATTCGACCGACTGGTTAATCACCTGGAACAAAAGACAATGGGATCATTTTCAATCGCGGAAGACGCGGTTTGGAAAGTGGTGCCATAACGATGTCCAGCCAGCCGTCGAAGACGAACCTGAAGTAACCCGACGCGTGAGCGAGGGACAGGAATGTGTGCCGATCCCTCGCTCACGCTTCGGGTTTCCAGACGTCACTCAATTTGGAAAAGGCTTATTATGAAAACACAATTCAATCGTCGTCATGTTCTCCGAGGAACGGGAGCACTGATCACGTTGCCAGCCCTGGAATCCATTGGCTTTCGCCGTTTCGCGTCTGCAGCCTCGACAGCTCCCGCCGCCCCATCCAAACGCTGCGTCTTTCTTAGCATCGGCTTCGGCGTGACGAAAGAGACCTGGTATCCCGACATCAATCAATCAGGAGCGGACTACGAGCTTTCCGACGGCCTCGCTCCCCTCGCCCGTCACCAGTCCGACATTACGGTGGTGCAGGGCTGCTCGAATCAATTCACCAACGAGGCTCACTGGGGCAGCACCTTCTGGCTCACGGGAGCCAATCGTTATTCCGTGCCCGGCCAGAATATGGCCAACAGTATCTCTGTCGACCAGGTCGTCGCGCAGCAGTTGGGTAGAGACACTCGCTTCTCCTCGATCCAGCTCAACGCCGCCAGTCTCGAGGGGCACGGCCCCGGACTTTCACTGGCCTGGGACGGCCGCGGCAAACCCGTCGCCGGCCAGGACGACCCGGTCCAGATTTTCCACAAACTCTTCTCCGCCGACGATATGCCGCTGGAACAACGCCAAGCCGCCATCGCCGAGAACCGCAGCGTCCTGGACGCTGTCCTCACTCAGGCCAGACGCGTTCAACGCGGCCTCTCCAAAACTGACACGGACAAGCTCGACGAGTACTTCCAGGGGATCCGTGACATCGAGACCCGCCTCAACAAGGACGAAGAATGGCTCGACGTCCCCAAGACCAGGGCTCCCCTCGACGAACCGGAACCCGGCCTGAAGGGGAAGGCCGAGATCGAGATCATGCAGGATCTCATCGTTGCCGCGTTGCAGACGGACAGTACCCGCGCCCTGAGCTATCGCATGCCCGGTCAGAGCCTCCTGCAGAGTCTCGATCTCAAACCGAGCGCCCACAATGTGAGCCATTACTCACCCGGCGATCGCATGGAGGCCTCGAAGGTGCGCGACAAGGTCCACAGCGAACTGCTGGCCCGCCTGATCGACAAACTCAAGGCCACGAAGGAAGCCGACGGATCGAGCCTCTTCGACCACACCGCCGTCGCCTTCGGATCGAACATCAGCTCCATCCACTACCTCACCAATTGCCCGACCATTCTCACTGGCGGCGGAGCCAACCTGAAGCTGGGCCAGCATCTGGTGCTGTCAAAAGACACGCCGCTGTGCAACGTGTGGCTGACAATGCTGCAGGGGATGGGCATCAATGCAGAACGACACGGCGACAGCACGGGGGTGGTGAAGGAGCTGCAGGGATAACAGACTCGAAACAATTTGGTAACCCGACGCGTAAGCGAGGGACCAAACCCAGTTAACACAGACAATCCCTTGCTGACGCGTCGGGTTACCAGAACACCCAGAACACGAATCATGACACGAATTCTATTTACAGCCTGCGTCGCAGCTTTCTCACTAAACCCCCTTGTGTACGCCGCACCGCCCGAAGCGCGCCTTCCGGAAGAACACCGGGCGTTCCTTAAAACGCACTGCTTCGACTGTCATAATTCTGAGACGCAGGAAGGGAAGGTGGACCTGGAGAAGCTCCCTTTCCGCATCACCACACTCGAGAAGGCCGAGCTCTGGCAGAAAGTCCTCAACGCACTGAACGCCGGCGAAATGCCGCCGGAAGATTCCGAACAGCCTGGCAACGCTGAGAAGGCGGATTTCCTGGATGACCTGGCTCGAACCATGGTCACCGCGCGTCAGGCTCTGTCGGATTCAGGCGGCAAGATCACGATGCGACGGCTCAACCGGCGTGAGTACCGCAACACCATCGAACAGTTGACCGGCGTCAAAGTCGATGTCGGTTCGCTGCCGACCGATGGCGGCTCGGGAACTTTTGATACTGTCGGAGCATCGCAGTTCATCTCCAGCGATCAGTTCGAGCAGTATCTCAAGCTGGGACGTCAGGCCATTGATGAAGCCTTCGAGCGGCAGGCGACTCAGAAGCAACCGTCCCGGGTCTTCCGTGTGGAGCCCGAAAACACGGTCAACGTAAAGAACTTGGAAATCATCAAGAGACTGGAAGACACCTACAAGGAGAAATGGCTCCCCTGGAAAAAAGGGGTCGACAAGGCGGCTGAAGCGGCAGAGAACCAGGAAATTGTGGCCGCCCTTCGTAACAAGCATCCGGATTATGATTCCAATCCTACTCTCAAGTATCAAAAGGCTGATCTTCTGAAAGGAGCACCCGATCCTCGCGACTATGGCGGCAGCGATCCAATCAATGCCGTTGCCGCCTTATACAGCCCATATCGGCGATATCACAGCTACATGAAGCACTACGCTGAGCTTCCTCACAACGATCGGGGTGC
>JAQWLN010000211.1 GCA_029247265.1 Fuerstiella sp.
GGGCAATTTCATTGACGAGCAGGCGACCGGAGTTGGTCAGAAACAGCTCGATGCACAGCACACCAACGACGTCGAAATGCTCCAGCACGGCTCGAGCCATCTCGACCGCCTCGCTGGCGACGGACTCAGTGACCTGAGGAGCGGCAGACACAGACACGTCCAGAATATGGTTGGCGTGATGGTTGAGTAATGGATCATAGAAAACTGTTGTGCCGTCAGCGTAACGACCGCCGACGATCGACAATTCAAAGTCGAAGTCGATGCGTTCTTCGACAATCCCTTCGTTGAGGCCGGTTTCGCCCCACAATGAACCAACATCATCGCCGGACGCAGTCGACCACTGCCCTTTTCCGTCGTAGCCATCGGTGTTGGCTTTCAGGATCACCGCCCCGCCAAAGTCATCGCGAGCAGTCGCCAACTCCTCCGCCGAGCTCACCATTCGAAATCGAGCGGTCCGCAATCCGATGCTGCTAAGAGCCGTTTTTTCCGCGAACCGGTTCTGAGCCGTTTTCAACAACTCCAACCCGGGGCACAGAGCTGCCTGCTGCTCAATCGCCGCCGCCGCCGCTGATGGAATGTTTTCGAACTCATACGTGACAACATCGCACGCTTGAGCAAATTCATGCAACTTTTCTTCATCGTCAAATGCGCCGGTCCACGCCAGGTCGCTGACCTGACCGGCAGGGCTGTCTTTGTCTCCTCCAAAGACAGCAATTCGAAAACCCATTTGCCGCGCAGAAACTGCCAGCATTCGCCCCAGTTGACCGGCTCCCAGAATTCCGATCGTACTTCCCGGGCCAACGACACCGGTCATAGCCACGAATCCTGCAGTACGGTTTCCGTCTGATCAGCGTTGAACTTCTCCATTTTCTGCTGCAACGCTTCATCACCGGTTGCCAGGATTCGCACGGCCAGCAACGCTGCGTTCTTCGCGCCCGCAGCACCGATCGCCAGAGTTCCCACAGGTACTCCGGCAGGCATCTGTACAATGGAGAGCAACGAGTCCACGCCGTTCAGCACACGACTCTTAACCGGGACGCCCAACACAGGCAACGTGGTCATTGATGCCACCATACCCGGCAGATGCGCCGCGCCCCCCGCGGCGGCAATAATGACTTTCAAACCACGTGAGGACGCCGCAGATGCATACTCCACCATCCACTTTGGTGTCCGGTGAGCGGAAACGACGCGACTTTCGCACGACACGCCGAATTCGGTCAGTAACTCGACCGTCGGCTGCATGGTTTCCCAATCGGATCGACTGCCCATGATCACCCCGACCAGGGGCTCAGATTCAGCCTGATTTGCTGCGGTTTCGCCGCCCGAAGATGACATCGGTTAAACTTCCATTTGGTGAAGACGTCGGACAATCCCCATCGTAGAGTCAGACGGCAGAATCTCAAGTCCGGTGGCCTCAACTGTTTCGCTGTTTACCAGTCACCAACGCTGCCGTCGGAATAGAAGACTCGTTGCGGTACTTCCTGCTGGAATGGGTGCTTGAGGACCTCCGCTTCATTGATCTCGATGCCCAGCCCCGGACGCGTGTTCGGCGTCACGGTCCGAGTCGCAGGATCGACAGCAAATCCCTCATCTACGATATCATCTCGCCACGGCACATCATTGTGCACCGATTCACAGATAATATAGCTTGGCTGTGAAAATCCGAATTCCAGAGATGCTGCAGTACTGACCGGCCCCTGAGGATTATGGGGGGCTAATGCGATGCGGTAGGCATCGGCTAGGGCCGCGATCCGGCGTGCCTCCGTGAATCCGCCGCAGTGAGTGATATCCAGCTGACAGATCTCGCAACCGCGTACCGCAAACAGATCACGAAAGGCGGCCAGATGAGTCATGCGTTCGCCCGTCGCGATGGGCGTCGTCACCGCGGCATTAATGGCGGCCAGACCTTCGATACTTTCCGGCCAGCACGGTTCTTCGAAAAAATACAATCCATACGGATCCAGGGCTCGCGCGAATTTCAGCCCCATGGCCGGTGATGGCCGAGCGTGACAGTCAACCATGATATCGATGTCGTCACCCACGGCGTCGCGCATCGCCGCAACACAGTCTTCCGCGGCTTTCACCGGGCGCAATCCTTCAATCGGCATCGTCGGCGGCACGGCCATCGACTTAAACGCCGTGAAACCATCGGCGACAGACTGTTGCGCTAACTCGCCAAACATGCGGGCATTGTCGACAGATGTCTCGTAAAAGCTCTCCAGATTGCCACCACCCAGATGACAGTATAAACGAATCGAATCCCGCACGGGTCCGCCCCAGAGTTGATGACAGGGTACTCCGTGAAGCTTGCCAACAATATCCCACAGCGCGATATCAATTCCGGCGATCGCCGTCGACCGTACGATGCCGCTGCCATGCCAGAAGTGCTGTCGCCACATCATCTGCCACAGGTGCTCTACGCGAGTCGGATCTTCGCCAATCAATAATTGCGACACGTCTTCGACCGCACCGACAATGCTGCGAGTATGCCACTCCAGTGTCGCTTCGCCCCAGCCGAACAGCCCCGGCTGATCGGTGACGACCTTCACAAACACCCAGTTTCGCATGCGGGCATGACATACCAGAATTTCAATTGCCGTAATCTTCATCGTGATTCCATCAATGAGGGCAAAAACAGCAACAACACGTGACCTGCCCGCCGTTTCTCTTTATGCTGAGAGGTATGCTACCGGTTACAATTCGCCAACGCGACCTTCCCCTCCCACCTCGGACCTGGCAATGAAACAGCGATCCGTTCGCATCGCCCTGTTGGGCGCTCTCCAGACCATCACGGCTCAACCACTTTGCGCCGCTGATCAAGTTGACTACGTGAAGCAGATCAAACCTCTGCTGGCAACAAAGTGTTACGCGTGCCACGGAGTGCTGAAACAGGAAGGCGGACTTCGACTGGAAACTCGGGCGCTGATGACTCAGGGTGGTGACAGCGGGGCGGCCGTTGTCTCTGGCGACACCGCTGCCAGCAAGATTCTGGAACGCATCACCGCCGACGAAGATTCACGCATGCCGCCGTCAGAAGACGGTGCCGCCCTGAAACCAGCCGAAATTGCCCTGCTCCGCAGCTGGATCGCATCGGGCGCCGTTGCTCCGGACGAAGAAACTCCGCTGGCTCCAACAGAGCACTGGGCCTTCCGACGGATCGAACGTCCGGCATTCGAGCAATCGTCCGGGAACCCAATCGACGTCCTGCTGGACGCGAAGCGCAGTAAACATGGCCTGAGTATTCAGCCGCCGGCCGAACGGTCCATCCTGATCCGACGGCTGTACCTGGATTTGATCGGTCTTCCGCCATCATTAGAACAACTTCATGACCAGCGTCCCTGGGACGCCATCGTTGACGAACTTCTGGCCAGTCCGCATCACGGCGAGCGGTGGGGAAGACACTGGATGGATGTCTGGCGCTATTCTGACTGGTATGGCCTGGGAGCCCAACTCCGCAACAGCCAGAAACACATCTGGCACTGGCGCGACTGGATCGTGAACTCGCTGAACGCGGACAAGGGCTACGACCGCATGATCCATGAAATGCTGGCCGGCGATGAAATCGCTCCGGAAGACCCGAACGTCGTGGCAGGAACCGGCTTTCTGGCTCGTAACTACTACCTGTTTAACCGCACGACATGGTTGGACAGCACGATTGAACACACTGGCAAAGCATTCCTCGGCCTGACGCTCAATTGTGCCAAGTGCCATGATCACAAGTACGACCCAGTCACCCATGTCGACTACTACAGTTTCCGAGCGATCTTTGAACCGCATCAGGTTCGTCTTGATCCTGTGCCCGGCGCGACCGACTTCGAAAAAGACGGCTTGCCGCGAGTCTTTGACGATCACCCGGATGCCCAAACCTTTCTGCACCTTCGTGGAAATCCGAAGGATCCGGACAGCGAGACAAAAATCGTCCCGCGAGTTCCCGAAATACTTGCCAGCTTCCAGCCGAAAATTGAAGCCATCAATTTACCGGTAGCCGCCTGGGCCCCTAGTGTCCGCGACTATGTGCGGCGAGACTACCTGCAAAATGCTCAGAATTCGATCGTATCCGCCGAACAGACAGTGGCCGCAGCTCAGAAGAAACTGGCCGAACTGCCTGCGAAATCACCACAGAAAAACAGCCGCAATCCAGTCGCGGACTTCGTATTCACCGACGACTTCGAACAGCCCAACCCGGACGCATGGGAAGTCGTCGGCGATGGGTGGAAGTACGAAGGCGGAGCACTGCACCAGACGGTCGCAACCCGCGATCGGGAATTCGTGCGATTCAGGAAACCCCTGCCAGACGACTTCGACATTACCTGTCGATACACAACCACGGGCGGAACCACCTATAAGTCGGTCACGTTTCGTTTCGACGAATCAGAAGACCGAAAGTATGACAACTTCGTGTACACAAGTGCTCACGCACCTGGTCCGAAAGTTCAGGTTGCCTACACGCGAGGCGGGGCAAACACCTATCCGCCGCAGGGCCAGGCCGCTCGCCCCATCAAAGTCGGTGAAACATACGAGCTGCGATTTGCGGTGCGAAATCGGCTGGTCAACGTCTGGCTCAATGGCGAATTCGCCGTGGCATATTCGTTTCCCGATCGGCGGCCCGACGGTCGCTTCACTTTGTCCGGCTTCGACGCAACCGTCGCTTACGATTCGATTACGATCAAATCGCTGCCCACCGATGCAGAAATGGTGGACGCAAAGAACCCGGCTGCACCGTCACCACAGGATGCAGCGACAGCGGTAAAAACAGCAGAAGCAAATCTACACGCGGCTAAAGCGCGGCTGAAGTCGCTGCAGGCGATTATCAGGGCCGACAGCGCGAAGCACCAACCATCCGGGACAGACGCAGCAGAGCAACTGGCAAAGGTCGCAGCAGCACGAGAAGCGGAAGCAATGCTGGCCACGGCAGCTTACGACCTGCTGCTCGCTGGTGCAGACCAGAAAAAGATGCAGGCGGCACAGAACAAAGCAACACTCGCGAAAGAAAAGCAGGCGGCGATCGAAAAAGGAACGGTTAGTTACGCCAGTCTTCGAGCCTCTCGCAAGGCCCTGGAAGGTCCGGCACACAAGGAGTCCGACTACGCCCCGACATATTCGAAAATCAGCACGGGCCGACGTCTGTCGCTGGCGCGCTGGATGACGGATCGTGACAATCCGCTGACTGCGCGCGTTGCCGTCAATCACGTCTGGGCGAGACACTTCGGTCAACCGCTGGTGGAATCAGTATTCGACTTCGGCCTGCGGGCAGAGAAGCCGCTGCATGCAGATGTCCTGAATTTGCTGGCGGTTGAATTTATAGAGTCTGGCTGGAGCTTCCAACATCTGCATCGGCTGATCGTCACGTCCCAGGCATATCAGCTCAGTTCATCAACAGCCGATGCGACCCGTGACACTCTTGCCGGTGATTCGGCGAACAGTTTCTACTGGCGTATGAACGCTCGCCGTATGGAATCGCAAGTGGTACGTGACAGTCTGCTGCACCTGTCCGGCACGCTCGATGAAAAACTCGGTGGTCCTTCGCTGAACGTCGGAAACGCCAGCAAACGCCGCAGCATCTACTTTAAGCACTCACGGGATGATCAGGACAAGTTCCTGTCCATGTTCGACGACGCGGATCTTCTGCAATGTTATCGCCGCAGCGAAAGCATCGTACCTCAACAGGCGCTCGCATTGGCCAATAGTGAACTGTCCATGTCGATGGCCGCCCTGATCGCTGACAGAATTTTCAAATCGCTAACCAAACCTGACCATAGCCAGTTCATAAGCAATGCCTTTGAAACACTGCTGAGCCGCGCTGCAACAACGGATGAACACGACGAATGCCTTGCGTTCTGTGAGCAGCTGCGGATATTACTCAATGACAGCAAGTCGATTGCCGACAGCGATTGGGACTCCCGCATTCGCACGCGTCTGGTACACACACTACTGAACCACAACGATTTCATATCCATTCGATAGAACAGCTTACGAATTAGCGGAACGGGGCTCGCTCACGTGAGCAGCCGTTCTTCCACTAAGTCACTTCAACCGCAGCCATTGTCGCTGTAGACCAGCCATGCACAGAAGACAATTACTCAGTCAATCAGCACTCGGCTTCGGCACACTGGCCCTGCAGTCCATGCTGCAGGCAGACGGTTTTTCCGCTGAAGCGAAAACCACCAGTGGGACACTCCCAACAGGCATTTCGCACTTCGCCCCGAAGGCAAAAAACGTCATCTGGCTGTTCATGCGAGGCGGCGTCAGCCACATGGAAAGTTTCGATCCCAAACCCGCACTGAATCAGTACGCCGGGATTTCCATTCCCGACACGCCGTTTGCTGATGTGCAGAATCCGGAGCGACTGAAAAAAGTGCGTGTGGTTGTCGTCAACGACGCCAACGGACAGCAACGCAACAAGATCTACCCGCTGCAGGTCGGTTACAAAAAGTATGGTCAAAGCGGAATCGAAGTCAGTGATTGGTTCCCGCACACCGGATCCGTCATCGATGACATTTCGGTGATCCGTTCCATGTGGACGACCGACGACAATCACGGAGCGCAGGTGCAGTTTCATTCCGGTCGCCACATGCTGGACCCACGGGTCCCCACCATCGGTGCGTGGATCACATGGGGGCTGGGAACGCTGAACGAAAACCTGCCGCAGTTCATTGCCATGGGGCCTCGATTCTTCGATCGTCGCGACGGGCATTACCTGGGACCGGCCTTTGATTCCATCGCATTAAAAGTCAACCCGAAGAATCCGCTGGACTACGCCAAACCGGAAGCTGATATTTCGGCTGCAGAACAACGGCTGATTTTTGACCTGGTAAACCGACTGAACAAACTCACGGCACAGCGTTTTCCAAACGACGCGGCGCTGGATGCTCGGATCAAGTCGTATGAACTCGCCTTTCGTATGCAGACGGCTGTGCCGGACGTCATCAACTTCTCGGCAGAAACAGAAGCCACTAAGAATCTGTACGGTTTCGATCAAAAGGAAACACGGCCCTTTGGCGAACAGCTGCTGGCAGCACGACGCTTTGTCGAAAAAGGCGTTCGTTTCATTCAGATCCAACATGGCAGCGGCGCTGCGGGAGCATGGGATCAGCACTCAGGACTAAAAGCCAGACACTCTCAACTGGCCATGCAGGTGGACCGACCGGTCGCAGGACTCATCAGGGATCTTAAGCAACGCGGGCTGTTCGACGAAACTCTGGTTGTCTTTGCAACCGAGTTCGGCCGCACACCTGGGTCACAGGGATCGGACGGCAGAGATCACCACCCGCTTGGCTTCAGTGTGTGGATGGCCGGCGGTGGACTGAAAGGCGGAATTGCACATGGGGCCACCGATGAAATCGGATTCCATGCGGTCGAAAAACCACACTATGTCACCGACGTTCATGCAACGATCCTGAAGCAACTGGGCTTGAACTCTCACCGCATGGAGGTCCCCGGCCATAAGCGGCTGGAGCAGGACTTCGGACATCCGATCGACGACATCATTGCATAGCCACCGCGCAACAAAAATCCCGGTCCGTTTCAGCAGACCGGGACACTTGAAGCGAGAGTGACCGTTACTTGCCGAGTTCCTCTTCCAGCAATTGAAGCACTTCGGGAGCGTCCGGCTTGGTGCCCGTCTTGAAACGGGCCGCCACTTTTCCGTCTTTGCCGACGATGAATTTCTCAAAGTTCCAGCCGATATTGCCGTGATCTTTCGCTGAGGTCTTCAGAAAATCATAGAGCGGTGCCTGGCCAGCTCCATTAACGTCAATCTTGGCGAACATCGGAAACTTCACTCCGTAGTTCGTAGAGCAGAACTTCTTGATCTGTCCGGCAGTGCCCGGTTCCTGAGCACCGAACTGATTGCACGGAAAGCCCATCACGACGAGTCCCTGGCTCGAGTACTTTTCATGAAGCTGCTGCAACTGGGTGTACTGAGGAGTGGCTCCGCACTGGCTGGCGACGTTGACGACCAGCAACACTTTATCTTTGTATTTCGACAGATCCACTTCCTTGCCGTCCAGTGACTGCAGCTTGAAGTCGTGGACTGACGTCGCTGGCTTCTGTTTCGCTTCTTCGGCCACAGCACTGACTCCTGAAACACGGACAAATGTCATTATCAACGTAAGAAACAGTTTCATTCTGATTGATCTCCTGTCTTGGTTTATCGGACAATTCTCCTCCGCGATGACTATCATCCGCAGGCGAGGAATCGCTTTCTCTGTACCGTTTCTATTGTTGCCGCAAACCGGATTTCGGCAAGTCAACCGTTGTCGATTTTCTGAACACTGACTTTATGTCATCCCGCTGGGCTGAAAAACAGAGCCTGATTGCTCGCCGGTTTATTCTGGCCACCACCACCCAGGCGGCCATTTGCATTGGCATTGCGTGGACACTTGCGGCGTTAATCGATATCCCTGAGCCGTCAGATCGCATTCGGCTGCCGAAAGCGTTTCAGTTTGGCACGTTCTGTCTTCTTATCGGCAGCTGGTTTCTGCACGTCAGCCACAATCATGTGCAAGGCGAACGTCAGATGCAGTTTCGACGGTCACTGTTGCTGGCGCTGCTGTTTGCCGTGCTGTTCACCGGCGTGCAGTCGTACGGCCTGTGGGCATTCATGCGCAGCACGACCGACTACCAGGATCCTCAGCTGAACACTCACGGTTTCGTGTTCATGTTTGCAGCACTGCACGCCATGCATTTTCTGGTGGCTCAATCAGTGCTGTTGTGGGTGACACTCAGCGCTTTTCTTGACCGTTACGATCACGAATACTATTGGGGCGTGACCTTCGCCACCTGGTTCTGGCATGCGCTGGGCATCGCGTGGATTGCGATCCTGTGTGTATTTTCAATCGCCTCGTAGAATCTCACAGAAAGCGACGGTGCAGCCCCACGCAAATCCCTACGTCTAAGAACTACGCTGCCGGCTCAATCTTGTCATTGGCGGACTTGCCGATCACGGGGATCATTGCACCAAAGATGATCAGCCCCTGCAGGCCAATAAACACCAGCAACGCCAGCAGACGTCCTTCCGTAAAGCCATACGTGTGTAACCCGGCTTTCAGTTCGTTCACTCCGAACCACGACCATGCGGTCACGATGTTGCCGAACATCGCCAGGACTGCTGTTCCATAATCACGAACAAGCTTGTCCCAGCGAGCGTGCAGAATCAGAGCATTCCACATAACGATCAGCATGGCCCCGTTTTCCTTGGGGTCCCAGCCCCAGAATCGGCCCCAGGAATCGTCGGCCCAAAGTCCGCCTAGCACAGTGCCGACGAGGCTGAAGAAGACAGCGAAACACAGAACGCCGTAGATCATCTTGCCCAGCTGCGGCAGATCGTTTCGGCTTTTCTCTGCCCCGAAGTTGGAGATAACACAATAAGCGATGCCCATCGCTCCGGCCAGAAACGTGGCCGCATATCCAAGCGTGATGCAGACTACGTGAGTTGCCAGCCAGAACGTCGTGTCCAGGACCGCCTGCATGACGCCAAGCGTGTCACCTTCGTCGACTGCGAGGTAGTGGGCAATCATTAGTGTCGCCATGCCGACCGATGATCCCAGAATCGTGCCGATGCCGTTTTTCAGCAGACGTTCAATCAGGAAGGACGCACCCACAACGGCCCAGCCGATGAAGATCGCGGACGAATACAGATTGGTGACCGGCGGTCGCCCCGATATATACATCCGCATCAGCAGCGCGACCGTGTGCGTGATGAACGCCAGAGCCATCAACCAGAACGCGGTGCGACGAAGAGTCTTCGGCCACACGATCCAGCTGAAGAAGGACATCAACAGCACAGGCAGATACAGATAAATGGACTTTATGAAAGGTCCAAAGAAATTAAAGAACGCTTCCAGACTGACGACCGATGCATCCACGTGCGGCAAAGGCGTTACGGCCAGGTACTCCTGATACCCGGAGACGCTGGTATTGAACGCATCGACGTCACTAACGCTCCATGCGGCAAGTATGTCGATCATCGCTTTTGTACTGGTCTGCAGCGTAGATGTGGAATCGGCCCGGTAAAGCATTCCGCCCGTCCGAGTCTCAAGATCATCCAGAGCCACTTTGACCAACTCCAGGTTCATCTGTGCGGCGAGAGCGGCCTCATCGTTCGTTCCGGCGTTTTGCAGCCTGCTCCGCATTCCTGCCAGGCGTTTGTCGTTTTCTTTTTCGTTCAACGCCTCAAAGATCTGAAAGACCTCAGACGAAATTCGTTCCGCGGCAATCTCGCCAAAGTCTGAGTCAGACATACCGTCCAGCATTTCGTCAGCGGTCATTCCCGACTCGGCCTTGCCGATGATCTCCAGCACGCGACGCAGGAACGGATCTGCGAGAGTCAGCGCCGCTTCCGCGGCACGGGTCTTAACAGCATCCGGTTTTAATTCTTCGCCGGCTGCTTTGGCAGCCTCTTCGACAGCCGACTGCAGAATCGTCACGCTTCCATCCACGGCATTCGCAACAAGTTCACGAGGAAGTTTCGTCTGAATGTAATCCAGCACCTGCTCATCGCTGGTCAACCCATGTTTCGCCAGATCCTGAGCCACGTTTCGCATCGCACTGGCAGCAATCAGCGTTTCCCATGATCGCTGTTCGTTTTCCGAACCAGTAGGAACGGCCATGATGGCCGCGCTGTTGCCAAGCCGATCGAGGACCCACCAGGCCTTGACGATCGAATCCAGCAGGCCTTCCGACTCACGAACCAGAAAGATATTCTGCAGCGAATCGACTCGACTGACAGTACGAAACAGCGAGACCACTCGCCGCTGCAGCTGTGACATCCGGTGTTCCTGCTTGCCCATTTCCAGCCGCAGACCTTCTCGATGAATCTTCTGCAGGTCAGCAAGGTTCTCCTGAACCTCATGCAATGAATAAGTCAGACCGGCACGCTTCTCGAGCCCCAGCAGCGACAACACCTGATCATCGTCGATCTTGATCACGCGATGCCGTTTGGCATGTTCCGGACGAGCAACAACGTCCAGAAACCAGCGTACGGCGGGCATCCGCAGAGTCATAACGCCCCGCATACGTTCTTCGACGGCATCACGTCCAGACGATGTCAGCTTGACAATCTGTTCGATCCAGTCGTCATACTGTCCAGAGAAGTCTTCCAGAGATTCCGTCTTCACAGACGGCCAGTACTTCTGAACGCGTTCGACGAGTTCGTCATGCTTCTTCGGAACATCCAGTTCAGAAGCACTCAATTCGCCCTTGAACGTGGACTTGTGCGATGTCATCAGCAGTTCAGTGCGTGCGAACGAATCGACCGGTTGAGCCCGCCCTTTCCACGCCACTGGAAGTTGTGAGAAAGCAAAAAGATTCATCGCATCCGCATCAGCCTTTGGCGGACGAGCTTTGCTCATCAGCCACCCGCCACTCAACAGCAAAACAATCAACGGAACGGCGACGGGCCATATCGATTTCGGAACCTTGTCGGCAACCGAAACGTCGGAGACTATGGTCGCAGCAGCCGGTTTCCGGATTCCCGCCGGCATTGATGCGGCAAATGGATCGTCACCATTTTGAACGTCGGCGACTGTTGCCCCGGTTCTTCCCATGCGAGAAAGATATCGCCCTAAAGTCTGACCAAACTTCGCAAACATACCGACCGCCACGATCATGCAGGCGATGTACGGCAGCATCCACCCCGTATTGCGAACAACAGACAACGTCGTCATCTCGGTGCCGTCTGGAGTCTCGTTGTAGCCGGACTGGTAGAACGTTTCGCCTCGATACCGCAGTGGATTATTCATCCACAAAGTGAATTCTTCCGAAGCCCCGGTTTCACGATCTCGAATGACGATCTCTGACCGATAGTCGCGGGGGGTTGCAGAACCGACGTAGTTAGTGCGGCTCACGTCCAGCAGTTCCACTTCGTAGTCCCGATAATTGCGTTGAAACCGCAGGTACAACTGGTAGTCACTTCCGTCCACAGTCGCCTGTTCCGCAATCGGAACGGTTCTCATCTCACTGACGTCCTGCGCCAGCAGGAGCGTTTCCAGTTCTTTGCCGGTGTCACGATCAAGCAGTGTAAGCTGCAACGAACTCATGTCATGACTGTCGTCCATGCCGGTGACCGGATCGACTTCGATCGACGTGGCGAACGTGCCTAATCCGGAAGTTCCGCTGGAATCTTCACCGGGCAAGACAGACCGTAGACGACTGTTTCTGTGAAACCGATCCACTCGCAACACAAACGGCAGCGATGGAGTGTCGACGATCTGATCCTCCGAATCTCCGGCCTGCCCAGCTGCCGCAGCGGCAATCAATGCGGCTTCAGGAACGGCGACAACCTTTTCACTGTCGTCATCCTGACGATGCACAATCGCCAGTTCCCGTTCCCGCATATCCCTCAGAAAGGACGACTTCTGCCCCTCCACCAGGGCCAGCATATTTTCCTTCGCATAGAAACCCACCTGCAGCTCACTAAACATCAGCAACGCTACCCCGGTGTGCAGCAGTACGATGCCACCTCGTTTCTCGAACAACAGATTGCAGCCAATCAACACTACAAGGGCACAGGCACCGCCCTTCAATAATTGCCACAGGATCCGCATGGAAGACAGATTCAGCCTGGCTGCTTCGCCACCCACCAGAAAATAAACAAGCACTGCGGCCAGAGTGATTCCCACACTGCCCATAAGAATTCGCTCGGGACGGGACGTGCCTGACTTAGTGAGCGCGACACCCAGGGGCACAACCGATGCGACGCCCAGAACACCCAGCATCAGATACCAGATCTGCATTGCCGACAGGACGGAATTACCAGACTCGACACCCGTTTGCCCGTTGCCAGTCACAACAACTGCCGCCGTCAATGCCGCCCCCACAGCAATGATGCCGATTCCCGCAGCCATGCGTCCACCACGAACACGAACCGTGAACCGCAGCAAATGCGCCGTGGTCAGATTGGCCAGCATGATCCACCCGATGGTCCAGCCACCTGGAAACGGTATCCTTCGAAACGCTCCCAAAGAATCCCAGTTAAAGTCGATCCAACCAGGAAACATCGACGGCGGAAACAGGTCGGCCACATCGATATAGGCAACGTAAGTACGGAAGTATTCACCGACCACCAGCCAGACGTCCTTGCGAGCCTGGGCCAGACTTCCCACAAAGACGATAAACATGCCCAGCAAAAGCAGAACGCAGGTCAGCTTTAGTGAACCCAGCGCATCAATGCACTGCCAGACGATTGCTGTGAAACGATCTTCTGACAGCTTTGCGTCGTCGCCACCCGCCAGATCACCAGGAAGTACTGTTGTCGACATCGTCCTATTCTCCTGCGGAGATCCTTACAGACTTGCAGAACGCACGAAACGAATCTCGTTGTGCATCCGCCAGTTTATTTCTGCCGCGAAACTTAAAAATCCACAGCTTGTCCTTAACAGGCAATAACATGCCCAGAATCGTTTCCTCTTCGCCCCTGAGGTCAACGATTGTTCCTGTACCGCCGTCCAGTTTTATGGTTTCCGCACCATTCATTGGATCCGAATTCGGATCGGCGGTGATCCCAATCTGTCCTCTCCACCGAGTTATCTGCGGAACCAGTCCGGCTGCACCGGGCAGGTCGCTGAGCGTTATTCGGCCTGCATCTCCATCCAAACGAACCTGCCAAGCCATCTTGCTGAACTGATCATTATCACCAGCAACCCACGAATCCGGCACGCCCCATTGAAAAGGAATGGCAGGGAACTGGTCTCGAATCATCTCACTGGTGAACACGCGATTGTGTTCCGATTCGACGGTGTATTCGCGAATCTCAGGCGCTGGCGCGCAGCCGCTGAGGACCAGGGCCACAAGACCCGGGACAGACAGAAGATGGCCAGGACAACATTCAACGAAATTCTTCAACACGGTGGAACAGCCGTCAGAGATGAATGGGGAATGAAAGGGAGGCAGGTGGGAAACGTTTGTTTGCCGCCGGAGCGACGGACAGACACTCTACACGTTTTTGCCAGGCGGAAGTTCGCCGATTATAGACCTGCGCTCGTCGAAAACCATGCGTTCATGAATGCAAGCCATGGATATCCTATTTCATGGGGTTTACAAAAGACTCCAGCACCGGCCCTGCCCTGACGCGCGAGCGGCAACTAATCCCGCTACACTGCTGATTACTATGATTACACGCACTTTGACGGCAAATGCTGCGTCTGTTCACCTGCCCTGCAGACCCTCTCCTGAATCTGAGACTTCCGCCATGAGTACCCGCCTGAATGACTCTCGTCTGCTTTGGTTCGCCACTCTGGCGTCGATCTTCCTCTGCTGCACGCCGACCTTCGCAGCCGATGCCGACAATCATCGAGTCTTTGATTCCGGCCAGCAGCCGGATGATTCCCGCCTCCAGGCTCCCAAAGATCTGAACGATTATTTTCCGTTCGAGGTCCCAAAATCGAAGGCAGCCTGGGAAAAGCGGCAGGCCGAACTGAAGCAACGAGTCCTGATCGCCACCGGCCTCTGGCCAATGCCGGAAAAGACGCCGCTGAATCCCGTGATTCACGGCAAAGTCATTCGAGACGGCTTCACGGTCGAAAAAGTCTACTTCGAAAGCCTGCCGGGGCACTTTGTCAGCGGCCTGCTGTTTCGCCCCGAAGGCGAAGCGGACGGCAAACGCCCCGCCGTTCTTTGTCCGCACGGTCATGGTGGTCGACAACAGGATTACGGTGCCGACAAAATGGACGACCTGATCGCAACCGGCGCAGAGATCCATCGTGAGTCCGGTCGGTTTCCGAAGCTGGCACGGTGTGCACAACTGGCACGGATGGGCTGCGTCACGTTCATCTTTGACATGATGGGCTACGTCGACAGCAATCAGGTATCGTACCAACTGGCCCATCGTTATGCCGATATACGACCGGACTTTGAATCGAACGACAGCTGGGGCTTCTACAGCCCTCAGGCTGAATCTCGTTTGCAGAGCATCATGGGACTGCAGACCTGGAATGCAGTGCGTTGCCTGGACTTTCTGGCCAGCCTGCCGGACGTTGATTCCGCTCGCATGGCTGTTACGGGAGGCAGCGGCGGCGGAACTCAGACGATTCTTCTGGGAGCCGTCGACGACCGCCCGATTGCCGGATTTCCGAATGGCATGGTGTCCACCAGCATGCAAGGTGGCTGCACGTGCGAAAACTGCAGCCTGCTGAGAATCGGAACGGGTAACGTGGAACTGGCCGCACTGTTTGCACCTCGCCCACAGGCGATGACCTCGGCCAACGACTGGACAAAGGAAATGATGACCAAAGGCTACCCACAACTGCAGCAGCTGTATGCAATGCTGGGTGTGCCGGACGACGTGTACTGTGAACCGATGCTGCACTTTCCGCACAACTACAACGCTGTCACGCGCAGCATCATGTATTCGTGGATGAACAAGCACCTGAACCTGGGACACAAGACGCCAATCAAAGAGCTCGACTGGAAACCGCTCAGCAAAGACGAGTACACCGTCTGGAATGACCAGCATCCGGCTCCGCCTGCAGGCGACGACTACGAACGAAAACTGCTGCAACAACTGAACGAACGCGACCGTGCCGCCTTGTCGAACCACGCTCCGCAGAACAGCAGCGACGCGCAGAACTATTTTTCCACAGTTCGCGCAGCATGGGAGACACTCATCGGACGAAGTCTGCCGAAAGCTGAAGACGTCCAACGCGCCAAGAGCTGGAAAGAGACCCGGGCAGGCTACCTTGAATTCGGCGACACGCTGACTCTGACAACGCACAACGAACAGTTGCCCATCATTTCCGTCTATCCCAAGTCGGTGGCCTGGAACCAGAAGGTTATCCTGTGGGTTGACGGCAACGGCAAATCCGGAATGTTTCCCAACGGACAGGCTCATGCAGACCTGCTGCGTCTGATCGACGCCGGATATTCCGTCGTGGGAGTGGACCTGTTTGGTCAGGGAGAATTCACCACCAACGGAGAAGCTCTGACCGAAAACCCAACGGTCAAGAATCCGCGACAGTTTGCAGGGTTCACGTACACCTACAATGACACGCTGTTTGCTCGTCGAGTCCACGACATTCTGACTCTGACCGCGTGGATCAACGGCGACGAACACAGTCCAAAGGCACTGCACGCCGTCGGCGTCAACGGCGGGGGACCATTGCTGGCCGCCGCCCGAGCCATCGCCGGATCGCAATTCAGTGCCGCAGCAATCGACACCGCCGGCTTCCGATTTGCGAATCTGAACAGTTGGAAACACGCTAATTTTCTCCCGGGGGCCGTCAAATATGGTGACATTTCAACACTACTGTCACTGTCCGCTCCAAACAAACTGTGGGTCGGAGGCGAAGAATCAATGCCAACCATCGTGACGACAGCCTACGGCACGGCCAACGCGAATGATGCCATCGCTACATCCGATCGACTAGATGCCACCGCAGCTGCCATTGACTGGATCCTTCAACAATAGCCGGGATCCCCCGGCGGGCCGTGGCGTAGAACGTGGGGCGTGAGAGCGATCAAGCGCCGAGGTGGTTGACTGGTGAATAGGATGTTCTGCGCCGCTGTTCAGTGGCGAACTTCTCTCTGGGCTGACGTATCGTGGCACCACATGCATGTTTCAAACCCCGGACTATTCATGTGCTCACGTCGAAAGTCAGTCTCGGCAGCCGTGATCCCATCGTGACAACGGAGACACTGTTGCTCGTTCGCTGCGGCATATTTCTTTCCACTGATGGCACATAACATGGCCACCCGCGGCCCCCGCATCTGATCGCCCTGCACAACATCATTGTGCCAGTCCGCCTTAACCACCGTCACATTTGTTTCTTCACGACGAGCGTGGTCTTCCGCCACATGCGAAAAACTGGCATCAACCACTGGTTCCTTGCCGCCCTCCGCAACATCGCCGCCCTCTACAACATCGCTGCTCACTGCAGACGCGGTCCCCATGGTGTGACCAACAAAGACGCCAATCACCAGACACGCCGCAGCAACAACAGACACCCCCCCCACGACCCCACTCGACGTGATGCCGGTCCATATGCCGGTCCACATGCCGGTTCAGAGGCACGAAGGCACGACTCAACTTTTCCATCCAGTTCTGATGACGGTTCCGCCAACGACATCTGCCGCAATAGATTTTCAACTTGCGACTCTTTCATAATTGACCTCGTAGTCTTTCTTCCAGTTTGATCAGTGATCGACGGTAGCGTGTCGCCACGGTCTTGGCCGGCTGATTGAGAATTTCTCGCACGGCGTCAAACGTGAGCCCGGCGAATATCTTCAGAACAACCACTTCGCGATCCGATTCGTCAAGATCATTGACGGCTGTCCGCAGAATCTGGTCCCGTTCCGCTGTTAACACGTCATCGGCCGGAGACTCGGCGTCCAGACGACAAAGCCGTTCAAACGCAGCGTGAATGGCATCTTCGGCCAACTGACGACAGCCAGTGATCGACAGCGCCAGAGAAAACAATCCCTGCCGTTGCGAACAGTACGTTTCTTCCAGTTGATCTCGCACAGACATTGTCCACTGTCGCTACTCGCCTTACGTCCCTGCAAGACTACACGCACGAGCCATGATTGGTTCTTCAGAAAACCTGGCAGTTTTCCTGTACGGACCACAATTGATCGGATTCAGCACAAACCCGGCCGATCCAGCCTCAGAAAGTTCACGTCGACCGACGGACGTCCATCCAGTGCCAACTCCGACAGAATCTGCCCAAGTGACGAAGTAAATTTGAAGCCGTGTCCGGACAAACCTGCGGCGAAGCAGACCGATTCGTACTCCGGGTGACGGTCCACGACAAAATGTTCGTCCGGAGTCATCGTATAAAAACAAACGTCATGGCGAGACCTGTTTGCTGATACGCCGGGCAGATGCTGCGTCAGGAACTGTTCAATACGCTGAGTATCGTTGAACTCTTCTTCTCCCGAATCGCTAAGCGGGTCACTGATCTCTGTCCCCCCGCTGTGTTCGGCAACCTTGACGCCAAGTTCTCCCGCATCGGGAAATCCGTAAAAATATCCGCCGTTCACTTCATAGAAGAAACAGGGATACCCGTTCGATTGGCGATAAGCCTGTTCAACGCTCGCGTACCAGTGCAGGTGTTTTCGAACAATACGAAGTGGAACTCTGAGTTGCCGCAGAAGGCCGCCGGCCCAGCATCCGGCAGCGATCACAAGTCGCGAGGCCGTGTACGTGTTCGAATCAGTTTCCACAACAACGGAATTGTCCCCAGCGGCCCAGCGTAAAACAGTTTCGCCGTGATGATGTACTGCCCCCATTTGCACAGCTTCCTTAATCTGTGCACAGACACATTTCTCGACCTCAAGATAACCGGCGTCGGCTTCGAACAGCACGCCTGCTTCCGGCGGCACGACATACCCGGGGAACCGCCGCCGGGAATCATCGGCACTGATCTTTTCAACAACAAGCTGATGATCGTCCGCACTCTTTAAGACCCCGCGCAATACGACTCCGTCCTGCGGCCCAAAGTACACCACACCTGTGCGATGCAGAAACGGTTCATTTCGCGCTTGCTCAAGCTCGCCCCACAGGTCGTACGCCAGATTCAGCAGTGGCACATAATCGGCGTGTTCGAAGTAAGACCGCCTGATCACTCGTGATTCGCCGTGTGAACTGCCGCGGTCGTGTCCCGGCGGAAACCGGTCCAGACCGAGCACTTTGGATCCGCGTTTTGCGCATGCCAGCATCGCAGCACTGCCAACACCGCCGGTCCCTAGAACAATAACGTCGTACATATCAACTCCCTGCTGTCCGTCTCAGAATCCGTTTTCCCTGCAGATGGTGGCGGTGAACTCTAATTTCGAAAGTTGATCGTTGCACTCCGACTAACTGCAATCGACAGCGAATTGTACTACCATACGACCAGACAGGCTTCGAGAAACCCGCAGGTTTCAAATCAACAAAACTGATACGAACTGGATCCACAGGAATGGACAAAGTGCTGATCGTCGTGGGTGATGCCACGGAAACACTGGATACGATGTACCCGTACTATCGACTGATGGAAGCCGGGTTCCAGCCTGTCGTAACAGCGCCCGAAAAGCGGCTGTATCAGATGGTGCTTCATGAAGTCAAACCGGGATGGAACATCACGAAGGAATGGGAAGGCTACACCATTCAATGTGATGTGCCCTTCAGCGAAGTACAGGAAGAAGACTACGCAGGCATCATGTTCAGCGGTGGCCGGGCTCCTGAATACATTCGCTACGACGAGAATCTCGTCCGCATCACGAAACACTTTTTCGCAACCAACAAACCGGTGGCCAGCGTGTGTCATGGCGTTGAAATCCCTGCTTACGCCGACTGCGTGCGTGGTCGCAGGATGGCGACCGTGCCGAAATGCAAATTTGATCTCGAAGTCTGCGGTGGCACTTTCGTGGATGAGCCGTGCGTGATCGACGGAAATCTTGTGAGTGGCCGGACATTTCACGATAACGGTCACTACGTCGCTCCGTGGATCAAGATGCTTGAAGAAGCACGGGACAAATAACTCGCGAGTTCGCAGGTTTCCTCCAGATCACGCTATCCCACTGCAATGGGCCGCCTGAACGAACATGATCGTCGCTGCTGGTCTCTCAGACTTAGTCTTCCCGTCGTGGTTTCATCAGGTTCAGACATGCCCCATGAACGTCCACAGGAACTGTTACCGCGGTCAGTGAAGGAGGAGTTCAAATTGAACACCAGGTTCTTTGTGGCCATGGTCACTTGTCTGATACTGCCGACGAATCGGACTTCTGCTGACAGTCCGTTCGTTGCGGCTTTTGACCGGTTCGCCAGACATGCGGACATTGGCGGTGCGGTCGGGGGACGGCTGCTGCTGAGTGAACTGAGTTGCACAGGCTGCCACTCAACGAACGTGCAGGAACTCCAGCCGAAGGGCGGCCCCAACCTTGACGATGTCGGCAACCGAGTACAGTCTGAGTGGGTGAAGAGTCTTCTGCATTCACCACAGAAAGTCAAACCCGGAACGACGATGCCCGACGTGCTGGCCTCGTTGCCTCTGGGACAGAAGAAACATGCCGTCAATGCGCTGGCCACATTTCTAGAGTCGTTGCGGCAGCCGTATCCGGAACTGAAAGCCAACGGCGCTACGCCCGTACCTCTGGAGTTCTGGAAACACGGTCATGCCGAACATGGCCGAACGCTGTATCACCAGATCGGCTGCGTCGCCTGTCACGAACCCGATAATGACTACGAAGTTGTAAAGATCAAGCCCTCGCCGATCGATGAGCTGCTGGAACAGCTCGATCCGGATGAGATTGCAGAGATGGGACTGACGTCGGCGGCTCGACGCGTCAACTCTGTGCCGCACGGCGAATTGCCGACGAAATACACTAAGAAGTCTCTCACGTTCTTCCTGCTGGCACCGGAAAAAGTGAGACCGTCCGGGCGAATGCCGAACTTTCAGCTGTCAGCAGTTGATGCCGCTGATATCGCGGCGTACCTCTTGCGGGGTGCAAAGATCGATGTTGCGACTGACAGCAGAAAACCGTCGCATTCCGGTAATACAGCGATCAATAACTCCAGTCTCGTGGAACAAGGTCGAAAACTGTTCGTCAATTTGCAATGCGCGAACTGCCATGTCGTGACCGGCCTGAAACCGACAGGGCCTGCCAAACCACTCACAAATCTGCAGACAGAAACAGACACCACATGCCTGGATGGGCCGTTAAGGAATCAACCGCATTTCGAACTTGACGATTTCGCGCGCAACAGCGTCGTCGCTGCACTCACCACAATGCAGGCCCAGACAGACGTGAATACTGCCGAGTCGCTGAACTTCAGGATGCTGCAGTTAAATTGCTATGCCTGCCACGAGCGAAACAAACAGGGTGGCGTCGGGCGGTTTCGTAAACCGTACTTCGAAACGATCGGACATGTTGACATCGGCGACGAAGGGCGACTGCCCCCGCCGTTGACCGGGGTCGGGCAAAAACTCAAAGAGCCATGGATGCGGAACATCTTCAATGGCAAGGCTGCTGTACGACCTCACATGCATTTCCGCATGCCGAAGTTCCCTGAGTCCGCCACACGGGACCTGCCGTCTCAATTTTTGCGAACTGATGGTGGCACGCAACAACCTTCCGAACAATCGGTATTCTCAGCCGCCAGGCGTCCTGAATTGGTTGAGGCAGGTCGCCAGTTGATGGACGTCGGGTGTGTGCAGTGCCATTCCTTCAAAGGGCACGCACTGCCGGGAACCGTCGGCGTCGACCTTGACGGCATCGCCAACCGAGTGAACCCGAAATGGTTCCACGGTTTTCTGCTGAACCCTCCCGAACTCAAGGCACGAACTCGGATGCCAACCTTCTTCCCAAACGGCACAAGCCAGAACAAAGAATTACTGGGTGGAGATACCGACAAACAGATCGCAGCAATGTGGGCGTATCTTCGTGATCTGAACAAACAACCGCTGCCTGAAAAAATCATTCATGCTCGCAATCAAAATTACGAATTGACACCCACCGATCGCCCCATAGTTTTGCGAACGTTTATGCAGTCCGCGGGCACTCACGCCATTGCCGTTGGGTTTCCGCAGAACGTGCATTTCGCCTTTGACGCAGAACAAGTATCACTCGCTCAGGCATGGCGTGGCAGATTTCTGGATGCCGAGGGCACATGGTTCGTTCGCTCTGCCCCCCCTGCAGATCCGATCGGTAATGCACGCGCACGCCTGCCAGGCGGCGTCCCATTCGCCGCGATTGACAGCCCGCTGCAACCGTGGCCTACCAATGCTGAAACGGCGGGGTACCGATTCGGTGGTTACCGACTGAACAAGGATGGAGTGCCCACGTTTCTGTATCGCATTCACGAGATTGATGTCGAGGACCGAATTCAGCCGACCGACGATGGCGGTCTGGTTCGCCAGATTGTTCTTCGCAAACGAGAAGGTGCGCGGCACGTTGCGGACCAACTGTATTTTCGCCCCCACTTAGGCAAGACACTCACGTTAAGACAGGCCGGGGCGTACTCAAACGACGACGGAGTGACGGTTGCGGTCAGTCTGCGATCTGACCCGGCCGGCGAGCTTCGCAACAGCGACGCCGGAACGGAATGGCTCATGCCCCTCGAAGTCAATTCAGACTTACAGATCGAAGTGCAGTACTCATGGTAGATCATTGTAAACTCGACCAAAGACGTTTCTCGCGTCAGCTGGCGACTGCACTCGTGTTGTCCCTCGTCTGCACTTCCAGCGCCGAACTCGCCGGCGCCGCAGAGGAAAACGATTACTACCGACTGATTTCGATCGCCACGCCAAGGGCGCAGACAGATTCGCGTTCCAAAACATGGAAACCTGCCCCCGAAGGACTGGCACTGGAAGTCAGCGGCATGACAGTGCTGGATGACAAGAGAGTTGCTGTCGCCATTCGCAAGGGCGAAGTCTGGATTCTGGACGGTGTCTACGACGATCCTCCGAAGAACGTCCGTTACAAACGATTTGCATCGGCGCTGCACGAACCCCTGGGCCTGTTGAAACATGACGATTCCCTCTACACGGCGCAACGGACAGAGTTGACTCAGCTGAAGGACACAGACGGCGACGAAGTTGCCGACGAATACCTGACGGTTGCCAAGGGCTGGGGCGTCACCGGACACTATCACGAATATGCCTACGGACCGAAGCTGGATGGTGACGGGAACATGTGGCTGACTCTGAATATCGGTTTGGGCTTGAAGGGCAATCAGCTGACACGCACCGTTCGCGAGCCGATTCTGGGCTATCGGCAGGGATGCTGGCGCGGCTGGGGATTGAAGATCACTCCGAACGGAACCATGATTCCCGTTTGCGCCGGGATGCGTTCACCCTGCGGTATCGGGGCCAATGCTGGCGGAGACATGTTCTACACCGATCAGCAGGGCAACTGGGTCGCGACCAACTCGCTGCATCATATGCGGAAAGGAGCGTTCTTTCATCACGCGGAGGCCCTGGCTTCGATGAGTCAGCCCGGATCCACAATCCAGGGAGTCACAAGCGTGCCGAACGGAGCGCCCCTGCCCCAGGCACTTGAGCAATTTCCACAACTGAAGCCACCGGCCGTCTGGTTTCCGTACAAAAAGATGGGGCAGTCGGCGACGGACATCATGCTGGACGCCAGCGGCGGGAGATTCGGCCCGTTTGCCGGACAGTTGTTTGTCGGCGAATTCACTCAGGCCTCAATGAGTCGCGTATTCCTGGAACAGGTCGACGGTGAATATCAGGGAGCCTGCTTTCCGTTTCGATCCTCGTTTGCATCGGCCGTTCTAAGAATGGCTCAAGGAGCAGACGGCAGTGTCTTCGTTGGTCTTACAAACCGTGGCTGGAGCAGCCTGGGGACATCATCGTACGGACTGCAACGACTTGTCTGGACCGGAAAAACACCGTTTGAAATCAAAGAGATGCGGGCTCGGCCACACGGATTCGAACTCGTCTTCACCAAACCCGTCGACGCGCAGACAGCACAGGACCTGCAGTCGTATGCCATGAACAGCTACACCTACCTGTACCATTCAACGTACGGCAGCGACGAAATCCAAAAACAAAACCTAGCGATCAAAAGGTCCGTGGTTTCGGACGATGGCTACCGCGTGCAGCTGCAGATTGACGGCCTGCGTGAGCTGTTTGTCCACGAACTCGTTGCGGCTGGAATCCGCAGCAGAAACGGTGAGCCGCTGTTACATCCGCATGGGTACTACACGCTCAACAGAATTCCATGACAGCCCTGCCGTCGTGAGGGTTCTTTTTCGTACAGCGAGGAAACTCCGGATCTGTTCCCTCGCGATCAGATTCGGGACGTGGTAAAAGCGAGAAACATTACGGCCCCGGCTTTCGCATCGGCAGGTTGGCATCATGTTCAGGATTACCACACTATTCGTCACATCGACACTTCTCGTAGCGTTGACACTCTCAGTCGCGCAGCCTATTTCGACGGCTGCTGAGAAACAAGCGGACTTTCGGATTCCGGAAACTGACGACGGTTTGCCGGGTGCCGGACCGATTCGGCGATATGACTGGTTTCGCAATCTGTGGATGAAACGCCGAACAGACTTTGCCACGCAGGTCGAATCGAAACAGGGTGCTGTTGTCTTCCTGGGCGATTCCATCACTCAGGGCTGGGGACCAAACCTGCGTAACTTCTTCCCGGGCCTCAACGTCGCCAATCGAGGTATCAGCGGCGATACGACTCGTGGCATGCTGATCCGCCTGAATGAAGACGTGCTGGCGCTGAATCCGTCCACAGTCATCATGCTCATGGGCACGAACGACCTGGAAGAAAAGGCGGATCCGGAAACCATTGCTGCCAACGTCAAGCTGATCCTGACCGAACTCAGGAAACATCGCGCTGACATGCCGATCGTGCTGTGTAATGTTTTCCCCAGTTCCACGACCAAGAGCCGGTCGGCCGACAGCATCAAGAAGATTAATACGTTGTACGCTTCTGCGGTCAAAGATGACGCTCACGTAACGGTGATCGATACATGGACGTTGTTCGCTGACGAACAGGGCGATGCAAAAAAGGAAGAATTCCCGGATCTGCTGCACCCGAATGACATCGGGTACACCAAGTGGGGCAAAGCGCTGCGTCCGATCCTGGCGACACTGAGTCTGACAGATACGCAAGCAGACGATTTCCAACCGGAGGAGGGATTCGTCAGTCTGTTCAACGGTCATGACCTGACGGGTTGGGGCTTCCTTCCGACCACAGAAAAGATGCTGAAGTCACGGGAACGGTGGCACAGTCGGGATCCCAATGCTCCACCTTGGCCTGTCGTTAAGAAGGCAGTCGCATTCAACGGCAAGGCCACAACGCCTGGTGGCCGCTACGTTGCAAGAAATGGACGTCTGGTTGTCACAACACCACCCGAAGGTCGAAAAATACAGCAGCTCTGGACCACGCAGGAATTCGGCAGCAATTTCACTTTGAAACTGGAGTTCCGAGCGACACCAAATGCCGACAGCGGCGTCTTCATTCGAGGACCGCAGTTGCAGTGTCGCGATTTCGCTCTGGCTGGTCCGTACAATGATCTATCAAAGTACAAGCCGCAGGACTGGAACGAACTGACGGTCATTGTCAAAGGTGGCCTGGCTCGCTGCACATGCAACGGCGAACTGCTGGAAGCCGAGTTCAAAGTTCCGGCATCCGGCCCCATCGGCCTGGAAGGCGACCGAGGGCAGATTGAATATCGCCGAATTCGCATCCGGATGTAGCATCCGAAGGAGTACAGGGCTGTCAAGCAGTAGTCGTTGCGCCGAGTAAACCCGTCGTGCGCCGACTACTGAGGCTGCGTGGTTTTCTGTGGTTGTCGACTCGACGTTTCAAAACGTCCTCGCTGAGCCACGATGATAGCGTGAAATTCAGTTTTTTTCAGCAGTCCGGAACCTGTGTACCCATTAGACCTCAGACGGCAGGCAACGATCGGCTGTACCCAGACGGCCTTCCTCTGACTGGGTACCTCAGGTTGTTTTTGAACTGCGGAATGCAGCCGAACGGCAATCTGGCGAAACTTCGCTGGTGGCAATCGCTCAACTCTGATTTCGGCAACATGTCTTACCTGACCTCTCACATCGGCCGCGAACAGAAAGCTGATCGGCGTTTTATTGGCGTCAATCACGACACCATAGATAAAACATTCCAGTTCGATAACGGGTTCGTCAACGGCGGCCCGGTCTGCGAGAGCCTCTTCACCAAGTGCCTCAATCTGGTCCTCAACGCCATCGAGTTCGGAGAGTGCTTTGCCCATTTTTCCTGAGCCGCCGGCCCCACGTCCGTTTTCATCATCCGACTCTTCTTCCTGAAGATCGTTAAGTGCTTCATCAAGCGAAACGTCGTCTTCACCTGCCTCCTTAGCGGCACTTGTAATGGCTCCGACAGCGGCCGAAACCTTCGGTGTTTTCGTTTTCTTAGGGTCGTCAACACGAAACGGCGCCGAGTAATCGATGCCACCGATAATTGTCATGGCGGTCATCACTGCAACTCCGCCCCAAACGAGGCCCCATACGCGAGCATACATCCGGTAAATCATCGGCCCACGACGCTCCATCAACGATCGGGTAGTAGCCACAAGCCGGACACCATGACGATTCGCCCCATTCCTGCGACGTATGGCAACGAATACACGTTTCCGCGCGTTCAGCTTCCGGAGTTTCTAATGATTCTTCCGGCTCAATTGCGCTAGTTGACATTGTGCTGTTTCTTTGTCTTTCGTTGCGTTGTTACAGCGTTTTACGCTGACTTATGGCCGCGGCGAACGGCTATCCGCCTATGAGAGTGGCTCTGCCACGAGCCCCACGACGACATCTTTTCGACAACTGCACTAGTCGCGTCGACTTCATCCGGCCGAGTGAGCTCGGCATGGCGTAACACCTGCATCGTGATCCACCGACTACAAAACGTGGTATTATGGAAACATAGGTTCCGCGAATTCGTCTGCGGATTTTTCTCAACATTTCCCACGATGAGGGGACCGCAGAATCCGGGCAATCCACACAATCGATCAGCATCGTCGTACGTTGACCCTACGGCCGCCGTTTTGATCACACCTGCCCGTTCATACCCGCCATTAGCCTGGCGCTGTATGTTGTGTGAATTGCATGTCCCATCGCTCAGGAGGCGATCGGCATGAAGAAGAGGGAGATGGCAAAATCACTTCCGCGAGCACCACGGTAGCGGAATTTCAGCGGCGTTTCAGCGGCGTTTCTCTTTGGCTTTGGCCGCCTGGTACGCCTGCTCCATCTCTCGCAATGACGCCTCTTCCATCGACAGCTTCTGCTCCCGCATGGCGGCTTCTATTGCCTGGAAACGTCGACTGAACTTCGCATTGCTTTTGCGCAACGCTTCTTCCGGGCTGATGCCCCAGCGGCGAGCGATATTGGCAACGACAAACAGCACGTCGCCCAGCTCGCCCTCAACCCGAGCCTTCACTGCTGAATCGGTAATGTGTTCGTCCGGGATAGGATCAACATCAACACCGGCTGTCACTTCCGGAATAATTCCTTCGCTGAACAGCTCGTCTGCGAGTTCCTGAATTTCCTCACGCAGCTTATCGAACAACATTCGACGGTCAGGGAAGTCATACCCGACCGATGCCGCCCGCGCAGCAATGCGAGAAGCACGGGCAAGCTGCGGCAGATCCTTTGGAATGCCGTCCAGCTGGGACGTCCGCTCATGCTTCTCATTGTTCTTCGCAGCATGCCAGTGCCGCTTCACGTCTTCCGTCGTTTCTGCATGGGCATCCCCAAAGACGTGCGGATGCCGACGGACCATCTTGTCCGCAATCTGCTGGATCACGTGCACCAGCTCAAAACGCTTTTCATCTGATGCAATTTGAGCATCAAGAATCACCTGCAGCAACACATCGCCAAGTTCTTCCTGAATGGCGGCGTTGTCGTCAGAATCGATGGCCTCCAGCAGCTCGTAGGTTTCCTCCAGTGTGTACGGCTTGATAGAAGCCAGCGTCTGTTGTCGATCCCACGGACAGCCTTCCGGTGAACGCAGTTTGGCAATCACCTCGCACAATCGCTGAAATTCCGGCAGCACCGCGGCAAACTCCGGAGGCTTGCCAAAACCCGCGGAGACATCCGCAACATCGCTGGCAGGGCTGTTTTCTGTCATGCTGCCGGGATCACCTAAGTTACTGCCTCGTGAAATACTCGCGCCAGAATCAGCATCGATATCTTCGCCAAATACAGTCAGTCGATGGACATGAATTCGGCACACTCAGAGTCGCCCCGCCTCATGCCCCGGGGAATTTATCGGACGCTAACGAGACGACTCTGCACTGGAACCGTCAGGGACTGTCCGCAGCCACTTCATCCGCCGGTTGTTCAGAAATTCCTTTACGCTCGGCATCCGCTTTATTCAACGCCTGCAGATACGCACGAGCTGCCGCTTCAATGATGTCCGTGCTGACACTCTTGCCCATGTAGTGACGACCATGAACATTGATCGTCACCCGAACTTCTCCCTGTGCGTCTTTGCCTTCCGAGACGCTGCGAACATTGAATTCCTCAAGTCGCGCCGTCAATTCGATGATACGTTCCATGGCGCGAAACACTGCGTCAATCGGCCCGTCACCGGTGGCCGCGTCACACAGGACCGGCTGCTCTTCACACTTCAATTCCAGTGTCGCCGTTGGAATTGCTGACGACCCAGCTGATGTATGAAAGCTGACCAGTTTCCAGCGTTCCGGTGCATCCGCCAGACGGTTGTCGATTAACGCAATGATGTCGGAATCGTAGACTTCCTTCTTTTTGTCAGCCAGGACGATGAAGTCATCAAATGCCTTCTGAACGGCGGCGTCATCCAGATCGAAGCCCAGCTCTTTTGTGCGGTCACGAAACGCATGGCGACCACTGTGCTTCCCCAGGACCAGATTCCGCCCCGAATACCCCACGTCTTCCGGACGCATGATTTCGTAGGTGGACCGCTCCTGCAACATTCCGTGCTGGTGAATGCCCGCTTCGTGAGCAAAGGCATTCTGCCCGACGATGGCCTTGTTCCTCTGCACTTTCATGCCGGTGATCGATGAGACCAGCTGACTTGTCGGAAACAGTCGCTCGGTGTTGATCTTCGTATGGACACCGTAGTAATCCGCACGCGTGCGAATGGCCATGACCAACTCCTCCAGAGCGGCATTGCCGGCCCGTTCACCCAGTCCGTTGATCGTGCACTCGACCTGACGAGCCCCCGCTTCGATCGCCGACAGGCTGTTCGCCACTGCCATGCCAAGGTCGTTGTGACAATGACTGCTGATAATCGATCGATCAATATTCGAAACGTGCTGCTTCAGATAGGAGATTACCTTGAAGTAGTGACTTGGAGTGGCATAGCCGACGGTGTCCGGAATGTTGACTGTTGTCGCACCAGCATCAATGGTCTTTTCAACCACTTCGCACAGGAAGTCCAGTTCGGTACGAGCTGCGTCTTCAGGCGAAAATTCGATGTCGTCACAGAATTCTTTCGCATCCCGAACCGAATGCACAGCGCGATCAATAATCTGCTGCTTGTCCATCTTCAGTTTGTGCTCGCGATGGATGGCGCTGGTGGCCAGAAAAACGTGAATACGCGGCTTTTCGGCACTCGCCAGCGCTTCTTTTGCCTTTTGAATATCGTCGTCCCGACTGCGAGCCAGCGCGCAGATCGTGGACCGGTCACTGAACTGACTGGCAATCATCTGCACGGCTTCGAAGTCACCAGGAGAGGCGATCGGGAACCCAGCCTCGATCACGTCGACACCAAGTTCCACCAGCGCGTTGGCGACCTTCAGCTTTTCGTTGGTATTCATACTGCAGCCCGGAGACTGCTCGCCGTCGCGCAGTGTCGTGTCGAAAATGATGATCTGGTCGCCGGTCATGGGTCACTCCTGATTGATTCGAGGCTGCACCTGCGAGTTTACCCGACATGGGAACAAAAAAACCCTGAGGCACTGCCTCAGGGTTTGAAACTTCTTTTTTGATAAGCATGCGTACCTGAGGCGGACTTCACGTTGGAAGTAATAGAAGGCTCAGATTTAGTAGCAGGCTCCTCATGTGGTTCAGATTATCCTCGGAAAACACGATGGTCAACCCAGAATCGAAGGTGGATGCCCGGTCTCCGTCAATTCCCCTGACACCGTAGCAGTTACTCCGGTTCGGCAGCGCCTCGGGGATTCCGCATATTCTATCTCTGAACCCGATAAATCCACGGGCCTGCGGCCGTTCGTCGGTCAGTGAGCAAGCCTGCTCACGGCACAAATCACATGCCACGCCGGAGCACCTCACAAGAAAAACGTAATTCGCGCGAACTCTATAGAACCTGCTGCGTCTTCCTCTCTGCACACGCAGCATCGTGCCTCTGCCGACTGCGAACACCAAACCACCAGTAGCAACGGAAACAATACAATGATCCTCCTGTCGTCCGGCTTATCAGGCAAACAGAACAGCGTCGGTCAGGTTGTCAATCAACCGGCCACCGACCTGCTGTATCTCCTGCGCCAATGACACCTGAGGGACCATCGCGATCGAAAACGCAAAGCCCGGTGTCACATATGACACCGGGCTTTTTTCGTATAACAAACACACACATGGAATCTGACATGACCATTCTGCACCGATTGAAACGCACACCCACAACCGACAACTCGGGGTTGTGGTGTAACGGCAGCACAGCAGACTTTTAATCTGCACGGTGAGGGTTCGAATCCCTCCGATCCCATACCGCCCTGTGGCGAATGAACAACCGGCACTGGTCGTCCAGCGGCTAAGACTCCGCCTTCGTAACGCGGCAACGTGGGTTCGATTCCCACCCGGTGCTCTCAGTGAGTCGCAGGCACAACCTGCAAACGCTCTTTGACAACCACTTTCGTTCAATTGCAACGCGCCCATGATGTAGCGGTAGCCTACTGCCTTGCCATGGCGGAAGCGCGGGTTCAACTCCCGCTGGGCGCAAACCGGGCGTTTGATCGGGTGCCGTGGCACTCTGCCAGAACGCCGAACACGTGTACACCGCAGGATGTTTGGTTAGCCGCGTGTCAGCCGGGGAGTTAACCGAAACATGCTTTTTATTTGCGCTGACGATACCGTCAGAACTCAATTTTGCGGTGGGGCCTGTGCTGGTACGGGCAGGCGGTTGTTAACCGTTCAGACGCAGTTTCGATTCCTGCCACCGCAGCTTGTGGCACCGGCCACGGCGGATGCGAGCTAACGCCCCGCGAGAATGTTGTTCGTCGCTGAGAACAGACGGCAGAAATTGACGAGCACAAAATTAATTTCTCGCCCGACAATTGTTATACGACGTTGAATGGGAAGGACAAGCCAATGGGCGATGGCAGCTGTTTCGAAAACAGTCGAGTGTGCGTGAGCATTCCCTGGGGGTTCGAATCCCTCTCCTTCCGCTTTCAACAATTCAGAATTTGTGCCTCTGACCGAGCGGCAAAGGTGCCGGGCTTCCACCCCGGTCAGGCGGGTTCGACTCCCGCGAGGCACTTGCGGGGTAGTTTCCGCTGGTAGAAATACGTGGCCTTGAACCACGTGTCCGCAGGTTCGATTCCTGCCCCCGCAGTTTATTGTGATCATGCGGCACCGTAGCCCAACGGAAGAGGCAGTCGTTTCAAAAGCGACACAGTGTGAGTTCGAATCTCGCCGGTGCCATCAGGCAGCGCCTGCATTCATGGCGTGGATGGTTTGTTACGCATTGATCGTTGCACCGCCGAGATGGTTTATGTGATGCCATCCTTCTGGCACATACAAAACATGATACGCCCTCGCAGAGCAGTCCGGAGTGCTCGCCATCCTGTCACGGTGGAGATCGTCGGTTCAAATCCGACCGGGGGTGCTTGAATAACGGCTGATTCGACAGCTCAGACTTCGAACAAAGGAAAGACCGTTTCGGCGATATCCTGCGTCGTTGGAATTTGGCGTGGTAGCCCAACGGCAGAGGCATCCGGCTTAAGCCCGGAACAGTGTGGGTTCGAATCCCACTCACGCTATCGATCATTGAACATGGCACCGTAGCCCAATTTGGCAGAGGCGCTCGGCTTAGAACCGAGATGTTGGGAGTTCGAATCTCCCCGGTGCTACTTTCGGGCTTTGTTCCTCATGGCGGTCTGTAAAACCGCTGTCAATAAACGCTGAGGTGGTGAGGAGAGGTTCGATTCCTTCAAAGCCCATTGCACAACGACCGTCAGGATCGCAATCAGAGCCCCCTCGAAAGCCCCGGCACTGAGATTGCCCGTGGCTTCGCTTCGCCGTGAAAGAAGGCTGTTCCCCCGTGGAGTTATTGCATTCCGGCCGGTTGACGGAAGCGGACTTAGCACACAGCGCTGCTATTTGCGCAGGAACTGCCGGTATCGTCGCGGAGGAATACAGGTAACAGTGGATTGCCTCACTGTCGGCATCGACTTCGTATTGACCGACTTTTCAACCATAAAATAGAACCCAATCACGAATGTCGCGACCTGGCTGATTCGTCGAAAAACGATTCCGTGAATCGACGAAACTGCCGGCAGCAAATTCATCCTCTCACTCCTCTCACTCCTCTCACTCCTCTCCTCTCCTCTCCTCTCCAATCTAAACCCAGCCTGCTGGATTTACGGACGTCGGAGCATTTTCGCACGGCAGACGCCACAAAATCTCCGTTCTCTTATATTCATTTGGTCTTACCACCGCGTGTTCTGCCGTTTAAGCTGAATGCTGACATTCAGCCGGCGCCGGGGATATATCAGCAAATTTGCCTGGGTGAAAACTCCAGATGAAAACATCTAGTTCCGGATGCCCGATATCGCTGTGGACACACGGCAGAAGGCTGCAATCGCCGTCGTTCTGCGTGAACATCGTGGCATGTACGATGGCAGTTCTGCTTGCCGGCTGCCAGAGCGGCAATCACTATTACGCTCAATCCATGCCCGGAAGCCTGCGGCTGACAGCTCAATCCAATCCTCAGGAAGCAGATTTATCGCGATTGGCCAGCGCATCCGGCGGCAGCCAGACAATCGGTCGCGGCGACGTGCTGGAAGTTTCGATCGCAGCAAGCCTGAGCAAAGACGATCAATTTACGATGAAAATTCGGGTCGCGGAAGACGGCAGAGCACTGTTGCCCGATATCGGATTTGTAACGCTGGCTGGTGTTGAACCCCAGGCGGCTGAAGCCCTGATTGGCCAGGAGGCCGTGAACAAGGGGTATTATCGCAACCCTACGGTGACCGTGTCGTACCTCAGCAGAAAAATGAATCGCGTTCGGGTGATTGGCGCTGTGAATGAACCCAGCACTTATGAGCTTCCACCTGGTGAAAGCGATGTGGTGTCGGCCATTGCGGCAGCCGGCGGACTGGCGGAAAACGCTGGCGAAAAAGTGGAAGTACGTAACCCAAACCATGTTTCATCGGCAAAACGCCCCATCGTCGCCGGAGACTCGAAGCCTTCGGTTTCGACGGTAAGTGCAACATCGCCGAGCGACGGCATGAGGTCATACACCATCAATCTGGTGTCTGCGGCCAGGGCCGGAACAAATATGTACGCCGTAGAAGATGGTGGTGTTGTCATGGTCGAAAAACGCGACCCAGCCCCCGTCAAAGTCGGTGGACTTGTGAATAAACCGGATGAGTACGACTATCCCGTGGGCAAAGATTTAACAGTCCTGGGTGCGATTTCTCTGGCGGGCGGTACCAACAACCAGCTGGCCGACAAGGTCTTCGTAATTCGCCCCCTCGTAAACTCGAAGGACCCGGCGGTGATTCAGGTCAGTCTTCGGAAAGCAAAGAAGATGGGGAAAGAAAACATACTTCTCGGTCCGGGCGACATTGTCTGGGTTGAGCAGACAACCGGAACCGTCTTCATGGAAGCACTACAGCTGATTCGATTCGGAGTCTCCGGATCAGCACCGTTGTTCTGATTCGTCAGTCACCTCACTGCCCCGACAATAAGTCGTTGCGGCCACAAAGATCGAAGCCACGGCAGGAAGCCGAAAGACATGACAACTTCTCAAGGTCAGATACCGGGCATGGAAGCAGGAGGGCACGATGCCCTGGCGACAACGCTGCACTCCATCGCTCGTTTCCTGCGCACTGTGCGCCTGCGAAGCATCATCCTGCTGGCCTGCCTGGTGACGTCGGGAATCCTGGGAGCACTCTATTATGTGACTGCGCCCAGGATCTATCAGTCTAATGCGTCGTTATACGTGATGAAGGTCGGTTCCGGAATCACCGAAGAAAGCATGCGCGGCGCAAGTGACCCGTCACGTGCCATGCCCACTTTTCGAACCTTAATGAGCTGCGAACGAGTCATGCAGCTGACGCTGGAACGACTGTCGGACCGGTTTAAGACGCAGTTCGAAGGACTAACTGAAGCTGAAGCTGCTGCTGCCATACAGGCATCGCTTACCGTCTCGTTCGAATTCAACACAAACATTCTTGACGTTCGATATCGGTCCAAAGATCCCAAGGCCGCCGCCGCAGTTCTGGCAGCTCTGTTCAGTGCTTACGGATCATTCATGAACGACATGAACGAGGGATCCGCAGATCAGAACCTTGTGCGACTCAGATCAAAACTGGACGAAGTGACGGAGGAGCTGGAAGAAAACCGACAGCTGCGCAACAAGCTGAAAGCGTCTGCACCAGACTACGTTGGAACCGGCAGTGAAGACTCTTTGAACGTCCACCTGGAGAATATCCGACATCTGACGGCGAAATTGTCTGAGGCCGGTGACGAAACGGCGAAAGCCAACAGCACGGTCATGGAACTTCAAAGGGCCATCTCCGAAGGACGAGATGTTCTTCAATTTGCAGATACGCTGGCACCTCAGATGATGGCGGAAGCACTGGGAATCGGTACCCAGAATTCAGTAGAAGCCGCGAGGATCAGTCAGGAACTGCTGGAAAAGACCTCTGAGCTACAGAACGCCCAGCGCAGATTCGGACCAAATCATCAGGATATTCTGGATCTTCGTTCTCAGATCGCGACTCTGCAGTCTCATCTGCTCCAAAGTCCCGGCGTAAAGATGCAGGCCACGAAAGCCTCCACCAAAACATATCTCGGACCACAGCTTCTGCAAATGGCACAGCAGCGACTGGGAACCGCCATTGCAACCGAACATGGACTTCAGGCTCAGCTACAGCAGGAAAAAGCTCTGGCTCTGGAAATGGATATCACTCTCAGCCAGATCTACGACCTGGAACAGGAGATGAAACAGCTCAACGCACTGCGGGCACAGTTTTTCGAACGTACGGCAATGATTGATCTGGAAAAGGGCACGTTCATCAAGACCGAAGTGTCGACGCCGCCCAGCATTCCGAAATCCCCTGTTTCTCCACGATTGATTGTGGTCGGATTTCTGTCAATCTTCTTCGGCGCGGCTGCAGGACTGGGCATCATCTGGGTGCTGGATATTCTGGACGATCGTTTTCGAGCACCGGAGGAACTGAAGCTGCATCTGAATACTGAGATTCTGACGATGGTACCGGCCATGGAAGAGATATCCGGGGAAGGCTTCGATTCAGTGATGTGTCAATCACGGCCAAACAGCACAGAAGCAGAATCATTCCGCAGTCTTCGAACAACTCTTGAGTTTTCAGCCAACGACACCGGGCGGATTGTCTGCACCAGCACAGAGCCCGGCGACGGCAAGACGACAATTTCAGCAAATATGGCGGTCGCCTTTGCACAGGCCGGCAAAAAGACGCTGATCATTGACGCTGACATGCGGCGCCCCGGATTGTCGACCCTGCTCAACCTGCGTGACGACAAAGGGCTGTCGGTCATTCTTCGATCGTCAGGAGAACTGGACTTCAGCGTACGCGAAAATCTGCGTCCAACACAGGTCGACGGTCTGGATGTCATTTCCTGCGGGCCCCGTCCCGTCAACCCGGCCGAACTGCTGGCCAGTGAAGGCTTCGCCAACCTGCTGGCATGGGCTGAAACACGCTATGACCAAATCATTATCGATGCTCCTCCAGTCCTGGCTGTAAGCGACCCGTTGATCATTGGGCGGCTGGTAGACGGCGTGGTCCTGGTTGTACGTCCGGATAAGGACCGACGCCGCAGCGTCATTCGAGCGACCGAATCGCTGCACAGCCTACGCTGTAATTTGCTTGGCGTAGTCGTGAATCATCTCAGCGAAAGCGACGCCGCCGGCTATGATTATGGCTATGGTTATGGTTATGGCTACGGATACGACGAAAACGACAAACATGCCAGCGACGAAAACATGGCCGACAACGGCGACACCAACAATACATTCACAATAAATCCAGCAGTCGACGACGTCGTAAGGCTTCCACTCGCCAGTCACAATGACACTGTGCCGGAGGCTGAACGAGAAGACGCTGCATAGTCAGCCCAACACAGCATTTTATCGTCGACAACGATATCGATCGAAGGAGTACAACCGTGTCACACCTCGCAGCCATCGAAGACCGTCGCGGCCGACTGTCGAACATGCTGCTGAACGCGGTGGACGTCCTGATCGGTGCTTTGATCTTCGGATTGCCGTTCATTATGGGCGGTCGCGAAGCGTGGGGACACTGGTTTCTGGTCTCGGCCGCCTTTCTGCTGGGTGCCACATGGGCTGCGTACGCTACGATTCGTGGCTGCCGATTCAAGGTGTCATGGTTCGAAATATTTTTCATCGCGGGTCTGACGATCGTTGCATTTCAGGTGCAACCACAATCGCCGGACGTAATGCAGACGTTTTCGACCGAGTATCAGCGGCTGCTGCCAACATGGGCAGCCACTCAGGGTGCGGTTGAAGGAACAGGCCACGGCTGGTCCACGTTAAGTCTGACGCCCGTTGAATCACGCCATGGCTGGTGGATATTTCTGGCCTATGCGGTAATCACCACGGTACTGTTCCAGCGCGTGCGAGAACAGGAGGACTGTCATCGACTGTTGCAATCGGTCGCCATTGTCGGGGTGGCGATGACAGGCTTTGCGTTGTTCCAATGGGTGACTTCAAATGACCGATTCTTCTGGTTCTATGAACATCCTTACACGGAACCGACGGTCCATCTGAAAGGCGCTTTCACCAACAGGAACCATTTCGCACAGTTCCTGTCTCTGACGATCGGACCGTTGTTATGGTGGCTGTTTTATAATGTCAAAGCATATTCTGACGGCGCTAATAACGAAGTAGCCGAGGCGCCGCGGCGAAAGTCGCGACGCCGATCCGGATCGAAAAACTCCGGAGGTCAGAAGCAAAGTCCGTCGTGGAACACGGTCGAACGAAACCTGTCGATTCCGGTTGTGCTGTTGCTCTGTGCAGTTTCTGTCGTCATCCTGGCCGTCCTGCTTTCACTATCACGTGGCGGGATGATCGCCGCCTTCGCCGCCACCCTGGTAGGCCTGATCGGTCTGTGGCGAGGATTCAAAGTGGGCGGCGCGATGGCGGGATTGCTGCTTGGCGGCGGCATATTATTTCTTTCGCTGCTGTCCTTCGCAGACCAGGAACAGGTCCAAATCAAAATCGATCAGTTGATATCGACCGACGCAGACGAAATCGACACCGGCGGCAACCGCCGAGCCGTCTGGGCTGCTGATGCCAACGTGATTGAGCGTTTTCCTCTGCTCGGAACCGGCGTCGGAAGTCACCGCGATGTGTATTCGATGTACATGGAAAACTATGCGGATTTCGCCACATCAGAAATGACTCACGCCGAAAGCAGTTTCGTACAGGTGGCTCTGGAAACCGGCTTCATTGGCGCCGGGTGCCTGGTACTGGCGCTGTTGATGCTGCTGATTCGACTGGGCGTTGGCTACTTTCGCTCAAATCTCGGGGCCTGCCGGGCCTGTACGGCCGCTGTCGCCGCGAGCGCCGCAGCCGGTATTCTGCATGCGGTCACCGACTTCATCTGGTATGTACCTGCGATTGTTGTGATCAGCCTGGCCCTGATGGTCGTCGGCCTGAAAACTGCGTCGCGAAACTTCGGAACAGAAGCGGCCTCAGCGGGCATCTGGTTTCCGCGTCTGGGCTGGGCCGTTACTGGAGGTCTGTGTTTGCTGGCACTTGTTCATCTGCAGCCTGAACTGCAGGCGCGCATCACAGCAGAAAAACACTGGTATGCGTTTCTGCGCACCAAACTGGAAGTTCAGTTCGATGACTCGGACGGCTATGCAGACCTGAAGGAAGGAGACACTGTCAGCGTTGAAATCAAACAGGTTTCTTTCCTGAAGGAACAGGAGCCAGAGTACACCCCGGAACTGGCGGCTCGCAAAGAGCAGGCCCAACTTGTCTTCGTCCGCGAGCGAATCAAACATCTGACGGCCTCGCTGAAGGCCTCTCCGGACCAGCATCGCGTTCAGCATGTCCTTTCCGAGCAGTTGCTCCAGCTGTTCGATCTTATCCAGGGACGCTGCGATAATTCGATGCCGCTGAAAATGATTCGTGACGCTGCGATAACAAATTTTTCAGACGTCGCCGAACGGCAGGACTGGGTCAGCATTGTCTGCGACGACCGGATTCGCTTAATCCATGCCGCAGATCAACTACTGCGCGACTCGCTGAAAGGTTGTCCGGTCCAGGGGCACGCCTATCTGACACTGCTGGACACAGCATTCATCGCCGAAGAATCTGATCTTCGTCATCAGGATCTGATCGACCAGGCAATGCTTGTTCGAGGCCACGACCCTCGCGTGCGTTTTGTTGCCGGTCGTGAAGCACTGCTCTCGGGCGACAAAGAGACGGCCCTCCAACTCTGGGAATCGGTCTTTCATTCCAACCATATTTTCCGAATCGGAATCCTGAGGCTCGTCGCATCGCAGCTGCCAGCAGAGTTTTTCCTGCAACAGTTTCAGCCGGACTCTGATGAGTTGCTGGACCTGGTGAGCGTATACGACTTACTCAAACGCAAACGTGATTCCACCGTCATTCTAACTGCACTGTGCGAAGTCATCCCCAAAGAGGCCCCGAACATAGAAGACGAAGAAGAACGTGAAGAGAAAATGATAATCGCCTATCAGGCCGCTCGGGAACTGGACGACCTGGAAAAAGCCATTCAGATTCTGCAGATCGTCATCAATGACTTTCCCCTTTCCTATGAACCACGGTACCACCTGGCCATGACACTGGTGGAGCTGGAACGACCAAAGGCAGCACTGGAACACCTGAAGTGGTGCCACGATCAGGACCCAAGCAACATCTGGGTTCCCGACCTGATTCGCCGTGCTCGTGAACAAATCCTTAAATTGCCCGAAGACGACGATGCACCGCTGATGCGGCTTTAGGCTGAAGTCAGCGCATGTCAGTTCCGGAGCGGGCTGCACCAGAGCGTAGAGCCTTTCTCAACGGTTCACGTATCACACGGCGATTCAGAATCGTGACGCAGTCGTGCGTCATGTGCTAACGTGGTCCCGTCAAATTGACTCGATCAGCGTTCCGATCTTCGCCTGGAGTAATAACAATCGCCGCCGTTATGTCGGGCGTGGGCAATCGATCGCCGGTTTCACGATGAAACGTATCGGGACTGACCGCCACCGGAACGCTGTCTGCCGTTTCGTCCATCCAGCGAGTAAGAACAAGCTCAAGATTTTTTTGCGTCGAAGCCAGCTCCGATCTTCCCGCAACGTTGTTTAACTGGTGCGGATCACGTTTGAAGTTGTAGAGTTCGACGGCTGGACGCGGAGCAAGGAATACGTCCTTCTGAGCTGCATTCAGGTCACCATTTTTTTTGAGTGCGAGCAACTTCTGATGCGAAGCTGACCTGACCGAATCTGCGGGCCCCTGCCACGGCAGGTAGGGACGAAAATTCCGCAGCAACAGATAATCACCGTGCCGCACACTACGCCCATGCGCTTCATAGTCATGCCAGTTATGTTCAGAAAAGGCGTAGTCGCGAATCACTGCCGATGAGTCGTGCAACACAGGCACCATTGAGACTCCCTGCATTGTCGCTGGCACTTTACAGCCCGCTACGGTTAACACCGTCGGCGCCAGATCAATCACACTGACAAGACTTTCACACGGACCGGTCTGTTTGATTCCGTCCGGCCAGTGAGCGACCAGTGCTGTCTTCATTCCGGAATCATGCAGCCGTGTCTTTGCGCGAGGAAATGGGCGACCATTGTCTGCCATCACCAGCAGCAGTGTGTTGTCGAGCACATTCTGTTTTTTCAACTCAGACACAACCTCGCCTATGTAATGATCAAAACGAGTGACTTCGTTGTAGTACGACGCCAGATCCTGCCGCGTTTCAGAATCATCCGACAGAAACGGCGGCACGATCACGTCCATCGGTTTGTGCATCGCACCGTACCGGGACTCGTCCCATTGCCTGTCTGCGTCCCAGCCCCGATGCGCATCGTAAGCAGGGAACCAGAAGAAAAATGGTTTATCCTGAGGGCGCTGCTGCACAACGCTGATCCAGTTAGCGTGCCCGCCGGAATTATTCTTCGACCTGCCTCCATCGACATGATCAAATGGCAAAGGTCGTGCTTCCGGGCCGGTCCTGGGGGCCGTCGAAGTCATGTGGTGCTTACCGGACAGCGCCGTGTAATAACCGGCTTGGCGCAGTATCTCAGGAAACCAGGGGATGTGTCCGGAGATCGGTTTGTGCAGTTCGGCCGCCTTACCGTTGTTGTGAGGATATCGTCCGGTGACGATGCTGGAACGACTCGGGCTGCAGCTGCTTGCCGTCAGAAACGCGCGATCGAATCGAATCCCGCGTTCCGCCAAAGCATCAATATTCGGAGTCCGCGCCGCTGGATTACCGTAACAACCGTAGTCATTCCAGCTGACGTCGTCTGCGATGAACAGAACGACATTCGGCGGACCGGCGGCCATGACGTGGCTGGCAGCCAGAGTCATCAAAACAACCAGTAATCTTACGGATTCCACGTTTTCACCTTCGGATAGAGAATATTGCTGTGCCCCTGCACTGCCGATTGTTTGCGACAATGACGCCAAGCACAAGTCGCTCCTAATTTTCCGAGAACACGTCACTGTTATTCTTGGCATACGCCGTAATTCTTCACAAAACGCATCATAGTAGGGCGGCTGTGACAGTGGTAGCCCCTCCACAAGTGGTGATTCCCCTATTCGAACTTACCCCTGCCCGTCCCTGCAAATGTTCTCCACGAAAAAAATGAGATAACGCATTGGATGATACCACTCTTGAACGAAAGTCGGAAAATGCTCTCCACTGCTTCGCGCGGGCGACGTTGTAACGTACATCTTTCGCGGCGGCGAATGGAGCATTATCCGCAACGACGCAGGCATACTGCCCGAAGTTCTGGAAGCACGCGACCGCGGTGTCCTGTTCGATGCATGCCACGGGATGCAAAGTTTTTCTTTTGCCGTGGCAGAATCCGCTTTTGCCGCCGGCTTCTATCCAGACACAATTTCAACTGACCACCATGCCGCACATGCTGACTCGCAACCGCCCCACGACCTGCCGCGGACGATGAGTAAGTTTCGAGCCGCCGGGATGCCGGAACATGAAATATTCGCCCGCGTTGGCGCGCGACCCGCCGATATCCTCGGGCTATCCGGTGAAGTCGGCATACTCACACCAGGCAGTTGTGCTGACCTGACAGTCCGTGAAATGAAAGATGCGGCTGCACCGCTGCTTGACGCCTACCAGCAATCACTTCCTGGCGGCTGCTGGGAAACAAAAATGGTCGTGCGGGCAGGAGTCGTAGAGACCGGTTAATAAACGGTGCTGCGATCACTGTCTTCCCTCGTTCCGGTCGCCTGACTCCGCTGTCAGAAAACTATTACCGGGTTGCTGAAGAGAAATCGCCCCTTAATATTTACCACTTCGAGCCTTCAAACGGTAGCATCGTGGCTCCGTAGGACGACACAGCGACTGTTCCCTCCCTGCCCGCAATTCAAATTCACGACCGCGCGTTGATCTCATGCGACAGGCATCGCTTCCCCACTGGACGTTCTCACTGTGAATTCAAACCCAGTTCTTATCGACAATTCACGTATGAACCGTCACGAATCAGTTCACCGCAATTCATGGGCACGCCGCGACTCCTTTCAGAGTCGACGTTTGACATTCGTCCGCTCTGAATCGTTTCGTCAATTGTTCACATTTCTGTTACTTTGTCTGGTGACCAGTCCAGTCGGGCGGTCAGCAGACACATCCGATGGTGTCGACTATCAGCGCGACATCCAACCGCTGTTCGCTCAGAAATGTGGCGCTTGTCACGGAGCACTCAAACAAGAGGCCGGACTACGGCTCGACGCCGGTGTGATGATTCACAAAGGCAGTGAAGAAGGGCCGACCATCGTACCTGGCAAGGCTGCGGACAGCCTGCTGATTCAGAGAGTCGCAGCGAAACATGCTGACGAGCGGATGCCGCCGGAGGGCGAAGGCGCTGCTTTGAACGCGCATGAAGTCGCCTTGCTGCGCTCGTGGATCGATTCCGGCGCTGCTTCGCCTGCGGATGAAATCATCCCGGCTGATCCTCGAGAACACTGGTCATACGTCATCCCACAGCGCCCACCAGTGCCTCCCCTGAAAGATGCTGATTGGGCCCATCCGATTGACGCATTCATCAACCGCGAACATCAACGACTGGGACTGACAGTCGTCGAACCAGCCGATCCATACACCCTGTTGCGGCGCGTCTATCTGGACCTGATCGGCCTGCCACCAACACAACAGCAGTTGCAGGCGTTTATTAACGCCAATGACACGTCACCCAATGCGTGGCAGCGAGTGGTGGATGATTTGCTGAAGAGTTCGCATTACGGCGAACGCTGGGGACGGCACTGGATGGACGTCTGGCGATACAGCGACTGGGATGGCTACAAACAACAGTTGCGGGGCAGTCAGCGCCATATCTGGAGATGGCGTGACTGGATCGTCCAGTCGTTGAACGCCGACAAAGGCTACGACCGAATGATTATCGAAATGCTGGCCGCAGACGAGGTTGCTCCGAACGAACCGGAGATTCTGCCGGCAACCGGTTTTCTGGCACGCAACTATCACAAGAGTAACCGCAACATCTGGCTGGACGCCACTGTCGAACATACGGCGAAAGCGTTTCTGGGAATGACACTGAACTGTGCGCGCTGCCACGATCACAAGTTCGACCCGATTGCTCAGACCGCGTATTATCAGTTTCGCGCCATCTTTGAACCTCACAATGTTCGTACTGACCAGGTGCCCGGTCAGCCCAATGTGGCGAAAGACGGTCTGCCCCGCGCCTATGACGCAGATCTCACGGCGAAGACATTTCTTTTTCTGCAGGGCAACGAAAAACTTCCTGACGAAGATCATCCCATGACACCCGCAGTACCGACGGTACTGGGCGGAAATTTCGACGTTCAGCCCGTGGACTTACCCATCGAATCTTACTTTCCGTCTCTGGTGACTTTTATAGAGCAGGAACAGGTCGCCGCGGCCCAAACAGCACTGGCCAAAGTGACGAAGCCGTCCGACAGCCGCCCTGAATCTGACGAGCAGGAAACGAATTCAGAAAATCGACTGCTGGATCTGAAAAAATCCATCGCTGACCTGCGATTAAAGTCGCTGGTCGCACGCTATGCGGCCGACCGAGCCAAGGTCGCAGGTGATGAATCAGAAACCAGCCGGCTGGCCCGAAATGCAGCCAGCGCGGAACGTCAGCTGAACGTCACACAGGCAGAACTGGCGGTTGCTCAGAAACAGGCGTCCGTAAAGAAGGCGGAAGCAGACGAAGAAACAGACGAGAAGAAGAAACAGGCCGCGGTCGCCGCTGCCAAAAAAGAACTTGCGGACGCGATCACGAAACAGAAAGCAGCTCACCAAGCCGCAAAGAATACCGACAACAAATACACTCAGACCGGTAAAGAGTATCCTCATACCAGCAGCGGACGACGGCTGGCGCTGGCTCGCTGGATCGCTAACGAAGCTAACCCGTTGACAGCACGAGTACTTGTGAATCACATCTGGATGCGGCACTTCGGTCAACCGCTGGTGGACAACATTTTCGACTTTGGATTACGCAGCGCTAAGCCCAGACACGCCGATCTGCTGGACTGGCTGGCGGTCGAGTTGATGAAGAACAACTGGAGTATGAAGCACCTGCACCGCCTGATCGTGACTTCGCGGACCTGGCAGATGGCGTCAACGACCGGCGAAACAGACACGTCTGAAAACCGCACCGTTGACCGCGACAACGATTTTCTATGGCGTATGAATTTCCAGCGCATGGATGCCGAAATTATCCGAGACAACGTGCTGGCTGTGTCCGGCCAACTGGATACAACGATGGGCGGAGCCGATATCGACTACAATAAAGGAGAAGAAACACGCCGCCGCAGCATTTATCTGCGTCACGCATACGAGAAGCAGATGACGATGCTGGTCTTATTCGATGCCGCCAGTCCTAACGAATGTTACCGGCGGTCAGAAAGTATTATCCCGCAGCAGGCGCTGGCGTTGTTAAACAGCACATTGTCGCTCAGCCAATCCCGATTGCTGGCTCCCGAACTCTGGCAGGCAGCTTCGACCGATCAGTCGCCGCAGCAAAGTTTTGTCCGTACCGCGTTTCTACAGATTCTGTCACGACCGCCAACCGACAACGAACTTGCTGCATGCAGTGATTTTCTGACCAAACAGTCAGCCACCCTTTCAGATACATCCGACCTGAATACTTTTATCGGAGGCACGGCCGCAAAAATCACGCCGTCCACTGACCCGCAGCAGCGGGCACGGGAGAATCTGGTTCAGGTTCTGATGAATCACAACGATTTCGTCACGGTTCGTTAACAGAGTTACAGATCACCCACACTGCAAAGTTACTCACAACACAAGCATCTGAACTGGACGACCCAATGAATGCCGGATCTCCTGCTCCTTCGTTTCCAATATCATCTTCTTCCCGTCGCCGTGCATTTCTACAGGACATGGGACTGGGATTCGGCAGCGTTGCTTTAGCCTCAATGCTCGATCGAGATGCTTCTGGTGCAGAGCCCGGCAAGTCGCAGACCGGGGACCGAACGTCGTTCGCTGCCAAAGCAAAGAACGTGATCTGGCTGTTCATGATTGGTGGCGCCAGCCATATGGAATCATTCGATCCCAAGCCCGCGTTAACTCGTTACGCCGGAAAAACAATCGATGAGACTCCATTCGGAGACGTCCTGAAGTCGCCATATCTGGAGAACGAACGTGTCGTGGCGTTTGACCCGAACAACGGCTTTGTCCGCAACACCTGCTATCCGCTACAGGTCGGTTATCGCAGACGTGGCGACAGTGGGTTGGAAATCAGCGACTGGTGGCCTCATGTCGGCGACTGCGCTGACGACATGTGTCTGGTCCGTTCGATGTGGACCGAAGACAGTAACCATGGAGCTCAGCTGCAGTTTCATACCGGGCGCCATCGGGCTGACGGTTTCTTTCCGACTGTCGGGTCGTGGGTCAATTACGGACTGGGGTCGCTGAACGAAAACCTGCCGGAATTCATGGTCCTTGGAACTCCCCTGGCTGATTGCTGCGGTGGCCGAGAGGCACATCGGGCGAATTATCTGGGACCACAATATGACGGCGTGCCGCTCAAAGTCGATCCGAAGAACAGCATGCCCTATCTATCACCTGAAGAAGGCGTATTTGTCGAAGAACAGCGGCAGCAGCTGGATCTGCTGCGGCAGCTGAATCAATTCACATCGAATCGAAACCCTGACGACACTGCCATTCTGGCCAGGATTCGCGCGTATGAACTGGCGTTTCGTATGCAGATGACTGTGCCACAGGTTGTCGATCTGAACAACGAAACTCAGGAGACACAGAATCGATATGGCCTTAACAAAGATGCAACAAAGACGTTTGGTCGGCAAATGCTGACGGCCCGGCGTCTTGTTGAAAATGGTGTCCGTTTTGTTCAGGTCTATCACGGCAGCAGCGGTGGAGCCGGCCGCTGGGATGCTCACAAAGGACTGAAGAAAGGCCACTCGAAAGTATGCGGCGAAGTCGATCAACCAATTGGAGCTTTGCTGAAGGACTTGAAACAACGAGGCCTGCTGGAGGAGACCATTGTCGTCTGGGCCAGCGAATTCGGTCGCACGCCCGGTTCTCAGCACAGTGACGGTCGGGATCATCATCCGTACGGCTTCACAGTCTGGATGGCCGGCGGTGGGATCAAAGGCGGAATCGCGCACGGAGCAACGGACGAACTCGGATTTCACGCGGTCGAAAACAGACACTACGTCAGCGATATTCACGCCACGCTGCTGCATCAGCTGGGGCTGAACCCTCACCACCTTGCCATCCCCGGACACAAGCGGCTGGAACGCGAAGTCGGATCACCGATCCACGACGTCATTGTCTGACACGAATGAACGGAGCAGACCAGCGACTTCCCCATCGATTTTCTCTGGAGTCTGCGACGTATTCAATCGCGCGTGAAAAAGTAGTCGGGATACGTCAGCGTCAGTCGCGACTTACTAGCGCCACCGTCCTCAAGACATGCGTCAATCTCTGCCTTTAGGCTCAGCAGGTTGTCGGAGACAAGCAGCGGATCTTTTGTCCGCCTGCGCCATGCCGCCAGCTGTTCCTTTAAGTTCTGCAGCACATCCGAGTAATCAGCATTGGCCGCCAGATTGCGAAACTCATACGGGTCACTGTGCAGGTCGTATAGTTCGAATGCCGGCGGTGTCTGCATGCGATGATAGGACCTTCGAATATGGTCCGGTGCGGCTTCAATCGTGTCCGGCAGATCCGCAAAGAAACGATTCAGAGTAAAGCCGTAGCCGGGATTATTCTGACCTGGCATCAGATTCTGAATCAGCTTGTACCGCCCGTCGCGAACCGTCCGTTGTGGATAGAAGTTGTGCGCTGAGTGAAGGTGATATTCGGTGAACAGAAACTGGCGCCAATCGGGCCCCTTCCCGTCCGGCGACTCTGTCTGCAGCAGTGGCAGCAGCGAACGCCCTGGCAGGTCGACGACGGGATCTGCTGCTGCGACTGTCAGCAGTGTTGGCATCAGGTCAAGCGTCGACACAAGCTCCTGACAAACAGTATTTGATGCCGTGTTCCCCGGCCATCGGATAATCAACGGTATGCGAATACCACCTTCGTACGACGTGCGTTTCCCTCGCAACAGGTCTGCACCATGATCGCCCATATAGATGACCAGTGTATTGTCGGCTTTCCCTGTCCGCTGCAAAGCGGACAGCAGGTCTCCGATCAATGAATCCAACCGACTCATGCAGTTGTAATAGTCGGCCGTGTCCTGCCGCAATTGTGGTGTATCAAGTCCAAAATATTCCAGCGGCTTCACGTCGGCGCCGGTCAGTGGTTTCGCGGGCAGACCGCGTACCTGGGTGGTGAACGGACGATGGGCGTCAGCATAGTTCACGCTCAGGAAAAAGGATTCGTCACCGTCGGTCATAAACTCTTCTGCATGCTTCGAATAGTCACCCAGTTTCTTGCGGCTGAAGTTCGCTTTGGGAATATCGTGCACGTCAAACGGAAACGCAGACGCCGGATTAACATGAAGTTTCCCGATGATGCCGGTCCGGTACCCAGCCTGTTTCAAACTGCTGATCAGGTTGGGCGTATCCCGGCGGTACATACGAAACTTCCACGTCGCCAGACCGATCTGCCCGTTCTGATGTGGATAAAGTCCGGTCAGCAAGGCTGCTCGAGACTGGCTGCATCCCGCCTGCGGAACATATGCGTTGTGAAACCGCACGCCATCTGCCGCGAGTTTGTCCAATACGGGTGTCTGTACAAAAGGATCGCCGTAACAGCCGAGCTCCGGACCGTTGTCTTCTGAGACGATCAACAGGATGTTCGGACGCGCTGCAGCGAAGGCAGATGGTGTTCCGCATAGTCCACAACACAAAACAACCACAGCGACAGCGACAGCGACAGCGATTCGCCCCACGCCACGAAGGCCGCGTATCCGCGTTGTCGACGATTCGCGCGGCCCGTTGGGCACGCGGTTAAACGATGTAATTTTGCGTACAGCAATGGTCACGGATTCTCTCCTGTATACTCAGGATTTGGCAGCATCGGATCGGCGCCCACCCGGTCACGCCAAGCCTTAAGCTTGCCGTATAATTCGGCGGCCTTTCCGGGATTCTGTTCGGCCAGGTCAGTGGTTTCGCCCAAGTCGCTGGCAAGGTTATAAAGCGATCGTTTCCCTGTCTCAAAGGCTTCGACCAACTTCCACTCGCCAGCACGAATGACACCCGGAGGAAAACTCTGCGGATGCTGGTTGTAGTGCGGGTAGTGCCAGTAAAGAGCATCCCGATCAAGTTCGCCCTGCCCCGTCAGGACCGGCACCAGATTTTCACCGTCCACGTGTTGAAACGGCCGCTCGTCCTGCCCCGTGGCGGCAAGAATTGTGGGATAAAAATCGGTGCTGATAACCGGCTCGTGTGAGACGGAACCTGGCTGCGTCTGACTTGGCCACTTGATAATGACCGGCACACGGAGACCGCCTTCGTAGTTCGATCCCTTATTCGCACGCAGCGGAGAATTATCAGTCGCCTTCGCAAAACCGCCGTTGTCGCTGGTGAAAATCACCAGGGTCCGCTGGTCGATCTTCAGTTCCCGCAGGGTTTGCAGGACTCGGCCGACGCTGTCATCCACACTCTCGACCATTGCCGCATAGTCCGGTTTTCCCTGACGAGCCTTCTTCGCCGTTTTTGCATAGCGAGTAACTTTATCAGGCTTACCCTGTAGCGGAGAATGAACAGCGTAGTGCGACAGCATCAGGAAGAACGGCTGATCGGCCCTTTCGCGAATGAACAATTCGGCTTCTTCGGCCAGTCGATCGACAAGATAGTCACCTGTCTTGCCAGCCACCGGTGGATCCTTGTGCAGCATCTGGCCCGTTGTCGGTATCTTCCAGCTGCCCTTGAAAGGATAAAAGTAACCGCCCGGCGCACCGTAGTCGCGACCTCCGACATTCACGTCAAAGCCCTGATGTCGCGGGTAGTAATACGTTTCGGTTCCCAGATGCCATTTACCCATGAACGCCGTGCGATAACCGGCCTCGCGCATCGCCTCGGCAATGGTGACATCTTCAAGCGGCAGATTCGAAAGATAACGAGCCTCACGCATTCTGTTCTTTGTCGCGTTCCAGCGGCCCGACGGCAGCCATTGAGTCAGCAGCAGTCGAGCCGGATACTTGCCGGTCATGATCGCCGCGCGAGTTGGCGAACAGACGTTACACGCCGCGTAGCCATCCGTAAACCGCATGCCTTCGTCGGCAAGCCGGTCGATGTTGGGAGTCTGATAATATGTGCTGCCGTAGCATCCAACATCCTTCCAGCCAAGGTCGTCGACAAGGATCAGCACGACGTTGGTCTTTGCGGCATCGACGACGCTGGCATCAACAGCACGCGCACTCCAGCTGAGCAGCAGCAGGGCGATCAGTACGAAGTTGGTTCGTTTCATTTCTCTTTCCCGTGCGTTGTCGTACCAGTCTCTCTGTGCGTCCACGTGAAAGCATCAGGATCAAAAAGGAACGCTCGTTTGGTCGGAGCAGGCTCGGCCCATTGCTTTGTAATCCAACCCGCCAGTTCAGACTTGATAGGCGCCGCGTCTTTTTCCGACGCCAGATTATTCCACTCGTGTGAATCGACGCGGTGATCGTACAGTTCTTCGCCTCCATCGCGGTAACGGATATAACGATACCGTTCACTGCGAACTGCCACGTTCCCCTGTTTGTATTCGATGACTGCCGGACGATTCCACTCGGCCTTCGGATCCCGCAGCAAGGGCACGAGGCTTACGCCGTCAAGTTGAGTGTTTTCATCTCGCAGGTTCTGAAGCTTCACCACGCTGTCCTGTACAGCCGAAGACGTGCCTGCTGTGCACAGCTCAATCAATGTCGGATACAGATCCAGCAGACTGACGGGACGATTGGACCTGCCGGAACCGAATCCCGGAGCGCTGATGACCAGCGGCACTCGCGTCGCTTCTTCCCACAACGTCGTCTTGTGCCAGTGCTCTTTTTCGCCAAGATGCCAGCCGTGGTCAGACCAAAGTGCAATCACAGTGTTGGCCGCATGCGGACTGCGATCAAGAGCGTCAAGGACTCGGCCAAGTTGCTCGTCGGCATAGCTGATGCTGGCGAGGTACGCACGCACAGCCTGCTTCCAGGCATTTGCCTTTCTGATAACGTTCAGGTCGCTCCGACGTGCTTTCGCAAATTTCAGACCACCGTCCGGGATGTCGCCCAGATCGTCGTCCGGAACATCCGGCAATACGACGTCATCCAGCGGGTACAGATCGAAGAATTTCTGCGGCACGTACCATGGCAGGTGTGGCCGGAACAATCCGCAGGCCAGAAAAAACGGGCCGGAATCTGCCTGCTGTCGGTGGCCCTTCAGAAACCGGACAGCATAGTCCGCACTCAGTGCATCGTCGTATTGCTCGGCAGCAATCGGCAGCGAACCCCAGTCATTTTCGTGGCCCAGTCCCGGCACGCCACTGAATGGAAACCCATCCGGATTGGGGCCAAACTCTGACCACGGGTAGTTCGTCCGCACGCTGCGAAACCACGGGTCGTTGCGAAAGGTCAGCCGAAAAAAATCATCCCATTGATTCGGTGGATTATTACCAGCCGTGTGATGAAAAATCTTTCCCGCACCAACAACACGGTAACCGTGGTTGCGAAAATGCTGAGGAATAGTGACGACGTCGGGCAGGTTGGGCAGCCACCAGTGACCATTGTCGTACAAGCCCGTCGTCGATGGCCGCAGGCCTGTCATGATGGCCGCGCGAGACGGGGCACACTTGGGCGATGGACAATGAGCATTGGTAAACAATACGCCTCGGCCGGCAAGCCGGTCGATGTTTGGCGTGTGGACCGTTCCCTCGTACCCGCGCAGACAATTCACCCAGTCCTTCATGTCGTCCACAGCCAGGAACAGGACATTGGTACGTTGCGCCTCCGCATCAGCCGTACTCATGACTGGCGCAACGAACAGGCACGCGAGTGCAGCGATTATTCGGACTGGTCGTGCGATGAGGGATTCGCAGCTCATTTGTCGCGCTCCATTCCACTTGGTAGCGCCACCTTCCAGCCGTCCGAAAGAACCTGAGATAGCCGCTGCACAGTTTTCTGTTGTTCCGCCTGACCTGCCACATTCTTCATTTCCTCAGAATCCTGTTGGTGGTCATACAATTCGACGGACACAACATTCTGAGATTTCCAATCACGCCATTCCACGTAGCGGTGACCATCTGTGCGCACCGCGTATCCCATAATATCACCATGACTGCGGTGACGCTTTCCCTGGAAAGCTCGTGGATACTGACTGAACACAGCTCGTTTCCACGGCCGCTGCGGTTCTGCCAACAAGGACTTCAGACTGATGCCTTCCACGTCCATCGGGAGCTTCAGACCGCATACACCCGACAACGTTGGATAGACATCGACAAGCTCAACAAGAGCATCAGACTTGGCGCCGGGATTCACCTGTCCGGGAACGGATACGATCAGAGGAACGCGGGTGGACAGTTCATAATTATTGGCCTTCGTCCACAAGCCCTGCTCACCCAGATGAAAACCATGATCGCCCCACAGGACGATCACTGTATTATCCTGGAGTTTCAGTCTGGAAAGCTCATTCAGCAGGCGACCAACCATCGCGTCTGCGAAGCTGACGCAGGCATAATAGCCGTGCCGCAGTTCGCGCACCCTGGCCAGCGAAATCTGTCCGTCGCCGGAAATGTCGGTGTAGCCTTCCAGCTCCTGCCAGCTGCGCACGGCCAGTTCCGGTGCTGCGTGCGGATGACGGTCACTTGCGGGCAGCGGAATTTTCGTGCGGTCGTAGAGATCCCAGTATTTTTTTGGAGCACAGAACGGCAGATGAGGTTTACGGAGCCCGACCGCCAGAAAAAAGGGATCTTCTCCTGCCTGCAGTTCCGCAAGTGCGGCAACAGCGGCATCGCAGACGATGCCGTCGATATACGTATTGTCCGGAACATCTGCAGCTTCGGATGCTGACCTCTTGAGCCCCTTGCCCTGCAGATTCTTCGGCAAGGCGTAACGAACCTTTGGGTCACGTACATAATCGTACTGCGGCTCGACCGACCACGAAGGCGGATCCTTCGACGGCTTTCCGCTGCCGTGAAAAACCTTGCCGATACTTTGTGTGTGATAACCGTTATTTCGGAAGTGCTGCGGCAGAGTTACGGCGTCGGGAACAGCCTTACGAAAATGTGTCGCCAAATCCCAGACGCGAATTGTGTCGGGCCGTTTTCCCGTCAGCAGTGACAGCCGTGACGGGCTGCAGACCGCCTGTTGGCAATAAGCTCGGTTGAACAGCGTGCCGCGCTGTGCCAGACGGTCGATGTTGGGCGTAATCGCGATGCTGTCGTCGTAGCAACCGAGCGCCGGACGCAGATCATCGATCACAATGAACAGAACGTTGGGGCGTCCGCGCGGTGACTGAGCGCTGGCAGTCTGCCAGAAAACCACGATTGAAACGGCGAACGTACCGAGGAAGTATTTCATGGAACGACTCACGCTCAAATTGACTGCGTCTATGACCGGACTGCTCATGGCCAATCGATGACGTCACGGACTCAGTCCGGCGGAAACCGTCCCGTCACCTGTCGACTCACCGGCAAGCAACCATGACAGATTAAACCGAGCCACCTGTGAACCGCCGTCGGGACCACCTTCGAAGTGCAGATAAATCCAGCCTTCGCTGGCTGTTGCAGGCCGTCCGGCTGTCAGCGACGAATAGGCACTGGCGCCTTCATAGACAAGACGTTTCACGGGCCATGTTTTGCCACCGTCCAGACTGGCCCAGACAGTACCACGTTCTCGTTTTGAATTGGGAGTGTCGATGTTGCTGAAAACCAGAATATTCCGACCTTCAACGGGCAGTCGGACCAGCCCTCCCATGCAGCCGTACGACCGATGCTGATGTCCGTCGGGCAGAACTTCAACAATCCGCCAGTCCTTCCACGTCTGACCACCGTCAGCGCTGATCGCACTGCGACGACGGGTATTCTTCGGTCGTTCCTGCCAGTGCACTCGCGAATTGTAATACAGGCGGCCGTCAGACAATTCAACGACGGTCGCTTCGCCAGTGCCGTTCTCCGGAAACGGATCACTGGTGCGCCACGTCCTGCCGCCGTCGTCACTGTAGATGGCGTTGGTGTAATGATTCGGCCATTCCGATCGATCGTTCTTTTCTCCGTAGTAACGAGCCGGACGCAGCAGTCGCCCCTTGTGCGAACCATGTCGCAACGTAATCCCATGTTCGTTCATGTGCATCGACGGCATGTTGCCGTTGCTGTCGGCGTGAATATTCACCTTCTCGGGTTGCCACGTCCTGCCGTCATCACGGCTGCGATAAACCGTCAGCGGTGCTGGCGGGTGGTCATCTTCCACAAACGCCAGGATGTCACCTGTGGTCTCATCCACCGTTGTGCCACCACCCTGAAAACCCGGTTTTGCCACTGTGATTTCCGGCCCCCATGTCGCGCCTCCGTCTTCACTCCGACGTGCGCGAACAGACGTATTTCCCCACGTGGCGAGCACGGTTCCGTCGCGTGTCACAACGATGTTCGGAAACCGTTCCGTCCTGAAGACCTGCTGCATTTCCATGACAGGCTCACCGACGAAGGGCTTTAACGGACCTTCGAACGCCAGGTCTGCGGCAAGCAGATCCGTCGCTGCGGAATAAAAGAGGAAGCACGCAGCATTGATGAACAAACACGACTTCATGAGATTTCCCGTTGGTCTGTTGCTGAACTTATGAGGATGCTCACCTGCCCGATGTACCACACGCCCGTCAGATTTTTCCGGACGCTTTCATCTCCTCGGCCAATCGGTGCTGATACGCAGCATGAGCTGCAGAATCTGTTTTCGCCCGCTCACTATAGTAAACCAATCCGAGCGCTCTTCGCGACCGGGTCGGCGACTGATTCCCATCGGCACGGTGAATCGTCAGCGAGTTATGAATCAGCAAATCTCCTGCATTTGCGGGCACGGGGACTTCAAGATTCACATCCTCGCTTGTCGGATAATCGACGATGCCCTGACTGAAGCCGAGTGTCTGAGTCCGGCTGTGCTCTCGCATACCTCGGTTCTGAGAACCCGGCACGTAACGAACACATCCGTTTTCTGTGTCAACGTCGTCCAGCGCCAGCCACATGGTCACCGCCTCGCACGGATCGAGCATAAAATAGTAGCCGTCCTGATGCGGTGGAGTCGGCCGACCGACTTTGGGCGGCTTATTGAAATACTGCAGATTCATGGGAACCACCGGCCCGCGCAGCAACAGCTCCGCAGTCTCCCGGAACCGGCTGGCTGTCAGCAATTCATGAAAAGAAGGATCATGATCCTCCATGTGCTGAACCTGCTTCAGAGTCCCGACGTCACTCCGATCCTCGTAGAAGGCGTGTTCCCGTGGCAGCTGCGGCACAATGTCGCGGACCAACCGATCGACGTTCGCCAACAGATCATGCAGCTGCGCGCCCCTCAGAAACTGTCGAAGTGCGACGAAACCGTCGACCTCAAACAGCTTCTGTCGTTCGGCACTGGACAGGGGCTCGTTCATGGATCCGACGCGCCAACTATTCGTCTTCAGCCCGAAGTTTCGCCAGCACAGTGTAGTCTTCAAGCGTTGACGTATCCTGAGCCGACTCTTTTCCGGCCGCGATATCTCGCAGCAGACGTCGCATGATCTTTCCGCTGCGAGTCTTCGGCACGGACGCAGCAAAACGAATCTGATCCGGAGTCGCCAGAGCGCCTATTTGTGTACGGACGTGCTGGATCAGTTCCGCCTTCAGTTCATCGGTGCCGTCGTCATTCTTCAGCGTGACAAAACAGCAGATGCCTTCGCCTTTGATTTCGTGAGGAAAACCAACCACGGCCGCTTCGGCCACACGATCATGCGACACCAGTGCACTTTCCACTTCCATTGTGCTGAGGCGATGTCCGGACACATTGATGACGTCGTCAACGCGGCCCATCACCCAGATGTATCCATCTTCATCACGGCGAGCACCGTCGCCGGCGAAGTAACAATCGTCGATGGCAGAAAAATAGACATCGATGTAACGCTGATGGTCGCCGTACAGAGTTCGCAGCATGTGCGGCCACGGTTGAGCCATCACCAGCAACCCCCCTTGATTTGCGTCCAGACTTTCCCCCTGTTCAGAAACGATATCCGGAACGACACCCGGCAGCGGCCGCGCACAACTTCCCGGTTTCGTTGCCGTAACACCAGGCAGAGGACTGATCATGATGCCGCCGGTTTCCGTTTGCCACCATGTGTCCACGATCGGGCAGCGTTCCTGGCCAATGACTTCGTGATACCACATCCACGCTTCCGGATTGATCGGTTCCCCGACGGTGCCCAGCAGTCGCAGGCTGGACAGATCATGTTTTTCGGGCCACTGATTGCCCCACTTGATGAATGCGCGAATCGCGGTCGGTGCCGTGTAGAAAATGCTGACCTGATACTTTTCAACGATCTCCCAGAATCGCCCTTCGTCCGGCCAGTTCGGAGCGCCTTCGTACATGACAACGGTGGCACCGTTGGACAGCGGTCCGTAGCAGATATAACTGTGTCCGGTAATCCAGCCAATGTCGGCCGTACACCAGTACGTATCCGTTTCCTTCAGATCGAACACCCACTGCGTGGTCATCGTCGTGCCCAGCAGATAACCAGCTGAGGTGTGCAGCACGCCCTTGGGCTTTCCGGTGCTTCCCGAAGTATACAGAATGAACAGCGGATGCTCGCTGTCCAGTACCACAGCTTCGCATTCAGCCGACGCACCTTCCATCAAGTCGTGCCACCAGAAGTCGCGGTCGGAAACCATGTCGACATCACCGCCCGTGCGACGAACGACAACGACTTTTTCCACCGACGGTGATTTCTCAAGACTTGCGTCGACAGCAACCTTCAGTGGAATCTCTTTGCCCCGCCGCCATCCACCGTCTGATGTGATCACAACTTTGGCCTGAGCGTCATTATTGCGGTCAGCAACGGCGTCGGCACTAAAGCCGCCAAAGATAATAGAGTGAATGGCCCCGATACGGGCACAGGCCAGCATCGCGATCGTGAGTTCAGGAATCATGGGCATGTACAGTGTGACTCGGTCACCCGTTTCCACACCCAGATTCTTCAGCACATTGGCGAACTTGCAAACCTCGCGATGCAGATCCTGATAACGCAGGACTCGAGTATCGCCCGGTTCACCTTCCCAGATAATCGCGGCCTTGTTGCGACGATCCGTTTCCAGGTGACGGTCGACGCAGTTGTAGCAGACATTGATCTTGCCGCCCTGAAACCACTTTGTGTCGGGCATCGCGCCTTCCATCACGGTATCCCAGCGCTGGAACCAGCTTAGGTTTTCCGCCATGTCTCCCCAGAATCCGGCGGGGTCGTCTTTGGCTCGCTGCCACAGTTCCTGATACTGTTCCTCGCTGCTGATATTCGCCTGCTCTGCAAATGTTGCGGGCGCCGGAAAGGAACGGGTTTCGGTCAGGACACTTTCAATATTTGTATTCTCGGCAGCCGCCATGGTTCGTCCTTTGTACTCTTCAATGACTGTGAATCTGATTATGTCAGGGCGGGAGTTCGGTGTGGTCGTGCTCTCATGATTTCGACCGCCTGCCGCTGGCACCTTTTTAAGCGACGGCCGCCCGATTTCCAACCGAACGCAGTCGGCAACTCCAGAACCCGAATGAATCGCCAGATGAAACAAGCGGTGCAATTTCGGTTTTTTTGACTACGGTACTTGTGCGGACTGATTTTCGTACAATGGCAAGGATCGACAGCACAGGGAGCCGGCGTGAGATCTGACAATGACAGAAGATAATCTGCCGGCAGCGAAAGGACGTGGTTCGGCGATCAGGCCGCCGAATCGTTTCGAATCAAAGCACCGGGAACCGGATCTTGAGCAGGTTGCGGACGACGTAGAGTATCTCGAAAGTCTACGTTCCACCCCCACGCAGTTTATTTCCGACGATTCGAAATCCATCGTCAGCAGCAATGACAGTCCGGACGTGTTCTTTCGCTTCAGTGTCAATCCGTATCGTGGATGCGCTCATGGCTGTTCGTACTGCTACGCCCGGCCGACCCATGAATATCTCGGGCTGGATGCCGGCCTGGACTTTGAATCCAAAATCTTCGTCAAGCATCGGGCCCCCGAACTGTTTCGCGACTGGCTGGCAAGGGAATCATGGCAGCCTGAATACATTGCATTTTCGGGAGTTACCGACTGCTATCAGCCGGCCGAACGGGAATATCAACTGACACGCGGCTGCCTTGAGGTCGCGCTGGAAGCCCGCCAGCCGGTCGGCGTGATCACCAAGAATGCGCTGGTCACGCGTGATATCGATCTGCTGGCCGAAATGGCCCACTTCAACACCATTTCCGTTTCCATCAGTGTCACGACACTCGATGCAAAGCTGGCGGCGACGATGGAACCCCGCACCAGTGCGCCCCATGCAAAGTTGCGAGCCATTCGCGATCTGACCGACGCGGGGATCCCGATCACCGCGATGATCGCCCCCGTTATTCCCGGACTGACAGACAGCGAGGTCCCCGCGATTCTGGAAGCGGTTGCCGCGGCAGGAGCCGTGTCCGCCAGCTACATCGTCTTGAGACTGCCGCGAAACGTCCGGCCCGTTTTTCTGGAATGGCTGGAACGCACTCAACCGTCCAGGAAGCAACTGGTGGAATCTCGGATTCGCTCAACGCGGGACGGAGATCTCAACAACCCCAACTTCGGCAGCCGTATGCGCGGAGATGGTGAAATCGCGGACCAGATTCGGCAGACGTTCAATGTCTTCGCCAGAAAACACAGTCTCGACGCCGATCTGGAACCACTGTCGACAGAGCACTTCCGCCGACCCACGCCGTCCTCAGGTCAACTGCGTCTGTTTTGATCAAACGGAGTGAAGAGCCATGCTTCGTTCCCCGATGACCGCTTATCCGTGCCGTTCCTTAAGCACCATGTCGATGCACATCACGGCCCCCATGATCAGTTCACGAACGGGATTATCGGCGGGTACTACATCCGAAATCTGCAGAACGTAATTATCAGCCGTTGTAAACATTTCCTTGCCGATACCGGCCCATTTTTTTGTCACGTGAGCAAACTCGGTGTTGCCGGACATGAATTTGAAATTCCATCCGGTCCAACTGCCCTTCAGAGTGCAAAGCTCCTGGTCGTCAGCGCCCAGGACTCGGAACGCCCCGCCGATCGATAACAGTTTCTGCTGAAATCCGCCAACCCGTTCGTCTTCTTCATCCAGCACGTTTACGGTGGAAAGAAACAGCGAGACTCCGCGCTGTACACTGAGCACCTGATCTCCGGACGGCGTTCGCAGATCGACATGAAACGGCGTCAGGGTCTTCCATTCTGTAAACCGCAGCATCTTCGTGATCGGGCCGATGCGTTCCTCACGGCAATGAATGACTTCCTCGCCCGTTTCCGGATCAAAGATGTCGTAGTTGTTGGCAGCCTTGAACATGCCAACCTTTTCCTTGACCAGAAACAGATTGCGATTCAAAACCGAATGCATATGACGGACTCCTGATTCCTCGGCCGGAAGAAAATAACGTGCAACCACAAATCTTCGCTCAGGGCACAAAGAGATTCAAATAATCTGGCCATGAAACGTAAACACCGCGGACTCAGATCATTCTTTTTCCGGAATTCTTACCCGACCTCCACCACGGCTGATTCATTCAACAGATCGGGATTGCGCATAGCTGCCCGCCGAACACTCAATGACTGTTTACATCAGTCCACGTCGATTCAGTTCCGCAACCACCTGCTGCACGATCGCCGAAACGTCTGCGGAGTTGGGGGCTGCTGCCGAAGCATCGATCGGGCAGCCGCCCACGGGCTGATCGGTGAATCCGTGAGCCGACAGCATGCACTGGAGTTCATTGCTGAGTGTGCTTAAATCCGTACGCTGTTCAGACGACAACGGCTGCCGACCATGCCCCATGTTGAAGCCTCGCAGGTTCACGGCCGCACGGAATCCTTCCGGAAACTCCGCCGAATAGATCATCGTGTCGAACAGTTTCAGCAGGTCGTACTGAATTTCTCGAGCAGCGTCGATCTGATGACTGGTCGTAAGATCGTACAGTTTTCGCGTCAGTTCCGGAACAACTCCGGAACTGGCATTCGTGCCGCCGTCGGCTCCAGCCAGCAGCATGGGCATCAATGCCGCATCCCATCCGGTCAGAAACGCGAAGTCCGGACGATTGGGCTTAACAGCCTGAATCATGCGAATCATATGAGGAATTTCGCCGGACGAATCTTTGATCGCGATGATTCGCTCGCATTCTTCGGAAAGTCGCTGCGTGGTCGGGACATCAATCGGACTGGCAAACATCGGGATGTTGTACAACGTGACGTCAATAGGAGTGTTGTCGCCGATTTCCTTAAAGTAGGCGTACACGCTGGCGGGGCTGAGCTTGTAATAAAACGGAGCCACGATCGCGACGGCTCGAATTCCGAGCGATGCATAGTACTCGCAGGCAGACAGCGTTTCCTTAACGTTGGCTTCCGCCGCACCGGCCAGAATCGGCACCCGCCCTTTTGTCTGATCGGCAATGATGGCGACAATACGACGACGTTCTTCTGGAGTAAAACGCGTGAACTCGCCGGTGGAACCGTTGGGGTACAGGCCATGAACGCCGCGTTCAATCAGCCAGTCGACATATCGACGAAGTTCGTCTTCGTTGATGCCTCCGTCGGCAGTGTACGGAACAAGATTGGGAGTAAAAATGCCTTTGAGTGCTGGCTGAGTCATAATAGAAATGAATATGAAGGTGAAGGTGGGTTAACTGATTTCAGGGTGATCTGATGACGCCACGTTTCTCGGCAATCGACCAAGAACAACGACGGCACCAATACACGCGATGGAACTCAACGGCAGAGCAATCCACCACGGGACACCGAATCCAATCGGCAGGTATCCAAATAGTAACGAGCAGACCGCCATCAGGATCGCGTACGGCAATTGGGTGGCTACGTGCTGCAAATGATTGCATCCTGCGGCGGCGGATGAAAGGACTGTTGTGTCAGAAATCGGCGAACAATGGTCTCCGAAGATCGCTCCCGCCAGAATCGCGCCGACGGTGGCCAGGAAAATGGGGTGATCGACCGAAACGACGTCCCCCTGCCCTGCCAGAACACTCCAACAAAGCGGAATAAACATCGGCACCAGTAATGCCATCGTTGTAAATGAACTTCCGATCGATACGGCAATGGCCCCCGCAACCAGAAACGAAATGCATGGCAGAAACTCCGGCCGCACGGCATCACCAACCAGAGAAATGATGTAGCCGGCTGTATCCAGCTTATCCGGTCGACAAACATCCGATACGGCCCATGCAAGGATGAGAACAATCACCGCAGGTATCATCGATCCAATTCCGCCTGTCCAGCTGCGGGAACATGCACTGATGGACATTTTTTGAGTCAGAACGGGCAGTACGGCTGCAAGGGTCGCGGCGCCCAGCGACGCCAGCAACAACAGCCGGTAAGCATCGACATCGTTGAAGTACCCCATAATCACAATCAGCACAAGAATCGTCACGGGCAGAATTGCAAACCAGACACTGCCGTCCGTAGCTTCATCGGCAGATTGCTCTGGCTTCATCACGGGCCGTTGCGTCTCTTCTTCGGCACGCAGCATGGGCCCGAAATCCCGTCCCGTGTAGGCGATCGCCGCGACAGTCGTGATCGCCACAATCGGATACACACGGAAGGGAATTGTCGCAAAAAATATTGAGCCGGCATCACCCTCAATGCCCGCGGCTGCAAGCCCTGCTGTGACTTGATCGATTTCGAAAGCGGTCCATGAAGACAGAGCGAGGCCCGCGATTGGTGCCGCCGTGGCATCGATCAGGAAAGCCAGTTTGGCACGGGAAACCTTCAGTCGGTCGCTGAGTGGTCTCATGGCACCGCCGATGAGCATCGTGTTGGCATAGTCGTCAAAAAACACGACCAGCCCCAACAGCCATGTCAGCAGTTGCCCTTTCTTTCGCGTGTTCGCGTACCGTGCCATTCTGTCGACCACGGCATTTGTACCGCCGCTGTCATTCATCAGTCCAATCATGGCTCCGAGCAGCACCGTGAACAGAATGACTGACGCATGGTCAGAATCCGCCAGCTGATTTACCAGGACATCGCACAGCGTGTTTACGGCCTGAAGCAGGTCAAACCCGCACAGCAGCAGGCATCCACCCAACGTGGCCAACACAAGAGCCAGATTAACGTCCTTAAATGCGATTGCGAGAACAACGGCCAGAACCGGAGGAGACAGTCTCAGCCAGGGCAGCGTTTCAAGAATGCTGGACGTTGTGTTCGAGGGCTCAAGCATGACCAGTCAATGCGTAGATTGCGGGCGATATCATCGCCTGACAATAAAGAGTCACAGGCAGACAAAACTGCCCTGTCTATATCAGTTCAACGCCAGGACGACAAACAGAACAGACAATACCATGTTGACCGCAGCAGACGACAGCGACGTTCCTTCCAGAACACCCTCGTTCTGCGGCGACGCCGAGTTTATGGGCGTCACGTGTTGACGACCGTGTACACACAGGAAGTTCACACCGGATCCGCTCTAACCTCTGTCGGCAGCACCACAAGAAAGCGATTTCCCTGCTCCAGTGACTCCTGCATCAGAATTCCGTTGTGCATCCTCACAATTTGCCAGCAGTGACAGAGCCCAAATCCAAGTCCACGTCCTGCCTGACGGCCCGAGAAAAACGGATCAAACAGATGCTTTCTGATCTCTGCGGGAATTTCCGGGCCATTGTCGGAAATGGAAAGACTTGCCGCGAATTCTGTATTGCACGCAAGGAGCACCGTGATCGCCCCTTCTGAACTCTCGTTATCCTGCACACCCTGAAACGCATTCCTCAGCAAATGTGACACCAACGTCGACAGCTGAGACTCATCGGCAAATGCTGTTATCGTCGATGCTGGCAGGTGCACTTTGACGTCAACGCCAACAAACGTCTTCTGCAATTGCCCGACAACCGTTTCAATAATCTGTCCAAGGTCGCAATCAGCAAATTCCGGCTGGGGCGGACGAGCAAACAGCATCGTGTCGCCGATCATATCGCGTATACGCCACGCCTGAGCACCGATGGTTTCAAGTGCCTGTTTGTGATCGGCTTTGTCGTCACGTTTCAGCAACAATTGCGTCTGACCGATGATGCTTCCCAACGGGTTATTGATCTCATGACCAGCGCCGGCAGCAAACTCCGCCATCGCCTCCATATGGTCCGGATTCGCAAAGGACGTCAGGGGAGTGGTCCAGCGTGAAAGCAATTTGCGACTCAGATCCTGAATCAGGTCACTTCGCTCGTTGTCAACCAGAGATTCATCCCGCTTAACAAGAACTGCTGCAAGATGTTCCGGCCAGCGAAAAACATCCGTGGGTTCGTCGATAGAACATGGCCCATCACCAGACGACAGGCTTTCCGGACGCAACAGTAAAGCAACAGAAGTGGTCTTCCGCCCCACGTATGTTGTAACGTGAGTATCGTTGTCTCGCTGGCCGTGAGCGACAATGCAGCTGGTGCTTGACTCAAAGACCGCAACGGCCACTCGATCTGCCTGGACATAATTCATCCACGCTGCGGCACAGGCCAGAGCCGCGTCTTCCGCCGTGGACGGCGACACCAGCGCCTGCAATACTTCAAGCCCCCAGTCCTCCTGATCACTCTCAGCAGATGGCACCACTGATGATGTTTTGCGGGTCACGTCCATGCGTGGAGTGATTCTGTCTGGAGCGGAACCCGCTCAAATTCTGACACGGCCAACAGCGAAGAACACCGACTCCCGCAACTAGGAGTGTACAGGTCGAGCCAAGACATGCTCTATAAAAAACAGCGGTCGCTAAAGAGCGACCGCTGGTCGATAACAGCTCATTATTACTCATTGACTACGTCGTCAACTGCTCAATATCCAGCAGCCGACAGATACGCTCGATCAGCTGATCGATTTCGAATGGCTTCTGCAGGAACTGATCCGCTCCTGAATCCTTCAGATCCTGGATCTTGTCCTGCTCAACCATACCACTGATGCAAATGATACGAACATCGTCCAGTGCCGAATCACTGCGAACGCGATGGCAGACTTCCTTACCGTTGATGTCCGGCAGCATCACATCCAGCACGATAATGTCAGGATGATACTCCTTGACCATCATACCCGCGTCAAAACCATTGTTAGCAGCTCGGGTCTCGAAGCGACCGTCAGCTTCCAGAGCATCCGTGATGAGTTCAACCAGCTCCTCATCGTCATCCACAATCAACGCTTTGCGTTTGCCACTCTCCAGTGCGTCCGTAGGAATCCCGTTGTCCTTCATGAATTTATAAAGGATATCTCGTGGGATTCTGCGAAACCGTGATCCCGGAACGCGAAATCCTTTGAGTTGGCCGGAATCGAAGCAACGAATGATGGTCTGCTGACTAACCTTGCAGATCTTCGCGGCTTCACCTGTGGTAAAGACTGTTTTCATGCTTCACAATCCGTTCTGTGATAAGCGACAAACTACTTTACAGCAGTCATATTTATCCGACCTCAATCGGACACCATCCATGTATCGCCAAGAACATTAAATGACATGATCCTTCAACGGTGCAGAGAAGAATCCTTGAGAGACAGCTCACATGAACAATCAAACTGTCGAACCTCGCCAGACCAGCTGACTCTTGGTAGTCCCCTCAGCTTTCTTGTTCCTCAACATCGCCGATTGTATCTATTCGTGAAAGTCGGTCAACGGTAGTTTAGTGCCGCAAACCTCCTGTTTTAACTTAACTGCAGAAACTATTGAAAGCACTTGCTTTTGCCCCAAGTAATGGACACGTCAATTACTGCTTTATGCCGTTAAAGTGTTTTTCAAAAACAGTTTAAGACTTCTCAGGAGTCCTACTGAGAATGTTCACCTGACTTTAGATACATCATCAGAATGGCGATGTCGGTGGGCGTAATGCCACTTACCCGGCTGGCCTGCCCCACCGTTGACGGACAAATTCTCCCCAATTTCTCGCGTGCTTCGTGGCGAAGCTGGGGTATTCCGGCGAAGTTGAAAGTTTCCGGAATACGTACGCTGTCCACTTTTTGCAGTTTGGCGATCTCAGCTTCCTGCCGGCGGATATAGCCAGCGTATTGCACTTCGACCTCGATGTGACGCTTGCACCGCTGCGACAACGGCAACGCAGCCAATTCGGGACTCATCGTTTCAGCATCAGTCCATGTGATCTCCGGTCGTCTTAGCCACTCTTCCAGGGAATTGCCCTGATACCGCGTTGCGGTGATTGCGGTCTGAGCCATCCGGACCTGCCCTTCGTAGTGCTGAAAGTTCTTCGCCCGTTCGTGACAGACCGTTCCTAGTTCAATTCCCAACGGAGTCAGCCTGCGGTCGGCATTGTCCTGCCGCAACAGCATTCTGTATTCCGCACGTGACGTAAACATCCGATACGGTTCGTCCACGCCCTTCGTCACAAGATCGTCAATCAGCACACCCAGGTATGCCTGGCTGCGATCCAGCACGAACGATTCTCGGCCAGCGACTTTCAACGCGGCATTGATTCCTGCCAACAGCCCCTGACCAGCTGCTTCTTCATAGCCTGTTGTGCCGTTGATCTGCCCGGCAAAGTACAGTCCGGCCACGCGTCGTGTCTCCATGGTGGCATACAGTTGAGTGGGTGGAGCAAAATCGTACTCAACGGCGTAGCCAAACCGCATGATGTCGGCGTTTTCAAGCCCGGGGATCAAACGGATCATGCCATCCTGAACGTCGCGCGGCAGACTGGTAGAGATGCCATTGCAGTAGTATTCAAGCGTGTTGCGGCCTTCAGGTTCCAGGAAAACCTGATGTGAATTCTTGTCGGCAAAACGCACGACCTTGTCCTCTATGGACGGACAGTAACGTGGTCCGGTGGATTCGATCTGTCCGGTGTACATGGGTGCGCGCGACAGATTGGCCTGTATCAGGGCGTGAACTTCGGGCGTCGTTTCTGTCAGATGGCACTCCATCTGAGGCTGGTCAATATTTTCCGTCAGGTACGAAAATGGTTGGGGGTCCTCGTCACCGGGTTGAGCAATGCACTTTGAAAAATCTATGGTGCGGCCATTAATCCTTGCCGGAGTGCCTGTCTTGAAACGTTGCAGCTCGAATCCCAGAGCCAGCAATGCACCGGACATGCCGTGGGCCGATTTTTCCCCCGCACGTCCCCCCTCGCTTTTCGTTTCTCCAGTATGCATGACGGCTTTGAGAAACGTTCCCGTCGTCAGAATGACTGCCCTGGCGTGATAAACCGTGCCGCCAGCGACGCGGATTCCCGTAACCTGAGCTCCGTCGGTCTCAAGCCCCTCAACCAGTTCCTGCCTCAGGCTGAGATTCTCCTGCTGTTCGACCTTCCACTTCATTTCGAACTGGTAGGCCTTCTTGTCCGCCTGGGCCCGCGGACTATGCATGGCAGGTCCTTTGCCGCTGTTCAGCATGCGAAACTGAATGCCAGTGGCATCAATGACGCGGCCCATTTCGCCGCCAAGAGCATCAATTTCACGAACAATCTGGCCCTTCGCCACTCCGCCAATTGCTGGGTTGCAGCTCATCTGAGCCACAGTATCACAGCTCATCGTCAGCAGCGCGGTCTTTGCTCCCAGCCGTGCGGACGCCAGCGCCGCTTCGACACCGGCATGGCCAGCGCCAACGACAACGACATCGAAGTGATAATGGTCGTTAGAGGACATGTTCGTGAGTCGCAGGCGGCAGAGGGCGAAAGAAGAAAAACGCGGATAACGGTGAACAATACACCGCTTTCCGCTGCAAGCTTAACCTGATCGCGTCGTGCGTGAACGACACGATGCACAAAAGTCAGAAAAGCACGGTTATTGGATTCGGAAATCCTTCGGATGTCCGGTTTCCACCGTACAACGACAAACGTTGAGACACACTTACGCCAGCACCTCGTCGACAACTCGACCATGCACGTCCGTCAAGCGGAAGTCACGGCCGGCATAGCGATACGTAAGCCCCAGGTGATCGAGCCCCATCAGATGCAGAATGGTGGCATGCAGATCATGAAGATGGACTCGCCCATCAACGGCTTTGAAGCCCAGTTCATCGGTCGCACCATGCTGCAAGCCTCGTTTCACACCGCCACCGGCCAGCCACATCGTGTATCCGTTCGCATTATGATCTCGACCATCAAGATCCTTCTTTGAAGTGTCCGGCGTGCGGCCAAACTCACCGCCCCAGACAACTAGGGTTTCGTCCAGCAGACCGCGCTGTCGCAGGTCCCTGATCAGTGCAGCCGTTCCCTGATCAACGGCTGCAGCCCGATCTTCGTGGCCCTTCTTCAAGGCTCTGTGCTGATCCCAGAACTCGTCGCAGCATTCGACGTGACGTACGCCGGATTCGATCATTCGCCGAGCCAGCAGACACTGACGTCCAAAATTGTCACTGGGCCTGCCATCGCCGATACCGTACATATCCAGCGTGGACCGCGACTCTTTGCTCAGGTCCATAACTTTCGGCATCGCAGACTGCATACGAAAGGCTCGTTCGTAGGATTCAATCACTCCATCCACGCGCGTGTCTTCCGGATCACGTTCTGCGAAACGACGATTCATCGACTGGACCAGATCCAGCTGCTGCCGCTGCTCATCCGAATTCAGACGCGTGTTTTCAAGATTGCGAATTCTGGCGTCCTTGATCGGTGTCTTGATGTCTGCGACGGACACTCCCTGATAGACGGCCGGCAGAAAAGCAGATCCGTAATTATTTGCCCCTCCGTTGATCGCAGGAGGGCAAAGGCTGACAAAGCCCGGCAGATCACTGTTTTCCGTTCCCAGTCCGTACAGCACCCAGGATCCAAGCGACGGTCGAGTGAACTGAAAACTGCCTGTATGTAACTGCAGCATCGCGGGGGTGTGGTTCGAAATGTCGGTGTGCATGCCAGACAGCACACACAACTCGTCGGCAACTTCGGCCTGATGCAGAAATAGGTCCGACACCCACAAACCACTTTCGCCGCGGCGTTTCCAGGCCCAGTGAGATGGTGTCAGCCAGCGGTTTCCCCGGGTCTTCTCACCAGAACGCCGATCCAGTTCCGGTTTCGGCTCGAAGGTTTCCATCGCAGACGGACCGCCGCGCATGTGCAGAAAAATCAGACGTTTGGCGCGCGCAGGAAAATGCGGTGGCTTCGGCGCCAATGGGCTGACAGCTTTCGACGCGGCTGCTTCTGACTGCGCAAGTCCCGCGAAAGCAAGGTACCCGAATCCGCAGCCAGCGGACTTGAGGGCGCTGCGGCGGGACGTGAGAAAATGTTGTTTGTTCATCACACACCTGTTTTGCTGAGGTACGGCCTTCTGAAGGTAAACGCACGCCGCACCTTTGAGCCTGTGCCCGAAAGTGTTTCAATCAATAAAACGGAATTCAGCGGACGCCAGAAGACTCTGGCAAACGGTCTGCCAGACCTGGACGTTCCGGGTCGAGTCATCAGATATCGAAATGGATAACCGGTCCAGAAACTGCGTCGTCTCTTCAATTTCCCCGGACGCAGGTTCGCGACCGAGACACATCAGCCACGCAAATCGAATCCGATCGCCGTTATCGCTCGAACTTTCCATGACTCGAGCAGCGATCGCACCGGCCTGTTGCTGAACAAATTCACTGTTCATCAGAAACAATGACTGTGTCGGAACGTTGGTGACTGTCCGCTGCCCGGACGGATTACTGGGCTCTGGGAAATCAAATATCTTCAGCATCTCCGGCAGCATTCCGCGAATAATCGGCAGGTAAACGCTGCGGTGCGGGAATGGCTGCCCAAGCGGCTGTGCGTCGATATTGCGCCCAACTTCACCTTCGCCGACCTGTTGCACCAGCGAACCGGCTGGTCGCTCTGACTTCAGCTGACCAGAGGCCGCCAGCATTGCATCACGAAGTGCCTCCGCTTCCAGTCGCCGTCGGTTGGCTCGCCACAGCAGCTGATTGGACGGATCCTGCCCCCAACCTTCTTCGTTGTTCGCCGATGACATTTGATACGTTCGCGACAACACGATTTCACGAATCAATGACTTAACAGACCATTTGTGCTGGTGCACAAATCGGTGAGCCATCCAGTCAAGCAGCAGGGGATGAGTGGGTGCGCTTCCGGAACGCCCGAAATTGTTAACGGACTCCACCAGCCCTCTGCCAAACAGGTGCTGCCACACGCGATTCACCACTACGCGTGACGTCAATGGATGATTGGGATGAGTCATCCACTGAGCAAGCTGCATGCGACCGCTTTGTTCAACGGGGATGGGAAACTCGTCGGACAGCTCAACACACGACAGGAATCCGCGTGGTGGCGTGTCACCGTTCTTCCCCTTTTCACCGCGCACCTGTATCGGCCAGTCCTGAGACTTCTTCCTGTCCTGCACTGCAAATGCAAACTCCGGCCGCGGAACATCTGCTTGCTGTGCCTGAACTACACTCAGTTCTTTCTTCAATACCGACAGCTGTTTCTGCACATCTCCGTATTGCCGTAACGCTTTTTGTGCTTTCGCCGACAGCGTTTCGACGGCCTCAACATTGCTCTTCGCGCCCTCATCTGTATCAATCGAAGCCAGCAACGGCTTCCAGTTATCAGGCAGCTGTTTCTTCAACGATTTCGAACGCTTGTCCAGTGGAGTAATTTTCTTCTGGATGGCAGCCGACTGTTTGTTCAACTGATCCACCTGACTGGTCAGTTCTGTGACATCTTCCGTCAGTGGCAGATACACCTTCAACTGGTCCTTCAGGGTCGTGGGCCGGCGCGTGCTACCTCCGTAAAATGTGTCGACGTTGCGAAAGATCCCAGCCATCGCGTAGTAATCTGCGGTGGGAATCGGATCGAACTTGTGATCGTGACAGCGAGCACAGGCGACAGTAAATCCCATGAACGCCTTGCTGATGACATCGACCTGATCGTCAACAATATCCAGTTCCAGATTCCCACCGTTCAGTGACTTGGAGCCGATGGCCAGTAGACCTGTCGCAATCAAATTTCGGCGACGACTTTCATCGTCGGCCGACGACAGCAGGTCCCCTGCAATCTGCTGCTGCACGAATTGGTCGTACGGCATGTCGCTGTTGTATGCGTCGATGACATAGTCGCGATATCGCCATGAATACAGCATCAGCACATCACGACTGCTGCCGGTCGATTCTCCATAGCGCACGACATCCAGCCAGTGACGCCCCCAGCGTTCCCCGAATTGCGGTGAGTCCAGCAGGCGTTCGACCTGGGCCGGGTAAGTGTCATCTGCAGAAGAAGTAAATGATTGAAACTCATCAACCGATGGCGGCAAACCAATCAGGTCAAATGACAGCCGCCTCAGTAATATCTCCTTTGTCGCCGGAACGGCGGGTGTCAGACCGGAAGATTCCAGGCGTGCCAGAATAAATTGATCCAGGCCTGATACAGGCCAGCTGTGATTCTCAACCACCGGGACCTGCGGATTCTGAACCGGCTGCACCGACCACAATGGCGGAGCTGCGACCGGATCACTTTCTGTGTCGTGCGGCATGTCATCGTCGCGCGGATCTGATGCCCCCTTCTTAATCCACTGGCGAAAGTCTGCGATGATTTCGTCATCCAGCTTTTCGTCGGGAGGCATTTCTAGGTCACGGTATTCAATCGCCGACAGCAGCAGGCTTTCCTGCAGATCCATGGGCACAACAGCTGGCCCGGTTTCACCACCCGTCCGGATGCCGATTTTGGTGTCCAACTGTAGTCCGCCAGCAGGTTCATCAGAATCCGACGAGTGACACTTGTAGCAATAATCCACCAGAACAGGACGAATATTGTTTTCGAAGAACTCAACGTCATCGTCAGCATTGACCAGAGTCAGGCCGGCAACGGCAATCGCGAAACTGAGTGTGCGGAGATGTTTTTGCAGATTCAGCATATTGACAGGCGATGGACAGAATGCGAGGCAGGAGCTGTGAGGCTGGGCCGCAAATTGTACCAGAGAGGGTCGGGAAGGATACAAACAATCCCAACAGGCCGCGGCCGCGAGTATATTTATGCCCACCAGCCGCCGGGCAACGCCCGGGCTTTCCCCTCTTACGATCGACGTCTATCGGGATTCGCGATGAGGCTGACGTTACAGCCCATCAACAGATCGAGGCGAAGACGCCTGAATAACCGTCACAAACGCCCTGGTCGCAAAGCCGTTCGACGCGGGATCGACCGTGCGACCTGACGCTGTCAGTTACCGGTCAAGCAGTCTTGTGAACTCGGTCGATGAAAAAACAAGGGTGTGATGCGTCATTCCGAGCTGTCGTGCCAGTGTTTTCTGGACTTGGCGGGCACAGTTCCTCAAGATAAACGAGTATCTGCACAACGGTGTTGTTGCTGCGTGTTTTCAGGTTGGCCGGACAGCGAATTCGTTCATGTTTCAAATCTTTCGTGCCGTCAATCAGCTTCAATCACGTTGTGCCGTCTGGCTGTACGTCGCGGCCGCCTCGATGGCAGTGTGCCTGCTGACCCCCATGACACCGGTTGCAGCACAGCAGGACAACGGCGACCCCACACAGGACGAGCTATTTGTTTTCAGGCCGAATTCTCCTGTGCGCCAAGTGCGAGGAGCCGTTCTGGCGGAACGACTGGACCGCCCCGGACTGGCGCAGGGTTACCTGCAGGATCTCATCGATTCTCAACCAACAATCGACACACTGCGTGCGCTGCGTCGCGAGTTCGGCATTGCGCTGTTTCTGAAGCTCAGTGTCATCAAAGAACTGCAGCCAACGTCGCGCGATCTGCTGAAACTGATGAATGATTCCGTGAGGCAGGAGACACCTACCGCCGACGCCGTCGAATCATTGATCGCTGTGCTCGGCCAGTCAGAACAACAGACATTGGAAGCATCCGTGCGAATCCTGAGTGCAGAAGGTAATGCTGTTGAACCATTGCTGGCTGCGGACCCAACCAGTCGGCAGGGAGAGATCGCCGCACAAATATTACACAAATACGCGCGGCGATTCCGGCATGGCCTGTTGACCGCGTTGAAGAGTACAGACGAATCCGGCCGAACACGAATTCTGGAACTGCTGGCAACAACAGCCGACCCGGAAATCGCGTATGACCTGACTCCATATCGTTTTGACGAATCCACTATGGTTTCTGTCGCGGCCACGAAAGCAACAGAACGACTGTTGCGAGGGCGCCCCCTGCCCGGCTCGGCGGATGCAGCAGTGGATGTGCTGGTTAGCGAAGCGATGCGATTCATCACGGATGCCGGAGCTCCGTTTCCTTCGCGGGACCAGCTGTTTACACAACGAAACTTACGAAATCGTCAGGTCACGACTGAGGACCGGGAATTCGGTGCCTACATGCTTGAGCGCGCAGCGACGCTGGGGCGTCATGCAACATCGATTCGTCCCGACAATGAAACAGCAATGGCCGCCCAGCTGGTGGCCGAAATCACCGAACAGTCCTGGCCCGCCGTGTGGCCGGAGCAGATTGACATTGCCGTCGTGGACAAGGCCACCGACCCCGCCGCGATGGATGTTGCCGCTCTGCAGATGGCACTGCAGACAGAAAATCGAGCCTCCGTATTCGGAGTTCTCAGCCGCCCCGAGACCGCCGCCGTTCTGAATCGTCACCCGAAACTTTTGCGCAGCTGCCTGCTGTTTCCATCGTCGCGCGTACGGCTGATGACGGCCGGAATCGCTCACGCTCATCAGATGACCAGCCCTTATGCCGCGGCCGTGATCGCATCCGGTGTTGAGGACAGCGAAATGCCGGAAGCAGTCGCGATCGACTCAAGAAGCGGCGACAGTGCCACCACGGCGGCAGTCCTGGTGGCTTCCGGTTACTCAGCCAAAGCCGCGAACAGCGGACAATCCGGATTTGAGGCAGCCACGCGCCAGTTGCACTGTGAACTCATTCTGGTCCACAGCAATTGCCTGCGGTGGTCACTTTCAGAAACGATTGCCAATTTGCGGGCGGATTACCGGACCCGAAACACGCCAATCATCATTTACGGCCCCGAACGAGACAGGCGCCGGACCGAACGGCTGCGTTCCAGTTATCGCGGCCTGTGGTGGATTACAGAGCCGATCTCGGAAATCACGTTTGTCGACACACTACGTTTCGAACATGTACCGCCACCGATTCTGTCCGAGGCTGAACGCCGGTCAATGGCGCAGTTCGCAAGGTCGCTGCGGTAACAGGAAGCGGTCTTCATCGAACGGCACTGTTCCTGACAGGCAGTTCAGCAGAGAGCACCGAGATCCTGAACGACCTGTACGACCTTCGTCCACCATGGAAAGCGGGACGGGCAGATCGTGCACTGACTCACGCCGTACTATCGTCGACCGCTGAGCAGAACGAAGCCAATGGCAATGATGAAGACAGCACCAATGCAGTATTCGTGCGGTTCCAGATCGATGTATTCGTCGATCAGCAGGTGTTTCACCTGCCTGGTCCATTGCTGCAAACCGAATTTAAGTTGATTCAACATGGCAAGTCCGATCCCCGGGGAAGTATGGAGGGTACTTGCCTGTAAAATGTGACACCTTTCACCAGTCGGTCCCGGGAATCGTAACAATAATGGCTGTCGGCCACCTAACAGGATCCGATTGTGTCGGCTGCAACGTTTGTATCAACGTCCCGCGGTGCCTGCCTGCGCCGAGCGGCCCAATTCCGTCACGATCAGATTATCGCGATGAATAACCTCTCCATATGGCACATGGCCCAACAGCTCAGGAATCTGCGCCGTGCGACGGCCAAGGATCTTCCGAATATCCGCAGATGCATAGTTTGAGAGACCTCGCGCGACAGCGCTGTGCGACGAATTCACGAGTTCGACGGACGCCCCCTGATCGAAGTCGCCAACAACGTCGCAAATCCCCACGGCCAGCAACGACCTCCCTTCCGCCACGACAGCTCGACACGCGCCATCGTCGAGCACGAGTTTGCCTTCCGGGCGAGTCGCCGAGCGAATCCATTTCTTCCATGCCGGCACTGTTGAACCAGCCGCCAGAAATAATGTGCCAACCTCGTCGCCGCGCGAAATCCGGTCCAGAATTCCCTCTGTAAGCCCGTTTGCAAGAATCACGTTCTCGCCACCGGACGTCGCATCAATAATCGCGGACAACTTGGCTGACATGCCTCCCCGTCCTCGTGAACTTTGCTCAGCAGCGACATGGCTCAGCAGCGATTCGTCCGGCTGTTCAACCAGAGAAATCAAGTTGCTGCCGGCATCCGACGGGGGGCCGTCGAACAGTCCGTCGATGCCCGACAGGATGATCAGCAACGGATCCGCTACCTGAGCAGCAATCATCGCCGCCAGCTGGTCATTGTCGCCGACCGTGATTTCTTCGATGCTGACGCTGTCATTCTCGTTCACAATGGGCACGACGTCGAAATCAAAAAGTGTGCGAATCGTGTTGCGAACGTTCAGATACCGACGACGGTTTCGAAAGTCGTTGACGGTGACCAGAATCTGAGCAACCGCATGGCCCGAACGATTCAGACTCGTACCCCACGCCTTCATCAGTTGGGTCTGGCCGGCCGCCGCAGTTGCCTGGAGTGCAGGCAGAGACTCCGGCCGATGCGTCAGTCCCAGTATCCCAATACCGGCAGCGACGGCCCCACTGGATACAATAACGACTTTGCGTCCCGACGAAATCAATCGAGCGATCTGTTCTGAAAGGTGTCCAATACCGTCTTCATCGAGTTGATCGTCACCGCGCGTCAGGACATTCGACCCGATCTTGATGATGAGTGTGCGGGAACAATCAAAGACTTCCTGGCGGACCAGATTTCGCATCTTCAGCCTTATGAGGACACAGCCTCTACATCATTCAACACTGCCACAACAGACACAGTCCGTCTTTAAGGGCCTGTATGAATCTTCGCAAGCCGTGGATCGGGAACTGCCGGACTGATCGCCCCATTACCGAAACGGCAGCATGTGCTCAGGATTGCGCCAGCAGGGCAGCTAATTCTCAAGACCCACTGCGGACTTGATTTGTTCGATCTCAGCCTGACGTTCTGCTCGTTTTTCATCCGTGAAGAACGTCTCGACTGAATCAGTCAGCTTTTGACACAGCTTCTCGATGCGAGTTGACCCCATGCGTCGGTCTGTTGATTCTTTCACCGCACGCGTCTTGATATTGGTGATAAGTTCCACCAGCTTTTTCTTCCCCGGTACCTGGTCATATGTGTCAAACAGCTCACCGACAGCCTTTGCATTATTCGCCTCGGCCGCCTTTCGCGCTCGCGCCAGCAGAACCCCCTGCATGGCAATCGAATCAATCAGCTGGTCCTGCAGTAACTGCAACTCACCTTCGACGCCCAGGCGAATAGAATCATCGGGTAATGCCACGACGTCGTACGGCAACAGGCCCGGTGCATAGGGAACACGCGCCAGAAGTGACGCACCACTGTAGACACGAATCCAGAACGTTGGATGATCCTCGCGCGTATCGATAACCACTTCGCCGTTGCGGTCACTGACGAGCTGGGTTTGTGGCCCGTCTTCCTTATCTTTCCAGCCCAGTTGATAGGCAATGGCTAGGCGGTGCGAAATCAGCGGCTTGTCGGGACGCGGCTGCAGGACCAGCCTGACTCGGCTTTCGCTGCTGGTCGGTCGTTGGCGCACTGCCAGATGCTGCAGCCGACGACCCTTACCGCCAAACAGAGAGAACGTCATGTGTGTCGCATAGTAACCGGTGATCGCGCCGCGCGTCACTTCACGGTCAACTGACAAGGTCCTGATGTATGACAACGGCAGTGCCTTCAGTTGCTGTAGCTTCTTCGGATTCCTCCGCTCCATCGATCGAACAAAGGGACGCAGAACGTCTCCTTCCACCACCTGATCGGCCGAAGAATCCGGCGGGCTGATTTCTCCAGCCTGAGCCTGTAACTCCATCAGACTGCGGCCCTCTTCGTCATCAAACTTACGAACGTACATCAGCATCGGCCGAAATGAATCTCTCATCAGGCATGCAGCGACGCCGCCGATAGACCGAGGATCCAGAGTTCGTTGGGAATACAACGGAGTCAGTTCCTGAATACGGGGGTCGTATTCACGACAGCTGATGTTGAACGATCTGCCGGAGGCCTCAACCGTCAGTACGAACGCCTTGTCATACTGCTCTTCAGGATACCGTTCGAACACGTCCGATAACTGCAGACGTTGCAACCTCTGGCCCTGTGCGGGCATCAGCCACTCGTTCGTTTCAATCGCCACTGCCCACATACGGCCATACATTCGAGCAACAGCATGTTCAATGTCGCTAACCTGCTCATTGCGGGCTGCCTCGCTGGTCGCAGCAGTGTTATCGAAAGCAATCGAAATATGGACGCGATACGGACGGCTGGCGAACGGGATTTCAACTTCAGGCTCACCTGAATCATCCGCAGTAATATCCGATTTTTCGCCATCCTCGGGCGGCGGATCCTGCCCACCTTCAACCGCGGCCGCAGAGTCCGAAGACGTTGACTCAGTCTCAGACGTATCCGGGGCCTGCAGTGGCGTCCCTGCCGTGTCGCCTTTTTCAGCCGTGTCCTGCGCGGCAGCCAGAAACCCGGCTGACGTCGACACTCCAGGCACGAACGTCACGGCCAACACGCACGCCAGCGTACCGAGAAACAGAATCACAGAATGGTTCTTCATGGCTTCACCAACCAGCGTTCAACCCCGTGGTAGACACTTAATGGCCTCGCTTCAAATCCGGAGATATTTTTTTGAAAAGCCACAAAATCGTCCAGTTCCCAGAGCGGAATCAAAAATGCCTGAGCCGTCATATGACTATGGATCAGGAACAGTTTCTTTTGTGCGTCCGCAAAGCTGCTGGCGTAGTCCAGATTGATCAGTTCCTGACGCATCCAGTCGGGATAGGCAGAAAGCTGACTGACATCAAGCTGATCGTCTGACAGCAACACCGACCAGAGATCCAGCAGCGGTTCCATCATCCGCACGCGCCGGTACATCAGATCCCAGTCGTCCGCCGTCAACTTTTCGCCCTTCTGATCGGCTGGAATCAACTCAACATCGAAGCCCAGCGCCTGCCATCTGGCCACGATTTTCTCAGCCGCCAGCGTGGCTAATTCGTCCGGATCGCACAACATTCGCAGTTTCGGCAGTTGAATGTGCTGCACGGCTGCGGCGATCTCTTTGGCATTATCGCGGCGAAACACAACTTCATCCCATTCCCCTTCCGCCTGCAGCACTTTCTGTTTTGCATCCGCAACAAACTTTTGTTTGTCGGGAATCCGCAGCTGTTCCAGTGCCGCAAGACGAAGAATATATGCCAGATAATGGTCATACATCGGCGGGTCCACTAACGGACTGTTGGCATAACTGCCGGAGTGCCATGGTGCACTGGTGATGCGTCCGTACTTCATTTCAGGATCCCGCAGAATTATCTTTTTCAGCAGGTTTTCCCGATCCACAGATACTGATAACGCTCGCCGCAGCTGTGCGCTTTTGACAGCTGGCGACAGAGGATTGAACGCGATCAGATGATTCTGTGGAATCGCATACTGCTGAACAAACGCGCGTCCCGACCCCTTGAAGATGTCGATTTCCCAGGGCAATAAGTGAGGCAGCACATCCACCTTGCCGCGCATGAATGCCTGGATCTCGGAGTGCCGGTCACCAAAGCGGATCTCATCCACATCTGCCACATGATACTGGCGATCGTTCAGCCCGTCCGGTTCCGGAATCATTCGGCGATATGTCCGATGGTCCTCATCCTGCTCTACCAGACTAAATCTGGTGGACAGCGTCTGGCGTTCTGCGTCCTTGGGCGCCGGTTGCTGGTCCTCAGGAATACCCATCACAGGAAATCGGAAGAGAGCTTCCAGGCTTAACGGTACGCGATGGAACTGGATCTGCAGTTGACTGGGCGAACGTACAGAGAACTCACTAACGAATGACGCCAGACGCGGATTGAATGTACTCTGCGAAGGATCCAACTGGTCACTGAGTGCCTCAGCGATCTGGTTGGCACTGAGAATCGGGTGTGTCTGCCAATACGGTCGCGTCGACTTCAGCGTAAACAACACTTCCCGCCCCAGATCCTGTGGATCCCATTCATCGAAGAACCCTGACTGAAAGTACGTGAGTTCGTCGGCGCTGGAAGGGACAAAAAGCGATACGGTCGTCAGTTCGCGATCTCGTTCGTCCGCTTCAAGCGGCACCGGGGAGATAACGTCCGTGCGTGAAAAGTCCCGCACGGCAACTCGCAACGTCTGATGTCTGGAAACATACTGATTGTAGGCAGCGCGCTGGATTCCGGGCATCGGCCACTGAACGTGCTGAGGATCGTTCCCGGTGCGCAGGACGTTAACTGGCCAAATTGTATTGGCGACCGCGGCAGCACTTGCTGCTTCGACATGCAGGCCAGCCTGAGCATGCTGTTCAGCCTTTTCAAAAACGGATGTCACTATCGCGAGCAGCCGCTGCTTCCAGTCAGAAATAACGGGATGTTCCGGAAAGTGTTTCGCCAGTCTGTTCAGAAAATAGCGAGCCTGCCCGTAGTTCTCGTCGTCCACCGCTGACTGGACTGACGCACGGATCGTCTCACCAAACATCTCGGCCAGCTCCGGGCTTTCTCTGTCACGCATGGCCAGTTCGTCCAGCAGCGCCATGGCTGCATAGGTATCGCCCGCCTTGAAGTTGATTTCGGCTTCCTTGATCAGCAAGCTGGCAAAATACGGGTTGGCCTGTTCCCAGCCCGGGGCCATCCGCTCAACTTCCATCAACAGTTCGTACGCCTGACTGATTTCACCCACGTCGATCAATGCATCAGCTTCGCGCAGGATCATGTCTTCAAAGGAAATGACGCGTTCAATCTGGGTGACGGGTAACTGGTAGTCCACCGAGTTGTCGTTGGGCAAATTGACTTCAACCAGTCTCAACCGCTTTTTGCGTTCCACGATTTCAGCTCGTTCTGCGGCATTACTGCCCCTGGCCTGCTCCAGTTCCGCCAACTCCTCCGCCATTTTTTGTAACGTGCCAGGACGAGGATAAAGTGGCTGACACACAATGACCGTCTGGTCCTTCAGGACGATCCAGTCAAAGGGATCGGCTTTCAGAAGTATTTCCACCGACGGCCATGTCATGTCTTCCAGCTGCGGTAGTTCATCCTGTGCGCAGGCCGTCGGCACGACCAGAACAGCGGCGCAAAGGCCCAGAATCGCAGCGATGAAAACACTGCCGCCCTGCGGTCTGAAACCAGAGTAAAGTATGGTGCAGCTATTCAAGAACATCTTCCACACTGTAAAGACTGCCATCGACGCCAATGGCGATGAGTGAATTGCCAACGACAATCGGCCCTTTTTGCATTTCCTGACCAAGCATGACGTTCTTTCCGGAATCGTTGCCTTCAGCATCCAGCACGATCACCCGGCCATCGGAAAGACAGGCCACAAACCCGCCTCCGGTAACAGCAACGGGCTGCCCAGTCAGAAACGCGCCGTTCAGCGGAATGCTTACGGGGTTCTGAAGCGAAGTGCCGCTCGCGAATATTTTTAAATCGCGTCGAGCAACTTCAACAAAAATGCGATCCGCCGATATATACGGCGACCTCATCGCAACACCTCCAAGTTCAAATTCATCCAGAACTTCCAGAGTTGCCGCAGATAGTGTCATAAGTTTGCCATCCGACGTCACGACAGCCAGCAGATCTCCCGACGCTGCTGGTGCCAGTTCGACAGGTTGCTCCATTCGCGTCTTACTGACTTCGAACAGGTGGCGGGTTGGACTTGTCCGATACTCAGCACGAACCAGTTCGTTATCAGAATTGACGGCCAGGACCTGAGTTTCATTGAGGGCCACCAGAGATTTCCACGAGGCCTGTGCATTTTCTCCCTGCTCCTGCGCCGCTCGGTAGTCCTGTACGCGGCCCGCACGATTTGCCGTCATGTGCAGGCGACCGCGAAGTGCGACAACAATGCCGTCCGCCAGCGAAACCGGTTGAACTTCCGGAGCACCTGGCAGCGTCCACCGCTGTTCGAGCTGACCGCTGGTCGTAAACGTCCACAGCGCTGGTTCTTCACCGCCGCAAAACGCGGCTAACCGACCATCAGTCAGCGACAGTCCGCCAATCGCGTCCTTCAGACCGTCCGGTACTCGGTAGCTGCTGAGGTCATCAATGACAAAGCCACCCGTTTTGATTCGCTGCAGAGGAATTCGGAACACGCGCCCAAAATCACCGACAGCCAGCAACGATTCATTGCCGTCAGCAGGTCCCGCTGACACAACATTGGTACCGATTACGGTGCGCCACCTGTCTTCCATCTTCTGTGGCTCCACCCTGGTGAAGAAGACAGACGACGAATAGGGTTCGTTTGTTGTTACGAAGAAATTCGAATCGGACATCTGGATCGGCTGCAGGTGCAGCCCTTCCGCCACTTCGTCCGACTGAAGTTCCAGAGTATTGGTTCGCACCTGGAACTTCCGCAACGCCTCACTGGCCATCCACAATTGACCACCGGGGCCCGCCCGCAGAAAAATCGGCGCGGTCGCCGCGTCTTCCAGCTGATTCGCGCCGACCTTCGCCAGATGGTCAGCATCAGGTTCGTCATTGACACGGAACGCAGTCACACGCTGAGGTGTTGACGGAACATACAGCTCACGTCCTCTGATCAGCGAAGCGTCTCTCACCTGGCCATCAACGACATCCGATGCGCGTACAACAACCTCTCCGCTGCTCGGGTTGACTTGCAGTACTCGCAACCTGGCCTTATCAGCGGAATCGTTGTCAGCCATCAACATCAATTTTCCGGTCGTCAGAATCGGAGCTTCGACACTGCCCAGGCGGTGTTCCACATACGACACAGCCACACATTCCAGCGGACTGATGCTCAACGTATAGAGCAACGACTGGTCGCCCGCAATCACCATGTATTTGGGTTCGTCCCGCGTAATTGCCGGCGGCCCAACCACAGGCTGTTTAAAGGTCACACGCGATATGGCTTCGCCGGAACCCACGGAAATCTTCCACAGCTCTCCGTTTTCGGTCGTCAGGTAAATTTGCTGTTGAAAAATAAGCGGCGGTCCGGAAGGACGTGACGGGATTCTCTGACGCCATAACAGTTCGCCCTGCTTCTGAGACAGCAGAAGAAGTTCGTTTGTGTCAGTATGGAAAATCAACAGCGACGGCTCGGCGGCATCGACGGGAATCGGAGCAAACGGAGGGTTTCTGCCAACGGCTCGTTTCCAGACTGGCTCTCCGGTTTCAGAGTCAATTCCGTAACAGCTGCCAAGACCCACGGCGAAGACCAGTTTCCCCTGAGAAACCTGGTCAACCGTAACCTGAGTGCGCAATGTTAATGCTGCTGACACCCTGTTGGACGACAGGAAATCTTCGGTCACGGCGTCCGTATTCAGATCTTCCTGCTTCGTAAGACTCTTCTCGCGTTCCATAATTGACGTCAGAATTTTTGCCACATCCGGATCGTCACTCAGCACATCATATTCGTCGATCAGGGCCTGTCGGGACTCCAGAGCCGCCAGAGTGTCGTCTGCCTTCAGATGGCCATTAATTTCTGCCAGAGCGCCGTCCAGAACGGTCGCTTTCCGAATGGCAGCTTCGGCCTTGCGCTGAACTGTCCGAATCTCGTCTTCAAGCGCACGGGGCAGACCATCCGGACCGGCAAACTGATCCATTATGGTCTTGGCAGCTTTGCTGTCCTCCAGCGGCGGCATGGACGGTTTTACTTTAGGAGGCTGACCTTCGGCTACAGTCGCGCCAAGTCGCACGATTCGTTCCGCAAAACGCAGGACGTCGTCGCGTTCGTCTTTGAAGCCTTCCAGATCACGGCAGACACGTATGAAATCATCCAGCTGTTTCAGAGCTTCAGTAACGCCCGCGGCGTTAATACTGCCCCCCTTGATAATTTCAAGGATCATTGTTTCGTGATAAAGGATTCGGGCCTGCTCGGTATATTCACCATCCGGGTAGGCCTGCAGAAAGTCGACCAGCCTGCCCTTCGCTTCCGGATAACTTTCCTCTTCAAATTTCTGTTTCGCTGCAGCAAAAGCGTTCTGTTCGCTCTTACTGAGAATCATGATGAAGAAAACAAGTCCAAGCAGCGTGAGGGCAATAATGCCGCCCGCCATGATCATCACGAAAGGCGATTTCTTGACGTCTTTCTCGCCTGGCCGAGCCGCGCCTCCGGACAGCCTGTCGCTGAATTCCGACAGCCTGCCACGGCGCAACTGACGACGACCTTTCTCGATTGTGGCGTCACCGCCGTCCTCGTCCGTCTCGTTGTCTTCGTCGACGTCATCGTCAAGTTCATCGATCTCTTCGATGTCGTCGTCATCAATTTCGTCGTAGTCTTCCGTCGGCACGTTGGCACCCAACTTTTTCTGAGGGACGATTGTTTGAAAATACAGCTGGCCGCAATCAGACCAGTAAGCGCAGTCCGCTAACCCTTATCGTTCAATCAACCTCTTTGATCATGGAATTTATTTTTGTGAAACCGGCCTGGGCAGCAGCGTCCGCGACCATAATCCTTTTCTCGTGTGTCGATTCGGGATCGATCAGCAGCTTAAGTTCAACCGCGTCAGCGGCCGCTCTTGAACCTTCCAACAGACTAACGATTTCCTTAAACGACTCACCCGGCAAATCATCGACATATATCTGGTTATCCGCATCAATGATCGCCTCCACGGCTGAACTTTCCATCTCTGGAACACTTACAGAAGAGACTGCATCAGACTGTGCAGGCGGCACGTCAATTTTTTTCTGCAGGGTAAATGATGCCGTGATCATGAAGAAAATCAGCAGCAGGAACGTGACATCAACCATCGGAGTGAGGTCCATTTCTTCGAAATCAGGCTCCGGCCGGCCCAAATCGACGTCTTCATCTTCAACCTCTTCCCACGACGGCAGACTGACTCGAACAATCGTATTGACTTTAGCAGGCTCGACTAAGGGCGCTGCTTGTTTCTTCGTACCTTTGCGGCGTGTCGACGTTGAGGCTCCGTCGTCGATCGTCTCAATTTCGTCGGCGCCTTCGTCATCTTCCGGAAGAACGTCCGCGACCTCGTACGAATCTTCTTCGACACCGTAGTCGACATCGACGTCCACCGCTTCGATCTGCCGTGCCTGAGCAGCACTGGCAGCACTCTTCGGACTGCCCTTTGCCTTCGGCGATGCTGCCTTGCTGTCTTTCGCTTTCTCCGCAACCCGATCCAGTTCACCCAGAATCGGCAGCTTCACAAGATCGAGCGACTTGCCCTGCCGATAGGCAGTAATCAGAAGTTTGAGATCTGACGAGACATCAGCAGCCGAGGCATACCGAAGGGCTCGGCGTTTGGCCATCATCCGGTGTACCATCCGGCAGATGACCGTGGGCAGCTTCGAATTCTGCTCCTTCAGGGGTGGCGGTGCCGTATTCAAGTGCTGCACGGCGATCGCCATTGCCGTGTTTCCTGTGAACGGCGTCTTGCCACACAGAAGCTGGTAGCACGTCACGCCCAGAGAGTATACATCAGAACGAGGATCCAGTTCCTTGCCGTTAACCTGTTCGGGACTCATATACAAAGGTGTTCCCAGTGTCATCCCTTCTCGGGTGATTCCGCCACCATCAGGTTTGTCGTGCAATTGAGCCAGACCGAAGTCGGCAACTTTGACCTCACCTTTCTTCGTCACCAGAATATTTTCCGGCTTGATATCGCGGTGGACGATACCAGCCTGTCCCGAAGCCTTCAGAGCCGATGTGACCTGGCGAATCACATGCAGACATGAACCAAGGTCGGGCGCGGATTTCGACTTAAGGATGCTGGCGAGGTCTTTGCCCTTTACAAATTCCTGGGCGATAAAGTGATACCCTTCTTCATCGCCGATTGTGTAGACCTGAACAATGTTGGGATGATTCAAGCCGGCCGCCATCATGGCTTCCTGCCTGAAGCGAGTCAGCATCACTTCGCCCGACGTAGCCATCAATGACGGCTTCATAACCTTCACGGCGACGTGCCGTTGCAGTGAAGTCTGTTCCGCAAGATAGACGTCGGCCATGCCACCGCTGCCGAGATGTCTCAGCAGGAGGAATTCTCCGAGCTTTTTGTCTATCAGTTCCGCCATTGTTTAACTTCAGCCGCGCGTTATTTTCGATCACTGACCGCAAAATGCATCAGAATTTCTGCTTCGGTTTCCGTGGCCACTTCGCCAATCACCTGTTCGACTTCGCCGACAAAGCCGGACTTCACGTCACGTTCTGCGTAGATCATGACCTTCAGTCCCTCCGGTCCTGCCAGTCCGGCCTTCTGAGTCAGATCGGCCTTGATCTGATCCAGTGATGCGGGGGCTCCGTCCATTATAATCTCCCCCTCTGACGTCGATGATGCGGGGGCTTTTATTGTCAGTTCAATATGCCCGGCAACATTCGCATTGGTTCCCGATGATGCAGGTGGAATATCTTTGTCCGGCGTGCCCTGCATTGTGGAGGTCACCATGAAGAAGATCAGCAGCAGGAAAACGACGTCGATCATGGGAGTGATATCCAGATCCGCTTCGTCTTTCTTCTTCTTTTTCTTGCCAAACCCGCCGTCGTCAAACACGCCGAATCTCCCCCCGTCGCATCAGATCGCCTGGACGGCCCCCGCCCGTTTGCAGGGACGTCGTCTCTGTCAGGAAAGTTTCGTGCAGTATTAACAACCGTACGGAACTATTCTGGTTCTGCCAGGACCTCACGATGGCGAATCCTCTCCACGAACCTGAGCGGCCTCCAGATCATCGAAGAACGTCCCCAGGTTATCCTGTACCGAATCCTGCAGCTTTGAAATTCGAGTTTGAGTCATCGCACCCAGAACCACCAGCGGAATCGCGATGGCCAGGCCTCCTGCAGTCGTAAACAAGGCAAAGCTGATGTCTGCTGCCAACTCAGAGGGTTTAACACCGGACTCTCCGGTACCTGCAATCTTTTTGAACGCCTGGATCATCCCGGTCACCGTACCCAGCAGCCCAAGCATCGGAGCAGACTTAACGATCGTGTTCACCCACGACGTGCGGACGTCAAATTCCGCCAGAATCTCACGTGAAAAGAATTCGCCCACGATCTGCTTAATCTTTCGGATCGGCTTGGCTCGATTTTCGACGCCCACCTGGATCAACTGAGGCACGGCTCGCGACCAAAGCTCGGGAGTGTCACACACATCCACCGCGCCTTCGAAGTCGTTCTTTTCAAGCAGTTCGCTGACGTCGTCCAGAAAGGCGCTGGCCGCTTCGCGACCGGGAAAGCTCTTTTCCTTCACCCGCCGCATCAGCACGATAATACAGTACAGACCGTACCCGGCGCACAACGCCATCGCCAGATAAATGAGATTTCCAAACTGCTCCAGAATCGGTCCCGTATCGACCGCAGCGAACGAACTGACTGTCAGCGATGTGCAAGAATCGAACAAGAAGTGCATAAGATTTTCCTGAACCTGTAATTCAATCCGGCCGTTGAGCCTGTTCAAACGAGCATTATCTGTCAGTGCCCGGTTTTAACGTAATTTCTGACTTGTCACTACGAATTCATACCCACTGCCTGCTCGTTTCACCTGAAAACGAGTGCGGCGAATCTGCTCCGGCGGCCTGCCGCCAGCACGTTCCGCCTCAAGTGTTGCCAGCATTTGTTCGGTGCTGGGATCATAAAAATGCAGAACCATACCGTCTTCCGGCTTTGGAACACCCGCTTTCTGAAGTAGCTCGATATCCGCCTTGACGCGATCACCACCCTGCCAGTTCATGAACAGCCGCTGGTCCTTGCTGTTCAGACGGGCCTCCCGAACTGAGGGACTG
>JAQWLN010000186.1 GCA_029247265.1 Fuerstiella sp.
GACCCAGAAGATGTGCTAAATACTTTCGCCCACGCGCTAACTCAAAAGTTTATGCATGATCCCAGTGAGTGGCTTAAGCAACAGAATAACGAAGAGCGCTTTGCGTTAGCCCGAACCCTATTTGGGCTAGATGGCCATACATCTAACAGCGCAAGCTCTATAGAGAGCGTGACCCAAGACGTTTTCAACAAGACCGCTAAAGAGTCAGACACTTAGCTACCTCAACTCAGAACTCGGCGCGATGCGCTTACTCTATATTTAGAATGCTTGCCCTGTTTGGTATGCATGAATGTTGCTCTAGGGCACAACCTGTCACACAAAAAGAAAACACTATCGTGAAAGATTCAATTCGCATCAAACTAGAAAACTTAACCGAACGCCAAGAAGAGCTGAACGCTCTATTGTCAGACCCAGCAACTATTTCTGATCAGAACCAGTTTCGTAAACTCAATATCGAGCTATCAGAAATCATGCCTATCGTCGAGAATTTCAACCAGTACCAAATCTTAGACGAAGATGCTCAGGCCGCTCAATCCATGATCGACGAAGACGACGCAGAGATGCGTAAAATGGGTTACGACGAACTAAGTCAAATCAAAGAGCAACAAGAAGAGTTGCAAACACAGCTGCAAAAACTGCTTCTGCCAAAAGATCCCAATGACGACAACAATATCTTTTTAGAAATTCGCGCGGGCACTGGTGGCGATGAAGCCGCGATCATCCAGCGGCAGGCTGAGCTTTGACAGAATCTCAGGAGCAGTTGCTCCCGTCGCCCAGATCACGATATCGGCGGCGTGCACGTCTCCGTTCGCCAATGTGATCGATGAGGGGGCGACTTCCTGAATGGACTGACCGGTCACGACAGAAATGTGTCGCCTTGCAATTTCTGTGGCCACGCGTTGTCGCGTCGAATTGCACGCGGACTCCATAATCTGTTCGCTTCGAGTAATCAGTTGCAGTTCAAGATCAGCCTTGCAGACCGAGGCCACGAACGGCGGCAGGCAGAACAGAATCTCGATGCCCGCAACGCCGCTGCCAACAACCACAATCCGCAGCCGACCTGAACCACCGTCGACAGCACTGGAAGCACGGTCAGACAGAACACGATTGATCGTCGACCGCAGCCGATGCAGGAACGTCTGCATTGGTTTGATCGTGATCAGCGATTCCCCGTTGCGTTTCAAACCATGCATTGATGGCACTGAACCCACGCCAATCGACAGCACGTCGAAGGGCACTGGTGGGCGGTCTCGGAAAATAACTTCGCGGCGTTTGAGATCCAGCCGCGAAACGTCATCGACGACGAGTCGCGATCCGGCGGCTGAGCACAATCGGACCAGATCGATTTCCATCTCAGAGGGAGGGATCTGTTGCGCCAGTGCGGCCGGCAGCATTCCGGAATATGTTGCAATGGAATTGTCGGAGATGCACGTGAGGCCGGCGTCGGGAATAGGATTGTCCCGCCACATCTTCACCACGTGTGCGTTGGTGTGCCCGACGCCCAGCAGAACGACATGTTTACTCGGCAGTCGTTCGGCGTTCACTCGCTGCGGCCTTCCATTGGGCTTGACGATGTTGCATCTGTAGCCGAAAGAGCACCGGACAGCTGTTGTGCAAGTGCGCCAAGCTGATCAACCTCCACCGTTCTGAGGTCCAGCAGCACGGCGTCGTCATTGATTCGGCAAAGCACGGCCGGATCTCCGCAGCGGAGCTGTATTGCCACATCCTGAATCGAATTCCCCGTGATCCTCAGGCCGATGCTGGGGATCTGAGAACCGGGCACCGATCCACCGCCGACTTCAGACGTGCACTCCACAATTTCCACAGCGAATTGCTGAGACTCGGTGATTTGTTTACAGACTGTTTCGCAATTGGTTTGCAGGTCGTCAGTTGTGCGGGACATCATTTGTGACAGCGGCAGTTCTTCAGCGGTCGTGCCTGCCAGATGGATTTCTGTCGTCGCTTCGAGGGCTGCCAGCGTCACCTTGTCGACTCGCAGGGCTCTCATCATCGGGTTTCGGCGAAGGGCCTTTACCCATTCGGATTTGCCGACGATGATCCCGGCCTGCGGTCCGCCGAACAGTTTGTCACCACTGAATAGAGTCAGGTCCGCGCCCGCCGCAACACTGTTTGGAACGGTTGGTTCGCGCAGACCGTACGCCGTCAGATCCTGCATGCATCCGCTGCCGATATCGTCAACCACCGGGACGTTGTGTTCCTGTCCCAGAGCAACCAGATCGTCGATGTCCGGTTCGGTAACGAATCCACCCTGGTAGAAATTGCTGCGATGCACCCGAATGATGGCGCCCGTGTTTTCGGTGATCGCGTCCTGGTAGTCTCGCAGATACGTACGATTCGTCGTGCCAACTTCCTTCAGCGTTGCGCCCGAGGCGGAAAAAACTTCGGGCAGCCGAAACCCGCCGCCGATTTCCACCAGTTGTCCGCGCGAAACGATCACTTCTTTGCCGGCAGCCAGTGTCTGTAATACCAGCATCGTCGCAGCCGCACAATTGTTGACGATGGCGGCGTCTTCGGCTCCCGTGAGTTGCCGCAAAAGCTCGCAGACTCGTTCTCCGCGTTTATTGCGTTTTCCGGTCTGCAGATTCATTTCGACGTTTGCGAAACCGCTGGATTCCTGCATGCGCCGGATGGCACGTGCGGCCAGCGGAGCGCGGCCAAGATTCGTGTGCAGCAGAATTCCGGTGGCGTTAATGACTGGCTGCTGTCGTCGACCATCTTCAATCTGTTTCAGTTCCAGTGTACGACTGACAACAAAGTTGGCGGCCGCATCAGCATCAAATTCTGCGCCTGCAAGGATCGCTGTGCGACACGCGTCGACTCCCTGGCGAATCCAGTCGACGATTTGCTGCCGCGGAAACACTTTTACGACAGGCGATAGCTGCGGATGCCGCAGAACGTGGTCAACCGCCGGAAGGCTTCGTAAGTACTGAGCACTGGTCATTTAGGAGTCTAAGTCGGGGTAGTGATGTTTGATCCGCACATAATCTGCAGTCTCCGGGCGGAGACACGACCAGTGGCAGTCAAAGGTTCTGGGCGGTGTTGCAGTGGAGTCGTTGAAGACTTCGATCGCCTGGTCAGAGTCATGCTCTCGCCAAGTGGGAATCATACCCGGATCCACGTCGCCGAACTATACAGTGTTCGAAAACGAATGTTTTTAGATTCCTCGCGCGTACCGTTCGGCGAATGTTTAACGGTTAGATAGAATACAACAGCGTTCGGCCTAAACGGAATCTCCGCGCTCGCAGCATAACAACGCCCTCCTGAAAACGACCGCCGCCAGAAGAATGCAGCCGTTCCACCGATACATGTTGCCCGTAGTGATTGCCCTGACAATGTTTGCCAGTGCGACTGCTCAGGATTCATCAACCGCGTCAGCTTCTTCCACGGACAGCGACGGTGAGCGATTCTTTTCGCAGAAGATCGAACCGGTGCTGCGGTCGCACTGTTTCGGATGTCATTCGCATGCCGCCGGCAAAATGGAAGGCGGGCTGACTCTGGATTCGAAAAGCGGCTGGATTGCCGGTGGAGATCACGGTCCGGCTGTTGTGCTTGGTAAGCCGGAAGAAAGTTTGCTGATTAAAGCCGTTCGTCGAGGGGATTTAAATCTGCAAATGCCGCCTGACGAAAAACTTTCGGACTCCGATATTGAATTGCTGGTCGAATGGATCCGAGGTGGGGCAACCGGTCCTGCAAAGGTGGAGCATGTGTCTGCGGACGCAGGCGATCCGCTGGACTGGTGGTCGCTGCGGCCGTTGGTGCGTTCACCTGTTCCCGAATTTGCCGGGCAGGATGGGAATGCCATCGATGCGTTTGTTGGGCAACGGCTTCGAACGGAAGGATTGACGACCGTGCCTCAGGCCGACCGACGGACTCTGATTCGGCGTGCATATTTCGATCTGCACGGACTGCCACCGTCTCCGGAGGCTATTGCGAATTTTGTCGCTGATGCGGATCCGATGGCTTACGAAAATCTGGTTGATCGTTTGCTGGAATCTGATCGCTACGGCGAACGCTGGGCGCGGCACTGGCTGGATACGGTGCACTTCGCAGATTCACACGGGTGCGAACATGATGCGTTCCGCCCGCATGCATGGCGTTATCGCGATTACGTTATTGAAAGTTTGAACGGTGATACGCCATGGCCTCGGTTTATTCGGGAGCAGCTGGCGGCCGATCGGTTCTATCCGGACGACACCCGTCTTACGACGGCTCTGGGATTTATTGCGGCGGGGCCGCTGGAGCTGAGTCGCGCTGGAACCGCTCCCGTAACGTTCGACTATCTTGACCGTGATGACATGGTGACACAGACCATGGCTGCGTTTGCCAGTACCACCGCCAACTGTGCACGGTGCCATGACCATAAGTTCGACCCCATCACAAAGGAAGATTATTATTCCCTGCAGGCCGTGTTTGCGGGTGTCGGAAAAGGGGATGTTGAATTTGACGAAGACCCGGTCGTGGCGAGCGACCGACGTCGCTGGACGGAGCTACTGGCAGCCACGAAGAGCGGCGATCGATCAATACTTCTGGCGACTGAATACGCTGACGTCGTTTCTCAATGGGAGCAGACGATGGCCGGGCAGCCTGCCGTCTGGGAACCGCTGTCGCCAGCCACGTATCTGTCGTCTGATGGGGCGACCTTACAACGTCTTGAAGACCATTCGCTGCTGGCGTCCGGTGTTCGTCCGGACACCGATACTTACACCATTACTGCTCCGGTGACTTTGACCACGCTGACGGCGCTGCGACTGGACGTGCTGGCCGATGACAGCCTGCCCATGAAGGGACCGGGGCGGCAGGACAACGGGAATCTGCATCTGACGGAATTCGAGGCTCAGTATTTTGCGGCGGGGGCGGAACAACCGAGGCGGCTGAAATTCAGTAATGCAGCGGCCGACTTTGACCAGTCCGGATGGACGGTTTCACACGCTCTGGACGGAGACCTGAAGACGGCCTGGGGGATTCATCCCAATGTGGGCCAGTCGCATCACGCCGTCTTTGAACTGGATGAAGCGCTGCAGCTGGCACCTTCCAGTCATCTTGTCATCGTACTGAAGCAGGTCCACGGCGCAGGTCATCTGATCGGGCGTCTGAAGCTGTACGCGACTTCCGCAGGCGGTGCCACGGCGGACGTGCTGCCGGAGCTCGTGCGGACCGGAATCAAGTTGCCGCGGGACCATCGTTCTTCTGAGCAGATGGCTGCCATCGCCGCTTACGCATTGCAGCTTCATGCCGAGAAACAACTGGCGGCTCTGCCTGCCGCGTCATCTGTGTATGCGGTGTCCAGCAGTCACTCACATGGAAAGAAACTGAATGCCCCGATGTCCCCCAAAGTTGTGCACGTGCTGCGACGGGGTGACATCCACAAGCCGGGCGCGGTCGCCCCACCTGGAGCTCTGGCGGCGATTACGACACTGACAGGACGTTTTGAAATTGATGATTCCAATGACGAAGCTTCACGCCGTGCGGCCCTGGCTGACTGGCTGGCGGCACCGGAAAATCCGCTGTCGTGGCGAAGTATTGTGAATCGAGTGTGGGCGCATCACTTCGGCCGCGGTCTGTGTGATACACCAAACGACTTTGGTCGTATGGGCGGCGTACCTTCGCATCCTGAATTATTGGACTGGCTGGCTGTTTGGTTTCGCGACGACGCGAACGGATCATTGAAACAGTTGCACCGTCTGATTCTGCTTTCTTCAACATATCAGCGACAGTCTCAGTCGTCTGCCGCGGCGACTGTGAATTCCGCCGACCTGCAGAATCGTTTGCTCTGGCGGATGAACCGACGTCATCTGGATGCGGAATCATTTCGTGATGCGGTCATTCAGGTTTCGGGCCGCATCGACCTGACAATGGGTGGGCCCGGTATTCAGCAGTTCACGAAATCAACGGGTTCGCAATTGACGCCGAAGCTGCACTACGACAAGTTTGACTGGCAGCACCCGACGGCCGCGCGACGCAGTATTTACCGAGTCGTCTGGCGCGGCATTGCGGATCCGTTTATGGAATCGCTGGACTTCCCGGATCTTGGGCTGCTGGCCCCGAAGCGCGATTTCTCGGTGTCTGCACTGCAGGCGCTGGCCACATTCAATAACGACTTTGTACTGTATCACAGTCAGCATCTTGCCACTCAGTTGCAGGCATCCCATGAGACAATCGGTGATCAGGTGAATCAGGCATGCCGTCTGGTTTTTCTGCGAGAGTCGGGTAAGGAAGAGAGGGCGCTGCTTGTCGCGTACACAATGCAGCACGGTCTTGCGGCCACGTGTCGAGTCCTGTTCAACAGTAACGAATTCATATTTGTGGACTGAGAATGACGAACTCACGACGAGATGTTCTGCGTAACATCGGCGGTGGCTTTGGCGGCCTCGCTGTTTCGCAGATGCTTGCACAGGAAGCCCTTTCGGCTGACGGGGTTCGGACGAACCCCGAATTCAATGGCGGTCTGCACCATCCTGCCAAAGTTAAACGGGTGATTCAGCTGTTTATGACGGGTGGTGCGAGTCCGATGGACACGTTCGACTACAAACCCGAGCTGGAAAAACTCCACGGCCGGAAGCTGGGACCGGAAAAGAAGCCGGAAGGATTTACTGCGCCGCCCGGTGCGATCATGAAAAGTCCGTTCGCCTTCAAGCAGCATGGCGAAAGCGGGCGCTGGGTCAGCAGTGTGTTTCCTCATCAGGCACAGGAAGTCGATGAAATGGCCTTCCTTATGGCCATGGCGTCAAAGACCAACGTGCATGGGCCTGCGACTTACATGATGAACTCTGGCTTTCTGTTGCCGGGATTTCCAAGTATGGGGGCGTGGATATCTTACGGACTGGGAAACCTCACCGACGAACTGCCAACTTTTGTTGTGCTGCCTGATGCTGCAGGGTTGCCGTACAACCAGAAGGGCCCATTTTCGTCGGGCTTTCTGCCGGCGGTGCATCAGGGGACTATTATTAATGCTGCGGGTCGGAACGCTGTGCCCGATCTGTTTGCCAACGAACGGTATAAGTTTGCAACTCGGGAGGCGGACCAGGACGGATTCGCATTGCTGCGGAAGCTGAATGCCGATCACGCCGCGGGTATTCCTGATGATTCGCGACTTGACGCCCGCATCCAGTCCTACGAACTCGCGGCGCGCATGCAGCTGTCTGCTCCGGAGGCATTTGATGTCTCTGCCGAAAGTGAATCCACGCACAAGGCATACGGTCTGGACAACAAGCCCACGGAAGATTTTGGCCGCCGTTGTCTATTGGCTCGCCGGCTTGTTGAACGGGGTACACGATTTGTGCAGGTCTGGAGTGGTCAGCAGGGAGCCACGGGGAATTGGGATAACCATGGCAGCATTCCAAAAGAGTTGCCACCGATTGCTCTGTCAGTCGATCAGCCCATTGCCGCCCTGCTCCGTGATCTGAAGTCACGTGGGCTCTTTGATGATACACTGTTGATCTGGACAACTGAGTTTGGTCGCACCCCGTTCGCTCAGGGTGGTGATGGTCGAGATCACAACGGCGGATCATTCGTGACGTGGCTGGCGGGGGCGGGCATTAAGGCCGGTGTCAGTTATGGGCAGAGTGACGAGTGGGGCTATAAGACTGCGGAAGGCCGAACATACTGCTATGACTTTCACGCGACCGTGCTGCATCTGCTGGGGATCGACCACACGCGACTGACGTACCGTCAGAATGGAATCGACCGTCGACTGACGGACGTACACGGAAATGTCGTGAGCGACATTCTGGCGTAAACATACTCGACTGAACGAACCTGTGTGTTTCGTCGTTACGATAAGATCAATCATGCCACAGTGCTCTCTGTAGTGAATTGCATGGTTTCGGCGTTGCACGTCATACTGTACACAGTCACGTTCTCTCCGACCGACAAGCGGGCGACGCCATGCACAAGTATGTCATTATGGGAGTTCAGGGATGCGGCAAGGGGACTCAGGCCAAAATGCTGGCCGAGGATTTTGACCTTGTCCACATCAGTGTGGGCGATTTGTTTCGGTGGAATATTCAGAGCCACACCAAACTCGCAGCACGCATCAAACGCATAATCGCTGACGGCCAGCTTGTCCCGGATGAGATTGTGGAACAGCTCATCAGAAAACGTCTGGATGACCACGACTGGAATTACGGCTACATTCTGGACGGCTTTCCACGCAACGGCCGTCAGGCTCTGTTCTTTCTGGAGAGCTATGACATCGATGCGGTGATTCATATTGATGTGCCCGATGAAGTTGTGCTTCAGCGAGTTCTGTCACGTCGGCTGTGCAGCCAGTGCGGGCTGGACTACAACGTGATTCATCATCGGCCAGCGGTGGAAAACCAATGCGACGTCTGCGGCGGCGAACTGGTTACTCGGGCCGACGACAATGAAGCTGCTGTCAGGGAACGTCTGGATACCTATCACACCAGAACCGAACCGGCTGTGGAGCTGTTTGCGAAAAAGGAGCTGATTGTGAATGTTGACGGCACCTTGCCTCCAGGTGATGTGCAGGCCGAAATTCGCACACGATTACAGTTACCGCAAAGAGCTGCGGACACAAAGACTGCGTGATGGCGCAAGTGCAGCGCTGGTTCACGTCAGGAACTGCATGTGATCAGGAACTGCTGTTGATTGACACCACCGACGTCTGGGCGGAACATTAACGCCAGAGACAGATCGCATCTGAAGTAAGTGCAGCGGCCAACGCAGTAAATCACCAGGTCTTCATACAAGAAGGTAGATCGAATATGAAACATCAGTCATCCGTGCTTCAGGCAGTTCGTCGGCGTGTCGCGTTACTGAGTGTCGTTGTGACTATTTTGAGTCAGTTGCCGCTCAGTACCAGCGAAGCCGGTGACATTCTTGCTCCTGGCGCCAGCGTGGAATTGGTTTTCGACGGCGGTGCCGTGCTGACTGAAGGAGTTGCGGCTGGGCACGACGGTCTGATGTACTTCAGTGACATTACCTTTTCCCATCAAACGACCGACGACAACGGCGTCTTTGAGGCCGGACATATATGGAAGTACGATCCGGCGTCGGGAAAGACCACGATCTTCCGCTCACCCAGCGGCATGTCCAACGGTCTGAAGTTTGATGCGGACGGCAACCTGCTTGCGGCTGAAGGGGCTGACTATGGCGGACGCCGTGTCACTCGCACAGACATGAAGACAGGGAAGAGTTACGTCATCGCCGGGCTGTACGAAGGCCGGCCATTCAATTCCTGCAACGACATCACGATTGATGAGAAGGGACGTATTTACTTCAGTGATCCGCGATACCTGGGACACGAAGCCATCGATCAGCCGGTTATGGCCGTCTATCGCATCGATCCTGACGGCACCATCGAACGGATTGTCACAGACGCTGGGAAGCCTAATGGAGTCTGCGTGTCTCCTGATCAGAAGACGCTGTATGTTGTCAGCAATGACAACGGTAACTCGGGCATCGGCAGAATTCCGGAGGATACGCCTGCTTACAAGGGACGCATGGCCTTGCTGGCATACGATCTGAACAGCGACGGAACTGCGAAGTTTCGCAGTGTGCTTGTCGACTACGCTCCGCAGGATGGTCCCGATGGTCTGGTCGTTGATGCCGAAGGGAATCTGTATGTCGCTGTCCGCGATGAGACTCGACCAGGAATTGTCGTCTATTCTCCGGACGGCGAAGAACTGGAATACATTGAAACGGAACTTCCGACGAATGTCGGATTTGGCCGCGGTAAAGAAAGTAAGACGCTGTACATCACGGCCGGAAAAAGTCTGTTTCGTGTCCGTTTGAAGAAGGAAGGCTATCAACTGCCGCCCCGCTAAAGCCAACAGTCGGGCCGGTATACCGGACTACAGAAACTGAGGCGTGAGCAGCCGTGGCAGAAACAGCACGACTTCCGGAAACAAGACAACCACGATCAGCAGCAGCATCGGCAGCAGGATTATGGCGACATCCTTCAATGCCTCCAGGACCTTGATTTTTCCCAGCGAGCAGGAAATCAGCAGGCACAGTCCATAAGGTGGAGTCACCAGTCCGATGGCCAGTGAGATCACTCCGATGATGGCAAAATGAATGGGGTGCATGCCGGCTGATTCTGCCAATGGCAGCAGCACAGTGCCAAGCACGATAATCGCTGGGATTGCGTCAATAAACATGCCCACAAATAGAAATGCCACTGCGACCACACATCCGGTCGTGGCCACGCTGGTTCCCCACCCGGCCATCATGTCTACCAGAGCCTGTGGCACTCGAAACCACGCCAGCAGCCATCCAAAGGCTGACGCCGTGCCGATGCAGAACAATGAAATCGCGGCCAGCCTGGCAGAGTCATACAGTACTGTTGGGAATTCTTTCAGCCCGATCGAACGGTAGATCACTCCCCCCAGCAAGATGGAATAGAGCACGGCCACGACAGAAGCTTCCGTCGGTGTGAAAAAACCACCAACAATTCCTCCGACGATGATGACGGGGGTTACCAGTGCCAGTGACGCCTGTTTGACGGCCGAAAGAAACTCACTGAGAGAAGATTTCTGATAGACCGGATAGTTTCGGCTTTTGGCATAGAACAGCACCGTGCCCATCATACTGAGCGCGATTAGAATGCCGGGTACGACGCCCGCCATAAACAGGCCGCCAATTGACACGGACATCAGTCCGCCCCAGACAATCATCAGAATGCTGGGCGGAATGATCACGCCCATCACTGACGAGCACGCCGTTATGGCGACTGAAAAACCGGAGTCGTAACCCTCTTTCTTCATCGCCGGAATCATCAGTGCGCCAATGCCCGCCGCATCGGCCGTGGACGAACCGGAGATACCGGCAAACAGCATACTCACCAGCACGTTCACGTGACCGAGTCCGCCGGGCAGGTGTCCGACCGTTGCTGTCGCCAGACGCACCAGTCGTGCGGTGATGCCGGCGGAATTCATCAGGTTGGCGGCCAGCAGGAAGAACGGTACCGCCAGCAGGATGAAACTGTTGTACGACTTCCACATTTCGTTGATTAACAGAACGGGAGTCAGTCGTTCATTAATCAGAATGACCGGAATGCAGGCCAGTCCCAGGGCAAACGACACCGGAATGCGAATGACGACCAGTACCCCAAACGTGCCAAACAGTATAGCGGCGACTTCGCCCGGGCCCATACTTAAGCTCCCGGCTCACGGCCTGCGATGATTCGGACGTCCGCCACGATCATTTCTGCCAGAAACACGATCCAGGTGACGCCGGCCAGCGGGAACGAAACGTAAATGCTGAGCATATTAATGCCGCTCATTTCCGATTTCTGAAGCCACCCGAATTTCGCGAAATCATATCCGTACCAGGCAAACATCAGGGCCAGCATGGTCATCGCAGTGTGGACAATAAGTCTGCCAACGGCTTCCTGCTGTGGTGTTTCGGGTGCGGGCAGCAGATCCACATCGAAGTGTGCACCATCCCGGACGGCGATCATGGAACCGATCATGATGATCCAGACAAAACAGAACCTTGCGATTTCTTCTGTCCAGATGTAGCGAGGAATGACGCCCGTGTATCTGGAGATGATCTGCAGCAGAACGGGGATAATCATCAACCCCATCAGCAGAGTGATGACGACTTTCAGCAACCGGTAGTATTTATCAATCAAAGATTTCATCGAACTGAATCGGCCTGTTGTGGCTCTGTGAGTCAGGATGGAATGATTCAGAAAAAATTGAGCGTTAGCTCGCATTAACTGCCGACCCTCGAGCGAAGGGCGGTCATTGTACTGCGTTGACTCGTGAGAACACGTCTTCCGCGTTGATCTCTTTGGCGTAGGCCGCTTTCACAGGTTCGGCCAGACGCATGAGTTCCTCACGTTGGGTGAACTGATGCAGCCTCAGCAGGCCGTCCGCCTCCATTCTGGAAAGAATTTCAGCATCTTCGGTGGATTCCAGATGACGTCCGTAGGCTCCGGCCTCGCGACCGGCCCGTTCTATCGCGGCCTGCAGGTCTTTTGGCAGGCGGCGGAATGTCTTGGCGCTGAAGCACAACGGTCGCACGGTGATCGCGTGCTGTGTCAGTGAGATTTCAGGACCCACCTCGTAGAATTTCATCTGTTGAATGCCGGCCGCTTCGTTTTCAGCAGCGTCGATCACGCCGGTCTGAATGGCGTTATAGATCTCACTGTAAGAAATCACTGATGGCGACGCATGGATCGCCTGAAAGATGCGAGTTTGTATAGGAGCCCCCATGACTCGCAGGTTCAGCCCCTTCAGTTCTGCCATGTTTGTCACGGGTCTGTTGACGATCAGGTTGCGGGTCCCTCCGCCTGCGTAGCCAACAATCATCACGTCAGCTTTCTGCTGCACCTCGTCAGCGATTGGCTGAAAAGCATCACCGTCCAGAACCTTGTTCCAGTGATCGATGTCGCGGAACAGAAATGGCATGTCGATCAACGGTGCGCCGTCGGAAAAAGTCGACATGTGAGCAGGTGACACAATTCCGTAGTCCACGGAAAGCCCCTGGCTCATGTAGGCAAAGTAGTCCTTCTCCAGCCCAAGTTCGCTGTTCAGATACACCTCGAACTCAACCGGGCCGTCGTAGTATTCACGGACGAGCTCTTCAAATTTCAGGATTGTGCGTGTGAACGAATGACTCTCGTCAAATTGAGAAGCTCCACGCAGTATGAACGTCTCTCGTGGGTCGTCTCCGGAAGCGGCGTCGTGGTTGTTGTTCGCTCCGCCGGATCGTACGACAAGAATGATGATGCCAGCGATCAATGCGCAGAACAGTAGAACGACAAGGGTTGTTGGCTTCATGTGCTCGTTCTTGCTCCGCCGTTTCAGAATTGCGTGGAGCTACCAGAGTATCACTGATCGAGCAGCGTTCCAAATGAGGCGTCGTCACCGACACAATTGTGTGTGGCACGGGACACCCTGCAATCGCCGCATTCTGAGCGTCGCGGCAGCAAAACAGACACCGACTGCTGTGGTTTTTGAGATCAGGAACGGCTTCTGTTCGGCAGGAGTGGCTACTGTTCGAATTACCGCTGGACCGGATCACATCCTGTGCTACCGACGTAAGGTCATCGTGTGCTGGAAAGGGAGCATCCAGCGAAGCCGATCGTCGGCCGATCTTGCTGAATGCGGTCCGTTGCCATGGCACGCCGCCGTCGAATCACCTGGACGGTCAGGGTTTTGGCGTCTTCGAGCTTGATGGTGCGGAGGTCCTGCCGGCGTGAACGGAGCACAGCGATCACTTCGATCAGCACATCGTCACCTGATGTTGTCATGGCCCATTCTTCCCTTGATCATACTTCCATCACCAGACCGCAAAAATGCTGATTCAGCAGTCAATACGAGGTGCTGTAACAACAAATACGTCGCTGTTCATTCGTTTTTCATGTTGTTATCCTGGAAAGAAATTCCAGCTTCTGGCAGGATGCGTGAATGTCCGTGTTTTGCGAGGCAACGGGCCGTTCGACGGGACAGTGTTTTGCAATTTTCGTGCGACCGTCCGCAAACGCCGTGTTCAGCCACAAAGCGGTCGGAAGGCAGGCCTGAACGGGCGTTAGTCCAGCTGGGGGGACCGGATCATCGACAGAAACGTGGAATGAAAGTCGTCATGAGTTCTCACATTCGATTGGCTGTCGTCATCCTGATTGCGCTGCATCATGCGGTCGCCGGGCAGGCCTTTGAGGAATCGAGTCCTCCCAATGTTCTGCTGATCGCGATTGACGACCTGAACGACTGGGTGGGTTGCCTGGCAGGTCATCCGCAGGCGCGTACTCCCAACATCGACGCTCTGGCTGGCGGCGGAACTTCGTTTACAAACGCCCACTGCCAGGGGCCGATCTGCGGACCCTCCCGTGCGTGTCTGCTTTCGGGCAGTTATCCGTTTACGACGGGGCTGTATCAGCAGCCCAACAGACGAGACATGCAGCTGGATACGGAGCACTTTCACGGTCACCTGTTGCCACAGTATTTTGCGGAGCATGGCTACAAGACACTGGCGGTGGGCAAGATCTGCCATGGCTATCCGGACAATACGGCATTTCAGTCGTACGGTGGCAAGTGGGAGGGATTCGGGCCTAAACCCCCCAATGGTCACCGATTCCAGTATCAGTTGCCGGACGTGCCATGGACAGGAACGCAGACGGATTGGGGCCCATTTCCGGATGTCGACGACAGGATGCCCGATCACAAAGCTGCTGATTGGGCGGAACGTCAGTTATCAAAGCAACACGACAAGCCATTCTTCATGGCCGTTGGTTTTATTCGGCCACACGTTCCGTTTTATGTGCCGAAAAAATGGTTCGACATGTTTCCCCTTGAAGACATTCAACTGCCGGACGTGCGTCGTGATGATCTTGACGACATACCGGAAATCAGTCGGCAGATGCACGAAATGCCGAAGTATCCAACGCTGGAATTTCTGCAGCGAGATAATAACAAACAGTTTCGTCTGTGCGTTCAGGCATATCTGGCGTGTACGGCCTTTGTTGACCATCAGGTGGGGCGTGTCCTGGGGGCACTTGCATTCAGCAAGCATGTTGACAATACGATCATCGTTTTGTTCAGTGATCACGGCTATCACCTGGGCGAAAAGAATCGGGTGTCCAAACACAGTCTCTGGGAAGAATCCACACGAGTCCCGTTGATCGTGGTGCGCCCGAATAAATACAAAGCGTCGCGGTCCGACCTGCCCGTTGGGCTGATCGACATCTATCCGACGTTAGTTGAACTGTGTGGTTTGCCCGAAAAAACGTCCAACGAAGGTGTCAGTCTTGTGCCGTTGCTGAAGCAAACGCAGACTGACTGGCGTTTTGCCATTCCCACGACTTACGCACGTGGCAACCATTCGCTGCGGTCAAAGCAGCACCGGTATATCCGGTATGAAGACGGAAGTGAAGAACTGTACGATCATGCGACGGACCCCGATGAATGGACAAATCTTGCCGCTTCAGGCCAGCATCAGGAAATCGTTGCACGGTTCCGCAGGGAATTGCCGCGACGAAACGCGAAATATCATCCCGCGACTCAGAAGGGGCCGACCAACGCATGGTTTCAGCGGCATCTGGAGGAAAACGGCATTGAATAGTAAAGACCGCTGTGTCCGGCGTTGGTTTGTCTCCCACCTTCGCGGTATGCAGCCATCTGACACACCGGGGGCGTCTGAGAGCCTGTCGTTCTCGCCGTTGTTCCTGTTTTCCTGTTCCGCGAGATTCCCCGGTGGTTTCTGTTGATTAATTGCCGAAGTGCACCGGTGTATTAGTCGGAAATGCAATGTCTCGCAGTGTTTTGCCACCAGAGTTAATCTGCGCTCCGTCTCCCCGCTGTCAGTATTTCCCGGATCGGATACAGTTCGGCGTAGATCAAACTATACGGCAACCCGACCTGAATAAGTTCAGTTTTTCAAATGACAAACAACGATTTCGAAAATATCCTTGGTGATGTTTCGCGCCAGTCTGATGAAGAGAAAAAGCAAGTTCGGCGCGATGTGAATGAATACATCGCCTTGAAGCTGATCGCCAACGGTCAGCCCGTTCCCGTTGGGTTCAGGAAGCCCGATTCGCTCGGCGCTGAGCGCATCCTGAATACCTGGCACCAGCGGCTGAAGCATCTTGAAGCGGTTCGGTGTCCTGCCGATGTGCGCATCGAGTCCTTTCTGGAGCAGCATTTCGTTGGTGTGCCAGGGGCCGAAGGTCTGAAGCTTCCGGACGTGGCACTTGTTCTGGACCGACACGGAATTGCTCGCGAGCTGTCGTTGCCGATTGACGACGATGAGTATTCGAACGAGTTTGTTTCCTCTTATCGCGTCCACAACGGCGTTCTGCACAATCCACGCCACGATCGCCGGACTACCAAGGGGACGTTTCATGTCTGTGAAGGTGGTTTGCCTGTTCCGTCTGATAAACAGGCCGTGCCGAAGCAGACATTTGCTCACCTTTTTGCGGTGGCCATGAACCCACCTGAAAAGGACCAGGAACTGCCCTTCACTTCACTGCAGAAGCAGAAGGCGGGGCTGTTCGTTTCGCTGATGTTGCGGCCGCTGCTGTGTCCCGAGGTCGAAGGCTTCTGCAGCCGGCAGACGATGGAGGTGCGATTCTTTGCGCCGGGATCGCTTGTCAGCAATCTTGACTTTGTGGAGTCGATCTTCGGGAATGCTGGCGACCCGTTTCTCCCTGAGAACGATTCCGGCCTTGATGTCGAGCACTGGAGTGGGCACACGGGTTGTGTGATCCTGGCTCCGCATCTTAGTGATGTCACCAAGAAGGACGCCGGATTGCCGTCTTATGACGAAGCCACGGAACGACAGCGTCGGGACGGCATGTGCTGGAAGTCGGCAGACGAGAAGTATAACAACGGGACGCCGTTTAAGCTGACCTGTCGCAACGAAGAAGGTGTGATCATTACGTTGATCGCGGATAATTACTTTGGTTATTGTAAAAAAGAGGTCAAGACTCAGCTGAGCTACGCAGCTAATCTTGCCGGTAACTATGAGGAAGAACATGCGGGCGGCGCGATTGCATTCGCCAGCTATAACATGGGATCCGAATTTGTCGGAGATGAACGCCGTTACAATCAGAGGACGTTTGATGATGTGGCACGCGACTACGCCGACTTTGTGGAGGTAAAGCCGGAGGGGTACGGCGTCGATCGCAATTTTCCGGAACTGATCTACGTGCCGGAAGACTCGCGCGGCACAGTTCAGGATCAGCGAATCCGCTGGACTCGGGATGGCAGTGAGCATTCCATTCCTCTGACGCCAGGACACGTCTACATTACGCCGTCCGGTTACAAAGTGCGACTGGAGCAACATCCGGCGGCCCCATCGTGGCGATTGGTCGGCACATTGTCGGAAGGTGTGTTTTGCCACAAACCCTGTACTGTCAGCGGTGGTGGCAAAAGCGAAATCAGCAAGTCGATCGCTGATTACCTGCTCCACGGACCGATTTTTGTGGCAAATGCAGTAGAGGACCTGGATCAGGTTCAGCTGATTTTCGATCGCGATTATTCAGATCGCTGGGATCCCGAGGGTGGTGTTAAGCCTGACTATGCGATGCGTCCCACGCGGTCGGTGCTGGACCCCAATCGCTCGCTGGGCAGCGTCATCAAGCTGCTCACACCTTCGGTCGACTATACCGATAAGTATAATTCGTGGCTGGAATCAATTCCCGGTTACATCTACGCCATCGTGTTTATCATCAAGCGACTGTACCGGCCGGATGCAAATCGTGACTGGAGAGAGGACTTTACCGTCGACATTGTGAACGGGCATCCGGGCCACGAATTGAAGTACGGCGAACGAAATGTGATCGGCAGTTATCTGCGTGTCGGTCTGGTGGACGACAAGACGTGGCGGACTTTCAAACTGCGCCAGGATTTCGAGCCGGCTCAAAAGGTGCAGATGGAAGATGATATCACGGCTTCGGTCGTTGTACCGGGGGCCGGTCTTGAACACCTGAGTCCATTTGCTCCGCAGGCGACCAGCTATAAGTTCTCAGAGAACTGTGAGTACCGTCTGTTTCAGCGTCCTGACGATGCCATTCACCGCGGTCTGGACAAGCAGACGGAAGCGGATCTTGCTCGCAGCGATAACTTTATCGTCAATTTTGAACCGCTGTCTCGCCAACGCATCAACGAAATCTGCGAACGGGCGGTGGACCTGAGCCAGTTTACGGTGCCCATGCAGGACCTGTTACGCGACGCACGTGACGCCGGTGGCGGGTACGTCGTCTGTTCGAACACTCCGCGAAAAATTGACGGTGAAAACAGCAAGAACCCGCGCTATCTTCAGGCCCGACCGGATCTGATTACGCCCTTCAATCGGTACGTCGCCGAAATGGGAGCTCGACTCTATCGCGCTGTCCCCGCTGATAAGCCTGTGCTGCAGCCGGTGAGTTCTGTTCTTGCCGGGCGGCGCAATAATCCGGCTGATTATGAGAACAACATTCGGCCGCTGGCTGTACACAATCCGATTCACTATCAGGAACTGCCTGAGTTGTTCATGGACTTCATCAGCGCTCTGACCGGGAAGAGTCCGTCCACGACCGGCGCCGGCAGCGAAGGTGCTCTGACCAAGGGGCCGTTCAATGCGTTGCTGCCCATTACCGATCTGAATGCTGCGTTCGTCGGCTACCTGCTGACGGGTTTGCCCGGATTTTCGACTCCGGCCGGACACATCGGCACTTCAGTGCGAATTGATCATGACATCAGTCTGCTGATTCCCGAGATTTGGTGCCGGCTCAGTCCCGAAGAACGTGAGCCGCAGTATCTAATCGAGGAAGAATTGCTCGAAAAGATTGATGACTTCGAACACGAAGGGAAAAAGGTACCGGCCAGCCGCCTGGGCTATCGAATTACGTCGCGCTTCATTCGTCGATTTGCCGGCCGCGTTTTTGACAACCCCAGCATGGTCTTCGATGACGCAATCCTGCAGCCCGAAACGCAGAATGCTGCGGCCTTTGCCGATGGAATCCTGTACATCGCCGAAGCTCACGAACGTGTCGCTCGAAATTATCTCGATGACGGATCGATCGATCTTGCCTGTCCGCCGCTGAGAGCTCTGCTGTACATCATGGCTGAGGGACATTACAACGGCAAAGACGTTCATGACCCTGAGGTTCGTCAGCTGTTTACCCTCGAATCCATGTTGCAGTCGGAATGGTATGTGGAACGTCTGAAAACGCGGCGGCAGCGGGAACAGCATCTTTGGGAACGTCACGTTATGTACCTGCAAACGTTTTTGAATCAACCGGAATATGGGTCCGATGCTGAGCAACTGGGTTTGAACTCGCGGCTGGAGCGAGCGAATGCCCGGTTGGCTGAAATTTCGTCCTCGGATTATCTGCAGAAACTGCACGGATGTGTCGGCGCTGATCGTCTGCGGTGAAGTATGCCACACTGATACGCTTTGATTGAACAGCGATGTTCCTCTGCTGGGTTCCGTGTTCAGAAAACCGTCGCCTGCCGTTCGTGGGTGTGCCCCAATGACGCTGAGTTACCGGTGTGTGATGAGTGGTTCCTGATTTCTGCCCTTCCTGTCCTGCGTTCATCATGACCCCGCCCTGGCAATTCTGGATCGACGTTGGCGGCACGTTTACTGATTGCATCGCCGTCACCCCTGATGGCGATCTACGGCAGTTCAAGACGCTGAGTTCCGGTGTTACGAAGGGCACGATCGACGATATCAGGAACGATGAATTCGGTGACTTGCGACGAACGGCCGATCCGGATCACTTCTGGCTGGGGGCCGAATTGCGGCTGTTCTCTGCTTTTGCAGATCTATTGCATGTCACGACGGTCTCGGCGTTCGATGCGGCGTCCGGCCGCTTGACGCTGGCTGACAGTACCGCAGCCGTTGTGGGCGAAGCAGATACCTACGAATTGAATTTAGGCCTTCCGGCACCTGTGCTTGCGATTCGGTGGTTGCTGAGCCTGCGGCCCGACAAGGAATGTCCGCCGGTACGAGTGCGGTTCGGCACGACGCGAGGAACAAACGCACTATTGACGCGAACGGGTGCTCGGACAGCATTGATTACAACGAAAGGCTTTGCTGATGTGCCGTTAATCGGAAATCAGGATCGTCCGGAGCTGTTCGATCTGGATATCAGGAAACCGGAACCGTTGTTCGCACAGGTGTTTGAGGTCGATGAACGGACGGCCGCCGACGGGGCGTTATTGTGTCCTCTGGTGGCCGCGAAGGAGAATTCTTCCCTCAGTAACGCCGGGCTTCTGACGGATGAATTCGATTCTGTTGCGATCTGTCTGATGAATTCATACCGCAACCCCGTGCATGAAGAACAGTTGGAGCAGCTTGTTCGAAAATCCGGATTTGACGAAGTCAGCCGTTCATCAGAGGTGTCGCCTCTTGTTCGCTTCGTGCCGCGGTGTGACACCACTGTGCTGGATGCTTATCTCAACCCGGTGCTGCGCATGTACCTGGATGGAATTCGTGACTCACTGCCTGGCAGCGATATTCAGGTGATGACATCCGCTGGTGGTTTGGTCGACAGTCATAACTTCCGTGGTCGCGATTGCATACTGTCCGGCCCGGCGGGTGGCGTCGTGGGATTTGCAATGGTTGCCGCCCGCGCGGGGTTTTCGAATGCCATCGGTTTTGACATGGGAGGCACCAGCACTGACGTGGCGCGGTTTGATGGCCGTTTTGAAATTGAAAACGAAACGACGAAAGCCGGAATCCGCATCATGACTCCGGTGCTCGCGATTGAAACCGTCGCCGCAGGCGGAGGCAGCATCTGCGGATTTGATGGTGTTCGGCTCTTCGTCGGACCGGACAGCGCCGGAGCTGATCCCGGACCGGCTTGCTACGGAGCGGGCGGTCCACTGACGGTGACCGATCTGAATGTATTTCTGGGACGCGTAATTCCCCGGCATTTTCCCTTCCGTTTGAATCTCCAGGCGGTGAAATCGCGACTGGCGAAACTGCGGTCCGATATGGCGGCGATGGACGCAGCATTGCCGAAGATGTCGCTGCAGCAGTTGGCTGAAGGTCTGTTGCAGATTGCAGACGACAATATGGCCCAGGCGATTCGTCGGGTTTCGGTCGCGAAGGGCTATCATCCGGCAGACCACGCGTTGGTGAGTTTCGGCGGAGCGGGCGGCCAGCATGCCTGCAGCGTCGCTCGCAGCCTGGGAATTCGCCGGATTCTGATCCATCCGCTGGCGGGAGTCCTGAGTGCCTGGGGAATGGGTCAGGCCGACGTCCATGCCGTGCGTCAGGCAAGTGTTCTGCAATCACTGACGGATGAATCGCTGTGTCAGCTTGAGGCGATCCGCCAGTCGTTCGAGGTTCAGACGCGCGCCGAAGTGGTGGCTCAGGGGACAGCCGAAGATCAGATACAGCAACCCACATTCTGCCTTGAACTGCGTTACCGCAGCACGGATTCTTCGCTGTGGATTGACGGCCAGTCCACTACCGAGTTTCGCGAACGATTCGAAGTCGAGCACCGGCGTCTGTTCGGTTACATACGGCCCGATAAACAGATTGAGATTGCCGCGCTGCGAGTCGAGGCGGTGGGACGTTCCGGGAATGTCGCCGACATTCAGGTTGCCGATGTGGCAGGCCCCTCAAGCACAGAAATCCACGAACACCAGACAATCGCATTCTGGAATGGCGCCGAACACACTGCGGCTGTTCTGCACCGCAATGACCTGCAGCCCGGTATGCGCGTCACAGGACCAGCGATCATCTGTGAACCGACATCCACAATCTGGATCGAACCGCATTGCAATGCACAGATTACGGACTCCGGCACCGTACTGATTGAGGTCGGCGAAGACTCGTTGGCGAGTGGGGCAGCAGGAGCATCGGCTGATAACGCACCGGATCCCGTGCTGCTGGAAGTGTTTAACAATCAATTCGTGTCAATCGCCGAGCAGATGGGAGAGACACTCCGACGCACATCGACGTCGACAAACGTTCGTGAACGACTCGATTTCAGCTGTGCATTGTTTGCCGCCGACGGGCGCCTTGTTGTCAACGCTGCTCATGTTCCCGTGCATCTGGGGGCCATGGGTGAAACCGTGCGAGTGATCATTGAAGATCATCCCCGCATGCAGCGCGGGGACGTTTTTGTCACGAATGATCCTTACCGAGGTGGCTCGCATCTGCCGGACGTGACTGTCGTAACTCCCGTGTTCGTTGGCGAGTGCGATCCAGACGAACCGATTGCTGAAGGTCGACCGGTGTTCTTCGTTGCCAATCGCGCTCACCATGCCGAAATCGGCGGCATCGTCCCGGGTAGCATGCCTCCGTTTTCCACAAATCTGGCTCAGGAAGGTGTACTGATTCGCAGCCGAAAACTGGTTGACCGAGGCGAATCCTGTGAGGAACAAATTCGGCAACTGCTCGCAACCGGAGCGTTTCCCAGTCGAGCGATCAACGACAACCTGGCTGACCTTGCCGCACAGGCCGCATCGAATGAATGTGGCGTGCAGCTGTTGCAGAGTCTGGTCAGGCGATATTCGGCCAGGATCGTTCTGGGCTACATGCAGCATATTCAGACTGCTGCGGCAAAGAAAATGCGGCTGTGCCTGTCTCGTCTGGAGCAACGGACTCACCGCTTCGAAGATCGTCTCGACGACGGCACGAAGATCTGCGTGGCCATTCGTTTGAACGGCGACGAGGCGATTGTGGACTTTACGGGAACAAGTGGTCTGCATGCCGGCAATCTGAATGCGAATCGAGCCATCACAACAGCGGGCGTGCTGTACAGCTTTCGCTGTCTGCTGAACGAAGATGTTCCACTGAATGCAGGAGTACTGGAACCACTGACGATCGTGATTCCCGAGGGACTGTTGAATCCGACTGTCGGCACGTCGCCCGAAAATACTCCGGCAATCGTTGGCGGCAACGTGGAAACGTCGCAGCGGATTGTTGATGTCTTACTGGGCGCTCTCGGAATTGCTGCGGCCAGTCAGGGAACAATGAATAATCTGACATTTGGTGACGACACCTTTGGCTATTACGAAACCATCTGTGGCGGTGCCGGAGCGACATCGGCGGCCCACGGCGCGGACGCCGTTCATACTCACATGACAAACACGCGTCTGACTGATCCGGAAGTGCTGGAACAGCGTTACCCCGTGCGACTGCGGAAATTCGAAATTCGACACGGTTCCGGTGGGCGCGGAGCACATCGCGGTGGTAACGGAATCGTACGTGAGATTGAGTTTCTGAAGACTCTGCAGGTGTCAATGCTGTCGCAGCGTCGCGAACCCAATTCGCCATTCGGCCTGGACGGCGGGGGATCCGGGCAGTACGGCAGCAACTCGTTGTTAAAAACGTCCGTCGCCGATCAGCACGACCTGGGGGGAGCGTTTAATACAACTGTTTTACCTGGTAACGTGATTCGAATCGAATCTCCGGGCGGAGGTGGATTCGGGACGCCCCGCTCGTCGTGACATATTTGTGTCAGCGAATATTCCATCACAATTCGGCGGTTGTATCCCATTTGATTCGTCGGTCGTCTTGAGAGCTCGTGCTTTTCGTCATAACCTGTTGTGTGTTTCTTGGTGGCCCCGATCTCCGCGACGCACTGATCGTCGCCACGTGCGTTTACGACTCGCTGTAGTTGGACTTGTGACCTGACTGTAGACCCGCATCTGAAAATTCAGTCTGCATTTAGATGCCAAACGGAGCGATGAGGTCACGAAAGTCTGCTGAGGAGCTTTGCCATTTGAACGGCTCAAAATTCAGATTCGTGCTGATCCATCAATGGCCGTCAGTGCTTTCCGTTTTTGCCGCTGGAGTATTTCGATGAACTGAATCAACAGAGTTGACGTGCGGACATACCGTGGCCCGTCGGACGGACAAAGTGTCGAATCCGCCAGCCAGCACAACGAGTGCAGCGTGAATCCCTGTCGTGGCCTTTGTCTGACAGGCATTGGTGATGCTGGGTATCGGTTGAGGAAGACGTGGAGAATCGTTTCCACTCATTCTATGTGGTCGCAAAATCGGAATTACTGCATGTCGTAAGTCCTGTCGTGGAAAAACTTTCGGGATGGTTGTCGTCATTCCCTCACGGTGGTGCTAGGATCGGCCCACGGTGTGCTTTCTGAGCGCTGGGTTCTGTGGTGCAACAATGCCGAAATCGGAAAATGACGACGAACTGCTGGCGGCTGCTCGCAATGGCGATGCCGACGCACGGGCTCGGCTGATTGAACGGTACCGTGGAACATTGAACGCTCAGACGGACCGGGAGTTGGATTCACGGCTGCAGGTGCGTGCCGGGGCGTCAGACATGTTTCAGCAGACGGCTCTGTCCGCCGTACATCGGGTTCATGCGTTTCGAGGCACGACCATGGCTGAGTTCATGGGTTGGCTGAAAACCCTGCATCGAAACAATCTGCTCGACGTTGTGCGGAACAACAAGAACGCTGAAATTCGATCGGTCGGAAAGGAAAAATCGATCGACGGATTGCCCGGTGAGGCTGCGGTCATGGCAGATAGAAGTGTTCCGACTCCCAGTAGAATCATGCAGGCCGACGAAACGGTAGCCGATCTGCACACCGCGATTCAGGAACTCCCCGACGATCAGCGGCAGGTACTGCGTCTCCGGTTGCTGGAAGAACTGCCGATTGCCGCGATCGCTGAACAGCTGCAACGGACTGAGGATTCGATCGCCGGGTTGTTCAAACGCGGTCTTGTGGCCGTGCGCAGGCGGATGGATCCGGATCGTCTGTCGGTGGATTAGTCTGTGTTTCGCACCGCATGCCGTTCCACGACAGGATTCGCCATTAACTCACATTATTCGCGAATTGCGCGACCCAGACCGTTGGTTCTGGAGCCTGTCATAGGTGAATCGTACCGTCAGAGACCCCGACGGTGCTCCTGTTTAATCCACTTCACCATGCAGGCTTAGCGATTATGACCGGCGGAACACACGACCTGGAAGACCAGTTGAATAAGGCGATTGTCGAGTATTCACGCCGAATCGAGCAGGGCGAGTCGATTGATCGGAATGAGTTTTTACGCAGGGATCCGTCAATCGCTGACGGGTTGCGGGCATATTTTGAAAACCTTGATTTCGCCCAATCTCTGGCGGCCGACGCGAAATCGCCATCGACACGGGATACCGAAATCGTTCGGGACACGAATCGGGGGCCTCACTCCGTCCAGCGTCCTGATGGCCTGTCGGATGCTCACCGACACGGCAAAACACCATTCGGGCCATATTTGATCAAAGACGTCCTAGGCAAAGGAGGTATGGGAGTCGTCTACCTGGCGACGGAGCGGAAGTTGTCGGATGTCGTGCTGAGTGTATTCAGCAGCGATACAACGGAAGTGGCAGTTTCTCCGGAAAATCTGACGTTCACTCCATCGGATTGGGATGTTCCTGTGACCGTGATGGTCACAGGAGTTGATGATTTGAACGTGGACGACGATCAGGCGACGACCGTTACCATTGCGATAGATGATGCTGAAAGCGCGGATGCCTTTGACGAGCTGACCGACCAGACAGTTGCCGTCACGACGACAGACGACGACGTGGCGGGATTCACGGTCAGTCGGACCACCGCATTGGTTTCTGAGTCCGGCACGACGGACACCGTAACAGTCGTTCTTGATGCTGCTCCGTTGTCGGACGTCGTGTTGATGGTCGTCAGCAGCGATACGGAGGAAGTTACGGTTCTTCCAGCAACCCTGACGTTCACTCCATCAGATTGGGACGTGGCTCAGACCGTAACGGTTGATGGAGTGAACGACCACGTCGTCGATGGCGATCAGACGACAGACGTAGTTTTCATGGTTGACGTCGCCTTCAGTGATGATGCCTTTGACGGTCTGGCGGCCCGGACGGTGACTGTCACCACGACGGACGACGGGGCCGATTCGCTGCGGGGTAATGTCGACGGCGACTTTGACAGCAACGATACCTTTTTGATGCACCTGGCACTTCTGGCCGGAACCGATGAGCAAATCAACCAATCGAAAGGCAGCAGCCCACTGACGCCTGCAGAGATTCGAGCAGGAATCAGCCAACTTGGAATTGTGCTGGATGTAGATGGCGATCAGGACTTTGATGCGAATGATTCATTTCTGATTCACCTGGTGCGACTGGCGGGGACGGACGCGCAGACCGATCAATCCAAAGGCAACAGTCCTCTCACGGCCTCGCAGATTCGAGCCAACGTTGCCAGCCTTGGCGATGGTAGCGGCGACGGCGACGGCGACGGCAGGAGGCGAGGGTTCGATGGCAGTTCTCAGGCCCAACTGCCTTTGGTGTCTACTGTATTGGCAGCATCGTCAGATCTGTCTGCATCGACTGAGCCTGAAGAACAATTGATGCCAGCAAAGCCCGATGGCAATACATTCGCACCGGCTTCCGCATTCCTTTCGGAAGAGTATCGCACCTGGATTGATGCGATTCAGGCTTGAATGGGTCGTCAGGCGGTTTGCATATTGCGGCAGACGATACTGGCTGGTGGGAGTAACGACGCTGCTGTTGAAAGCCGACCCTCGTGGCGGCACGTCAGCGTGAAACGATGTGTCGATTGTTCGGCGTTGAAGAATTACAATGTCGGTCGGGGAGGTGTTACCGTTAGTCGGCGAGGAGCCGGGCAGCAGTCGGGCGCACATTCGTCGTGGCTGACACCAAACTGACCAGCACATTCGCGAGGTGTTTGCTGTAATCGCTCCTGTATCAGTTTCCGAATCATCTGCACGAAAAGTGGGTGAGTACCAGGAGTTGCCGCGCGGCTCATTTGCATGCCGATCTCATCACACACTGTCTTTGCCTCGTCATCAAGGTCATACAGGACTTCGATGTGATCGGAAAGGAAGCCGACAGGAGAGATGACAACCCGCTGAACGCCGGCGGTTGCCAGTTCACGCAGATGATCGCAGATGTCAGGTTCCAGCCACGGATCCTGAGGGCGTCCGCTGCGACTCTGATATACTAGGCTCCAGCGGTTCGCCGGCAACTGCAGGTGTTCCGCCACCAGTCGGCACGTTTCGGTTAGCTGTTGTACATAGTCAGACGTGTCTGCCATGGAGTTTGGGATACTGTGCGCCGTAAAGGCAACGTGAACATCCTGGTCCGGTGCAGAGTTCAACGCCGAGATCGCTGCCTGCACATTCAGAGCGTTAACTTCAACAAAGTTCGGGTGATTGTAGAAGACTCGCAACTTGTGAACTTCAACATCGGTTGCGCCTGCTGCAGTCTGAGCGGCCTTGATGTTCTCTAGGTATTGACGACATCCGGAATAACCGCTGTATGCGGATGTGACGAACGCAAGAACTCGCCTGACGCCGGCCTGCTTCAGTTCGCCCATCGTGTCCGCGAGCATCGGCTTCCAGTTTCGGTTGCCCCAGTGGATTGGCAGATCAATATTGTGGTGCTCAAGTTCGGCGGAGAGGGCTTTGATCAGTTGTCGGCACTGTTCGTTAATCGGACTGATGCCGCCAAAGTGGTTGTAGTGTTCGGCGACCTCCAGCATCCGTGCACGAGGCACGTTTTTGCCACTCAGGACATTCTCCAGAAACGGGATGACGTCGTCCGGGCCTTCCGGACCACCAAAAGAGACAAACAGCAGGGCATCGTATCCGCGACGGACATCCTCGGACATTTGGGCTTCCGGAAAGTTGATAGTGACAGTGAGTTCGGGCAGTTGGAGCAGAGTTGTAGGTCGCCACACCGTTTTGGCAACCCGGACTTGTGATGGACAGCTGAGATTGTGACGTAACACCAGCGAATTGGCAGTCGACGGCCCCCTGAAACACAGAGCTCCAACGATGGGAATTTCCGTGCAGCCCGCATGGTTCTCTGTTGTGAGTACACCGCTGCTTTCCTAAACTTCCTGGCACCAGACGAGTCAGATTTGGGACGTTGCACTCGGAATTCCGTGATGGACGTCTGTGGCGGAATGGATGGTCCGTTCTTAATCACGCAGGAAACTACAGGACAATCAGGTAATACCAACAGATGGCCAATTATTTTTTCACCAGTGAATCCGTCAGCATGGGGCATCCGGACAAGGTTTCGGATCAGGTTTCAGATGGGATTCTGGATGCTCTGCTGCGGCAGGATCCGATGTCTCG
>JAQWLN010000245.1 GCA_029247265.1 Fuerstiella sp.
GAAGTACCACTGCTTCCCTTTGATTTTCTTTGCCCATTGCCCGTTTGGGTGTGCAAAAAGCGGGAATTCTTTGTACGGTCTCGCCGGCTTGCGTGTCGTTGATGTCGCAGGCATTCACTGTCCTCCGGGTGTCGTAGCGGGTGTCGCAACGAATTGAACCACTACCGGATATTGTAAAAACACTGGATTTACTTACAAGCGCCCGTAGCTCAGCTGGATAGAGCAGCGGACTTCTAATCCGCAGGTCAAAGGTTCGAATCCTTTCGGGCGTACTGAAACGATCAGCATTTTTGCTGGTCGTTTTTTTATTTGGCCGGCTGACTCCGCGAGGTGTTATTGGCCTCTGGTAGCAGAATGGTAGTGGAAGCGTGCATCTCGTTTTCATATCCTGAGCACAGAGCTGCTCCAATCTCGTCCGCGTCACTTTGGATGCTGGAATCATGCCGATTATGCGTGAAGGATGTCGACTTTGACCGGCATCAGATCATCGTACGCGATGGCAAGGGGCAGAAGGACCGTGCCGTTCCTTTGCCGCGAAAAGTTGAGGACGGCCTGCGACGTCATATCAAGTCCGCCGGAGTGATGCACCAGGAAGATCTGGATCATGGAGCGGGCTGGGTATGGATGCCTTTCGCTCTGGCAGAAAAGTACCCGGACGCGAGGCGCCAATTCGGCTGGCAGTACGTATTCCCCGGCCGGAATCTTCGCTCCGATCCTCGAAGGGATGAATCGTCTGCAGGCATGCTGCAGGGACCAGGACGCCATCACGTCCACGAAAGTACGGTGCAAAAATGCGTGAAGCGAGCGGTGGAACGCGCGGCCATCACGAAACATGCCAGTTGTCATTCGTTTGCGACCCACCTGCTGGAGTCCGGCAGTAACATCCGCACGATTCAGGAACTTCTGGGCCATAAGGATGTCAGCACGACGATGATTTACACTCACGTCAGCACGATCGGGGCGACGGGCGTTCAAAGTCCGCTGGATGCGATGGGGTAGACCCAGCGGCCATTTCAAAGCCGTGGATCAGTCTGCAACGGTGGGCTACGGGATTCGGCACGCAGGCGGCGTGCACTACAGGAACGCGGCCTGCTGGGCACGCGGTTAAACGATGAAGGCCCCCTTGAACGGGTTCAGGACAGCAGGGGATAGAACGTTCCGCCCAGAGGCTGCCCCTGGGGAATCACGTCTGTTCCGTCCAGCAGTGCATCATTGGTGTCGCTGCAAACACCATCCCTGACGACGTTCAGCACCAAAGCCCGACGGGGCCGGTCTGTCTGGTTGGCGAAGGAACCGTGCACCATGAGCGGATGATGGAACACGCATTCTCCCGCCTTTAATTCCACGGGCACCGGATTGACGAACGTCTCCCACTGCTCATCAGAAAGCACCTCTCTGATGGCCGTCATGTCACCGGCCAGTCCTGTGATCGGCAGCAGGTCCCATTTGTGACTGCCGGGCACGTAATGAATACAGCCGTTGTTCACGGTCGCGTCATCCAGGCCGATCCAGCAGGTCAGATGAGCCATCGGTTTGGTCCGCGTCCAGTACGAATAATCCTGGTGCCACGCGACGACTCCACCGTGCTTTGCCGGCTTGCAGAAAAGCTGGTCATGCCAGAAGCGGACATCGCCGCCGAGTAACTGCCCGGCCGGCACAACAAACGCGGAATTCCACAGACTGTCGTGGAACCCGGGTCTCAATCGCCATGCTCCCAAAGCATGAAACAGCACGGCGTTCGGGTCGGCCGATTCGTTGGAGTGGTACTCGTACCAAAATTCGCGGCCGTCGTGATGCGGCTCGGTCAGCTCGTTCAGTTCGGCACGCAAAGCTTTGATCTGAAAACCTGTCAGAATCTTCGGACCGACGACGAATCCGTCACGTTCGTAATCCTGCAGCTGTTCGTCCGTCAATCGTGTTACGCCGCTGGGATCGCGATGGAACAGATCAGAAACGAGATCGTGGGTTTGAGCAAGATCCGGCATGAGGGGAGATCAGTAAAAGTTGATTGGCACGTGTGAAGATCGTAACTGCGGTGAACAATTCCGTCGACGGTATGGTGACAGGGTGGCACTGGCTCAGCCAGTGTTTTTGTTCTGAGGCTCAAGGCACTGGCAGAGCCAGTGGTACCCCTGCAGTTATTGAAGACACTGGCAGAGCCATTGGCACCCTCTCCCATAAAGGGACGAGATTCAATCTCAGAGCAGGCTGGCAGCCTGCACTACGTTGTTAACCTTCGGCGGCGGCTCGCATTTTTTCCAGGCCGGTCTTTGCGACTTCCAGCGGATCCTGTTCCCACAGGTCCGGGCGGAATAGTTCGAGTGACACGAAGTCAGAGTATCCGATCTGCTTCAGCAGTTCGCAGTAGCGTTTCAGATCGATGGCTCCGTCGCCTGGCATCACTCGATCCGGATCTCGCTGAGTATGCGGCGGTGGGTCCGCAGGTGCGTCGTTGAAGTGCGAAATCGCAATCTGGTCAACATTGAGTTTTGCGATGGATTCAATGCCTCCACCGCCCACGTAACAATGAAACGGGTCCAGCACCATACAGGCATTGGGGTGTCCGCTGCCTTCGACGATTTCAATGGCGTCGTCGATCGTTTTGATGTCTTCCACGAAACCAAGATACTCGAACGCCGGACGCACTCCGAACTGGGCACCCAGTTGCAACAGTTCGTGGTAGTGACGTCGTCCCAGTTCCCGGTCAGCCTGACCATGAGGCGGTCCGGCCACGGCAAATGGTGCCCCCACGGCAGCAGCCTGCTCCAGCTTGACTTTGGCGATGTCCATAGCCTCAGTGTGTTCGGCACCCGCCGGTTGAAACCAGCTGTGGATGTGGATGGTCGTAGGTACCTTCAATCCGTGATCATCAACACACGTACGGATTTCCTCGATGGTACCGCCGCCTTCAACATGAGCGGTCATGTCGTCGTGCCAGAGTTCGATTCCGGCATATCCCGCTTCGGCCGCGACGGCGATCTTACGCAGAATGGGAGTTGTTTTAATGGTGCTGGAATTCAGGCTGTATTTGAACATCGGCAATCCTGATTAATAACTGACAGACAGAAGTATTCAGACGAGACGTGGTGATTCTTCGGGAGGAGAATCCGCATGGAACCCCGGTGCGTGAGTAAGGGGCGTTACGCTCACCAACACCGGCCCCCTCACCCCAACCCTCTCCCCCAAAATATTGTCGCTACGTGTCGTTCCAATGGATGCCTGTTTTGCGTCGATATTCCAGGGGAGAGGGGGCAAGTAAGAGCGCAACTTCAAAACTCACGCAAAGGGATACCTTTCAGGACGGCTTCTAATGCAGAAAAATGAACTCTTTGGAGTTCAGCAGAACGTGGCAGACTTCCGTGAGTGTATTTACGTCCAGCCCACCATTCTGGTCGGCAGCGCCGGAAAATTCCAGCAGCGGTGCCAGTTCTTCTGACGTCGCCGGACGACCAAACAACTGGTGCCATGCAGCGCCCAGCACATCCTCTGGTGTCGGCAATTGTTCTGCGAGTAACCGCACAGCCCACAGTCGCGCCTGCTGATTTACAAATTCGTTGTTGAGCATGATCAGTGCCTGTGCGGGCACGTTGGACGTCACGCGTTTGCCGGTTGTGGTCACCGGAGCCGGCACATCGAAAGCCAGCATAAAGGGTGACAGAAAGTTTCGATTCACGGCGCTGTAGATGCTGCGACGTGCATTACCATCGACCGGTCCGTTCGTTCCCGGCCGGCCCCGCCCCTGCATGAAGGCGGTCAAATGCACGGGCACAGGACTTCCAAACAGAGTTCGGTCCAGTCGGCCGGACACCGTCAGCATGGCGTCTCGCACCGCTTCCCCCTGCAGCCGCCGAATTCGTGCTCGATGCAGCAGTCGATCGGTGGGATCAAGCCTGTCACCGTCAACGGACCGCTGACTGCTGAGGCGATAAGTTCGTGACAGCACCAGCGTCCGAATCATCTGCTTCGTTGACCAGCCGTTGTGCCGAAACTGCGACGCCAGATAATCCAGCAGTAACGGGTGAGTCGGCTTCTTGCCCAGCACTCCAAAGTTGTCGGTGGATTCGACGATTCCGGCACCGAACAAATGGTGCCAGATTCGGTTGACGGCGACTCGGGCCAATAGCGGGTTATCATCAGCAATCAGCTGGTCAGCCAGTTCCCGTCGTCCGCTGCCGGTGAACGATTGCTCAGCGTCAGCACTGTGCAGTGCAGTCAGAATTCTTCGTTCCGCAACATCGCCGAGATTCAGATGACTACCGCGGATGAATACTCGTTCGTTCTCCGGAGTTCCGTCGGTCATGGCGATGACCTGCATCGGCGCTGGAATTCCTTTTGCCAGTTTCTCCCAGCCATCTTCGATGGCCTGCCAACCGGATGAGGATGCGGCCAGATCGTTGTTGATGACGATTGCACGAGTGGCAGTAACATTCGACGACATCGCAACGGACCAGGAACCAAGTATGTGTTCCAGGTCGTTTCCGGCGCCCGCCTTATTGAAGTTATCGGCCGCGATGATTGCGTTATTCAACGTGTGTGGTGCGTCTTTCGGCGGTGCTGCTGCGGCCCTATTGGCAAAGCGAATTTCCTGTACGCTGAACCAGCCGTCGCCTTCGTCCAGGAATTCCAGATGGACTCGATGCCCCTGATATCGCTGCACATCTGCGGCCAGTCGGATCCATTGAAAACGTCCGCCCGTATCAATCTTCTGTTTTGCGCCCGCGAACAGTAGTTCACTGAATTCATTCATAACGTAGCCATCGATGACCAGTCGAAGCCGACAGCCTTCTCCGGCCACGCACACCAGGATTTCCGGATGCTGCAGTTCAAAAGTCGGACTGCTGAGTGTGCCCCGCAGTTCGGTGGACAACGACGACGATATAGCACCTGTACCGCGGCTGTAATGCAATCCGTCGGAGTGCCACGAACACAGTCGTTCAGTGTCTGCCGAGTCACCGGCGAAGGCCGGTCCGCTGGCGAACCATCCGCTGGGAATCCCCTGGCGCAGATCGGCGAACAGAGTCGTATCGGACGTCTTCGTCCGGCTGGCAGAAGTCACTTCATTCCGCCACTGACGCACGGTTTCTGGCGGATCGTTTTCTGACTGAGCCATGCGAGCTGGCAGGGACAGCGGCATCGTCACTGCCGCGTTGTCCGTCTTCAGCAGAGCTTTTACCCAACGGGCCAGCGTACGGGGATCGCAGTGTCGCTCTTTGGCCACGACAGCGATGTTGCGTCGCGGCCCCGTCTCTGAAAGCTGACTGAAGACGATGTGATCGATGTCAATATGGCCCCAGCCGCCTTGGTGGTGATCGATGATTTCCAGACGAGCCGACTTGCCGACGAATTCCGTTACGTCCCAGGAGTGAAGAAACATCGCATCACTGTTTTTTCCGGTAGCCGTTCGCACGGTTTTATCGTCGACGACAAGATTCATGCAGGTTTTGTCTTTGTGGTTCCCTCCACCGATCAGAAACGAGATATGCGGCTGTTCAATTTTGAAGTCAGACGAGATCAAATCACCCTGCAGCCCGTCGCTGCGAAGCCATGAGTTGGCCAGTCGCTTGCCCTGAAAGCCAGACAGCGACTGACCGGCAAAAGAAGCGTCGGACGTGCCGTCCGCGAAAGCAGCACCGTTGGCTTTCCATTTGCCGAATGATTCGTCTTCAAAATCTTCAAACAGAATGGGAGCGGGAACTTCGGTGACGGCTGCGGTCGGTTGGCCTTTAATCGCCTCCACGGCAGCGGACGCATACTTCTGAAACTCGGCGGCGTCATATGTGGCATCGATCTGCTCCAGCTCATGTTCTGCCGCCGCAGCTGAAGTCAACAGCTTGTCGACGCGCTGGCGGATTTTTTGATCAGGGTCCAACAGACCGGTGTGCCGCCGCGAGCTCTGCAGAAATCCTGCCAGGGCATAATAATCCTTCGTGGAAATCGCATCGAACTTGTGGTCATGACAACGTGCGCAGGCGACGGTTAACCCCAGAAATGCTCGCGAGAACACGTCGATCTGGTTGTCCACTTTCCCGGCTTCCTCACCGCGTACGTCGACCGGTGCGTGCTTGTCTTCGGCCAGAAACCAGAACCCCGTGCCGATGATGGACTCGTTGTATTTTTCTATGGGGTGCCGACGAGGTTGCGACAAGAGGTCACCTGCCACATGTTCGCGGACAAACTGATCGTATGGTACGTCCGCATTCAAAGCCCGAATCACGTAGTCTCGATATCGCCAGGCGTTGTGCAGCGGAAAATCGAATTCATGACCGAGCGTTTCCGCGTAGCGGACCAGATCCAGCCAGTGACGGCCCCAGCGTTCCCCGAAGTGCGGTGAACGCAGCAATCCATCCACGACGGTCGTCAGAGCTTCATCGTCGGTGCCAGGATCTGCCACGAAAGTCTCAACCTGTTCAACAGACGGAGGCAGTCCGATGATGTCGAAGTACAGACGACGAATCAGAGTGCGTCGATCTGCGTGCGCGGCGGGCTGCAGTCCGATTCTTTCCAGACGAGCCAGCACAAAGGCATCAACCGGCACAGCACACCAGTCCGGAATATTGACAGAGGGAGGCTGAGGATCGCCGATGGGCTGCCATGCCCAGTGACTTTGTCTTCTTTGTTCCAGGGGAAACTCATCTTCCGAAATTGCTTCTGTATGCGCGTCGAGTTCTTCCGGCCACGGCGCGCCGTCGGCGATCCACTTCACAAGGATGTCCACTTCCGCCTGCGGCATGCGAGTACGAGGCGGCATCTCGAAGCCTTCGTAGCGAATCGCTTCGATCAGCAGACTTTCTTCCGGTTTGCCGGGCACGATGGCCGGACCGCTTTCTCCGCCACGCAGCAGGGATTTGCGACCCGTGAGCAACAGGCCACCTTTGGGTTTCTTCGGCCCCTTGTGACATTCAAAGCAGCGAGACTCGAGCAGAGGAATCACTTTGGCAGTGACAAAAACGCGTTGTTCCGGCGTCAATTCAGCCGCTTCATCGGCAGCGGTCACATTTTCACAGATCCCAAGCAGCGCCAGAGTGGCACAGGCGCGACACAGGTGATTGAACACGCGGGATATCCGTGAAGAAATGGAGGGCATGCAGAAGCACTTCTGTTTCGAGAAGAAACGCGGGCGGGAGACGTATAGTGTGCGGGAATGGCCTTCGATTTCAACACCGACTGCTCTGCAGACGAATAGGGTCGGGAGTCTTTTTTCCGGCGGCGACGGAACCGTGGTCAATTCACTGGTTCAACCGCGTGGGCAACGCCCCGCGTTGCGTCTGCAGAGCGCGGCCCGATGGGCACGCGGATAAACGAGAGCACCGCCAGCGTTCGAGCGAGAATGGTTCGAGACATTGCCCTCTTCAGAAGTCCAGTGCGTCAAGATCGTCCATCAGGTCGTCGAACTCGTCGGGCGTGCGTCTGGCGATCCCCACGGACGTTCCGACAGCTTCACGGCCATCCAGAACAAGCTCCTGGTCACGTTCTTTGACAGCCATGTCCAGGGCAGACGTGCCGTCGTCGCCGCCGAACAGCTTTGACAAATCGATCTTGATGCCACCGACATCACCATCCGCACCGGCAATGGCGGGAGTCTTGTGCTGAGGAAAGATTATCGCGTTTTCCGGGCAGACTCGGCTGCACGCCGGGCAGCCCTTTTTGCAGTTGTCCTGTTCTTCCACCAGAATGCGATCCAGAGCATCGACGCCGTAGACGCCGAACAGGCAGAAATCGATGCACTCCATGCAATTTGTGCAGCGAGTGTAATCGATCACCGGGTACCAGCGTCTGCGAGTGTCTTCGGGCAGCGCTTCCTTGTCGGCAAACGCCGTCGACCCGCTGTCCACTGCTCGGCGAGCTTCCAGCTGACGCTCCGGCTGCAGGTATCTCTGCAACTGCTCGGGTTTCGGCGAGCCGTTAATAAAGCTCATCAGGTCGACCGTCTGAACGCTGTTTTCGTCAACGATGCGTTTGATCTCAGCGATATAATCACTCGCGTCATCGCGAACTCGCAGGTCCAGGCAGTAGATCGCTCGATCCGGCACATCCACCGTGCCAATGCCTCGCGGTTCGTGACGATCTTCTTCGTCGATGTCCTCGTCGTCATCGCGCTCGCTGACAATCAGCGAAGACCCTTCCTGCCCTCGCACGCCAGCGCGGTCCAGCGTCCACCGGGTCGCTCGTTCGTACAGCCAGCCCAGCACGATCAGGTTCCCGGGCACGGACTTCAGAAACAACGTGCCCGTATGATCATGAGGCATGTCGTACAGGTGCGGCACCAGCGACACATCCACACCCGGCTCTGCGATCAGTGCCGTGAGGATGTCTTCTTCCATCTGCCGCTTGACGGGATTACGCCCCTGAGCCTGGCAAATAACAACTGTGACTTTTGATCCCGCCATGAGTCTTCTTGTAATTCCGTGAGTGCGAAGGCAGACTTCATCCAGAATAACGTGTTTTCCGAAGAAATCGATGCCCGGCGGCGAATTCCGCGAAAGTCCAATCGGCCGGTGGGAACCGGCCCTACGAGAAGTTCACTCGAACGTTGAGGCTACTTCAGGGCCACCTGACGACTGCTGTCCGACCGCGATGGCGCATGATCAATCACCCAGATATTCCGAAACCGTACGGGATCACTGTGGTTCTGCAGGCGAATGGGATACGGATCAGACGATTCCGGTCGACCGGCACCAGTCTTGCGCTCCACATCAAAGCAATTGTGAACCAGCACACCATTGTGTCGCACTGTCAGCCGTGCGTTGCGAGTCTTGTCGTCCTCTGCGGTAAATCGAGGCGACAGGAAAGTGATGTCGTAGGTCTGCCACTGAAGAGGAGGCAGGCACATGTTGACGTTTGGTGGCTGATAACGATACAGCGCACCGCATTCGTTGAACTTGCCGTCCAGGCCAAAGGAATCTAGGACCTGAACTTCGTATCGACTCTGCAGGTACACGCCGGAGTTGGATCGTTTCTGACCACGCGCTGCCGGCATGTAGGGCAGGCGAAACTCAAGGTGCAGAGTGAAGTCGGTGAACATGCGTTTGAAGTCCGCGCCTTCCATCAACAGCCCGTCGTCCGTCACCTTACCGTTATAAAATTCGTCTGCGTTGCTTCCGTCGAACAGGACGATTGCATTCGATGGTGGCCGTTTGCCCAGCGTTGGGCTGGAGCGAACGACTCGAGGAAAGCCGCCCAGGGTGTGGCCGCGTTCAGAGCTCAGTACCACGTGGTTCCCGTTAATACGCGCCGTCAGGCCATCACCAGACAGACGGGCGGTGTCGCCTTCTCGCTGACCGGACAGCCGGCGGCGTTCTGCTCCGTTCCAGCCGGCACCTGGCAGACCGAAGTCGTAGTAGACGGCATCAAACTTACCGTCTCCCAGAGCCACGACCTGCAATCCGACTTTCCGAAAAGAGTTGCATCTTCGGTTATCTTCGTCTGGCAGAATAAGACCGGCGTACTCACCCTGAAACGGATAATCAGCATCCACAACAGCTGGATCGGCGGATACAAACGGTGCGGAATCCTCAGCGGACAACAATGCAGGAGCAGCCAGAATGATGGCCAGACAGAAAACGGAACGCATATGTAAAATCCAAAAGGAAGGATGTGCGGATCGAAAATCGGAGAGAATACAGCAAGCCTTGCGTCGACAATTCGCCGGGTGTGGAATTCAAGTCGGGACAAACGCCGAGCAGAAGTGTGATGACTCGACCGACAACTCTCAAGCAGCAGTCGGCCAAAGTCCTGACAATTGCTGCTCAATGAGTCCATCCGGGGCTCGGGGTGCTGAAAGCAGAAGCCCGTAAAACGGGCAGCCAGGCTCTGTTGCGGCCCACACGTACACAGCCTGCGAGTTGTGCGGCCGGCCGTGGAAATCGATCATTCCACCGCGCAGAAAATCAAAAAATGCAACGGCGCAAGAAGAAACGCAGTCGAAATGCATCAGCACCGGAATTGTTCCAGCTGATGCGAACGGCTGCGATTGTGACGCGTAGTTCTGGCAGCTACGACTGGCCAAGGGCGTCCAGCCATGCCTGTGCCGGGTCTTCTGGCTTAGTAGCGAAGAATCCAGTCTACGGTAAGTCGGTCCTTCATGATTCCCTGGCGATCTGACAGATATGTCTCCCACGCCACTCCGATTTCGGTCTGGGGTGATGGCTTGATCTTCAGGCCAACGGCACCGGTAACCAGGTCATTTGCACCGATGGCCACAGACCCAAGATTGAACAGGTCGCCGCCTTCAACGGGAACACCGAACGCAGTCGCCGAACTCATATAGTGATACCAGCTCGTTTCACCAAACAGGTATATGCTGGAGTCACCAATCTTCTTGTCCAGATGGTTTGACCAGTACCACACCTGATTTTCTGCCTTGGTGTCTGTCGGCAGACGAAACCCACTGCCGGTGATCCAATGCGCGCCATTCCCGAATTCAGTTCCGCCCGAAGCGAACAGATGAAACACGCCATCACCGTTGCCCTGTAATGCTCGCGGCGTGCCAAACGAAGCTTCATACGTCGCCCCGACACTCAGCAGAGTTTGTGAGCATGGGTCTCGCCACAGGTTATATTTCAACCCGGCATTGATGTCCGCCCAGCCATCGTTCAGCAGTGCGGGATTTTGTGAGACAATAAAGCCGTCTTTGGTGGCAATCAACGACAGCCGCTCGGTCAAAGCGGCGCGCAACTGCATGGCATAGACCTGAACATTCTGACCGCCGAGACTTGTTGGCAGAGCGTGGTTGAGGAAGATCATCCGCGCTTCTGTCAGAGTTCGAGGATCCTCAAAGAACACGGGGTTCGTCATCGGGCTGATGAAACCGTCGAAACAATGATCACTTTTCTTCAGCCAGCTGGGGCTTTGATGACAGCCCCCTTCGCCGCAGTCCGCCGCAACATCACCGCAGTCGGTGCGAACTTGAGTGTAGGCAGATGGAGAAACGAAGTTCTCTGTGGCAATCAAACTCAGAATGTCGTCGGCTGCGAGACACTGTGTCTGAAGCGCACAGCACGCCAGCCCCATTCCCAGAAACAATGTTCTCATGACTGTCCTCCATGTCCTTGTGATACATTTTGACTCTTAACATAAGAGACGATCGACAAAACGTCGGAGAACAGAGGACGGCTTCTGTTGCCGCGGCCGGAAGGGATGGACAGTCCTACCGTTTCACGAAGTCTTGCTCCACCTGCGGATGCTGTGATGGCGCAGGGCAAACGAAAGACCTGCAGAAACGTGTCGCGTTCAATTTTTTTTCGGCAGATATATCCAGAACAGCAAAGACACATGCGGCCACGAGAGGCAGATTATCGTCTCCAGCTGCCAGCAGCAGGCCGCAGGGTCACTGTAAACCGAAATGTCCGCCGGCCAGACTGTTGCGAAGGTGCGGTCATTTGTTCGGTGATGGGCAGCCACTGGAGTTCTCATCCGGACTCACCCGTGAGCCACCATGTCGCGACTTGATCCGGGACTCAGTGAGCCGGAAAGATCGAAGTTCATTGACGCCGTGCTCGGCCTTCGCCACTATGCCGGCTGTTGTCGATCCCTCGTGCTTTCCCGCCTTATTTATTAATCGGAGCCGTCTCGTGCCAGCTAAAGATTCCACATCGGACCATCAGACTTCACGAGAATTTTCTCGCCGCGGCTTTGTGGCAGCCGGCTCGGCCGTTGCAGCAGCAACGTCACTCGGTGCCGGATTGCAGACCTCCACCGCCTCGGCAGCCCCGAATTCGGCTCAGGACAAGGTCGTGGTGGGCGTGATGGGACTTAGCCGCGGGATGTCCCTAGCACGGACGTTCTCAGAAACGCCGGGAGTCGAAATCAAATACCTGTGCGAAACGGACACCAACCGTCTGAACGCGGCAAAGAAGTCCTTTGAAGGGCTGGTGGATTACGGAGTGCAGACAACCGGCGATTTCCGACAGATTCTTGATGACCCGGACGTTGATATTCTGGTCTGTGCCGCTCCGAATCACTGGCATGCACCGGCAGCCATCATGGCGTGCAATGCGGGCAAACACTGTTATGTGGAAAAACCCTGCAGCCACAATCCATGGGAAGGTGAGATGGCCGTGGCCGCCGCACGTAAGCACAAACGCTGCGTTCAAATGGGAAACCAGCGCCGCAGTGCCGAAAAAATCATTGAGGCCATGAAGCTGCTGCACGAAGGCAGAATCGGACGGGTCTATTACAGTCGCAGTTGGTACGCAAACTCACGTGGCTCCATCGGTACAGGCACGGCCGCCGAAGTTCCGCCGCATATCGACTACGAACTCTGGCAGGGCCCCGCTCCACGACAGCCATTCACATCCAACCGTCTGCCATACAACTGGCATTGGGTTTGGCACTACGGAAACGGAGAACTGGGCAATAACGGGATCCACACTCTGGACCTGTCTCGCTGGGGTCTGCATGCTGACTATCCAACGCGAGTTGTTTCCTCCGGAGGCCGCTACCGATTTGATGATGATCAGCAGACAGCAGATTCGCACGTCGTTTCATTTCAGTTTGAAGGCAAGCGACAGATCATCTGGGAAGGACTCAGTTGCAGTCGACTGGGGCTGGATGGCAACGGATTCGGCGTGACGTTCCACGGCGAAGATGGCAGCATCAAACTGGATGGCTGGGGTTACTCGCTGCACGATTCCAAGGGCAAGGAAATCGAACGAGTGGCCGGAGCTCGTTCCGATGCCGATCACATCGCCAACTTTGTGAGTGCGGTCCGCGCCGATGATCCGACCATGCTGAACGCCGAAATCGAGGAAGGCCACAAGAGCACACTGCTGTGCCATCTGGGCAATATTGCGCATCGAACCGGTGACACCATCGACTGCGATCCATCGAACGGACATATCGTGGGCAATACTGAGGCCGAAAAGCTGTGGAAACGCGAATACGAACCTGGTTGGGAACCAACACTCTGACAATAACGGCAGGTCGCTTTGGCCAGCATTCGGAGGCAATTGGGGCCGGCTCAGCAACGTTTCATGCAAATTCGACAGACGTGCTCGCCACGCTCAGCACAGATGACGTACGTCCGGTTCATATAAACCGTAGCCCGGCAACACGTTTCAGACAATAAAGAAGTCTGAAGGGATTGGGTGACCTGGCGATTCGACCCTGGCATCCAGCGACAAATTGCAGGCGGACTTGCCTCGACATGGCTGAATTGCTGGCGTTGCGTGCTGCTTTTCTGGTAGCATCATCGCTGATCGATTCATGAATCGCCTTCCTTATTCGGAGTTGTCCCGATGCGCACGCGGACGTTTTCAAAAATCGCGACCTGCCTGCTGCCCACTCTTTTCCTGCTCCCGATTATTGGATGTGGAGGAGACGGATCGGATGCAGCCTCAGAGGCCTCGTCCGATGCCGATGGAGCTGACACCAATGACGGGCAGGAAGGTGAAGAAGACGGCATGGCCATGGGTGGCCCTGCCGGGATGGGCGGTGGAGACCCTTCGATGATGGAAGACATGGAGGGCATGTCCGGCATGGAAGACATGGAAGGTATGGAGAGCGAATACGGGGAGCAGTATGCACAAATGAGCGGGCGCGGCGGGCCTGGCGGGAATACTCAACAGAAATCATCACGTCCCGCTGACCTGAATACATGGACGAAAGAACAACTTCTGGAAGCTGTCAAAGAACGAGACTCATTGGTGCCAGCGGCCATTCAGGCCAGTCAGGCCTCGGCCGCCAGCGACCAGGAATTCGCCCACCTTATGACGGAAGTGCTGGCCACGGCATCGGGTGTTGAAGCAGCGGCGGCAGCCATTCCATTACCAGGTGTCCCAGGTTTTCCATCCGGTGTGACGCCTGGTACAAACCCTGCCGGCCAGAAACCCGTACCGCCAGGGGGAGTTTTTCTGGACAATCGCCATCTGCGTTTGCAGTTGAATCGCACGACAGAGCGTGCTCTGGATTCCATGGAGATCATGTTGGGGGAAGCGATGCTGGGATATGCGCCGCAAGCCGTACAGGGATCCCGCGGAGCAGCGGAACGACTGCAGGGAGCGGCCACAGGTCAGGGTTCTGCCCCCGGTGCCGGCCCCAGTCCGGAGATGCAGCAACGGATGCAAAGCCAGATGCAGGGAGAGATGGAGGCAGGCGACCCCGCAATGATGGACGAATTTGAATATGGCGACGCTGGTGGCGGTCAGCGTAACGGCAGTCTGCTGGATCGGGAGATCGTGCAAGCCGTTGTCCAGGCGCTCGTGAAGAATGACAGTGTGCCGGCATGGCGCACGTTGAAAGCCATTTTGGCCGGATCCATCGTGACACCACTGGCCGTTGAAGAAGCGGCTGAGGTCGTAATGGTCCAGGCCTTCTCCGGCGAGGCCGTCAATGCGGAAATGGCTCAGCAGCTGCTGTCAGCCACTGTGGACAATGTGATTGCTGACCCTGTGCAGAACGCAGGATCTATGCGACTGCTGGCCGCAATCGCTCAGAACCCCACGGATCATTTTCTGCATTTGGCAGAGTTGCGACAGGCGGCGGCGACAGGAGGTGCGGCGGCGGGCCAGGGTAACAATCGCCGCGCCATGGCAAATGGCAACCAGCAGGAAGCCATGATGGAGCAGATGGAAGAAATGGGAGACATGGAAGGCAATTACGGCGGTGAAAGTGGCGCCGGACCAGGTGCCGCGAGTGGCACGGCACCACCGGCGGCCATTGCTATTCAGGCGGCGGATCTTCCTGAAGTCAATCTATCCGAAGCTGCCATGTTGCCCGTCGCCAGCGTGCTGTGGAAGCCTTCAACCGTCGCCATGATCGCTAAGCAGCTGAAGTCAGCAGAATCGCCGGCAGCCGTTGCTGACGCGTTGGCCTTCGCCTCGAACATACCTTCCGGAGAAACCAGACACGCAGCTTACGATTTATTCTTTCGTTCTCACGCGAAGGGTGCAGTGGGACTGGTTTCCAGCGGACTGTTTACTTCCGTTGCCCATGACCCCGGCATGCTTGCGGTATTAAAGGCGCTCCCGCGCGAACGCCCGCAATCGTCACGCAACGCTGGTGCCAACGTGGCCGCTGCTGCAAGTCCGGCAGCGTCGTGGACGAGTGCCATTCAGGAGACCATGTTGTCGCTCCGAGATCGACTGCGAAAAGTCGCCGACGATCCCGCCCTGGCGTACACCGGACAACAGCCCGTACGTCTGCACCGCGACGGAGTTGCCGAAAGATCGATCGCTGTGATGCTTCCGGGCGATAGTGCAGATCTTCTGGGCGATGCCGCCCCGTCACCGACAAAGGTGTACTACACGCGTCTGCGCGTCGCACCTAATTCACTGCTTCAGCAAAAAGACATGGCCGATCACTACGAGAAAAGGACCAAAGGTGTCAAACGCATGGTCGGGCAGATGTTGTGGTATGACGGCGGACGAAGTGCGAATGGAGTTCGAACAACAATGGATGTCGTCATCGAACAGGCCCAGATAGCACCTGGTGCCGGCGGTTTTTCCGGTGTCCCAGGCGGCGGAGGAGGAGGAGGAGGAGGAGGAGGAGCTCCTCAGTACACAATCGAAATCATTGTCGTCGAAACTCGAGACCCAAAGGATCCGCCGTCCGATGCCCGCGTTACCGCGGCGGCCACCACCAACTAAGCGTCATTTGCTGAATTCTGCCTTCACGTCGTTGATGTAGCGATCTCTTGACATTCAATCTGCTCGAAGGCCATACCTGTTGAACACATCCAATCCCGAGTTCTGACCTGACAAGCCAGGTAACGGAGCAATTCCACTTTCTGGTTCCCGGTTCCTCACTCTTTCTGAAATCGTTTCCGCAGCAACTGGAAGACCACGACACAAGAAATGAATCGATTCAGTAACCTTGCCGCTGACTTCTATTGCAACATGCATCTGAACACTGAGATGCCACTTCCAAACAGCCGAGAGGCGGTGTTGGAATTCTTTGGACGCGTGCAGAAGTCCTATCCGCTGATGAAGAACTTCTATACGCGGGACAACGGCGACTTTGTCATGGAAGAAGACAAGGACCAGCCGTTCCATCGTTGGGTCTCACTGGAACCTCGTCGCATCTGCAGCGGTTTTGTAAACCCTCCGGATCCTGACCAGGCCGAAGAACAGCATCGGCTGATTCTGGAACTGGTGCCCTACATGCTCACCGTCAGCCCCCTGGACTGCGAAGCGCTGGACTATATGATGGGGTTCGATTTCCCGTATCGAGGCAACCACGACATGCTGGTCGCCCAGGCACTGGGATGTTCACCCGCATTTGAACGGCTGCCCGGTCTTGCCGGTGCTACGGTGCTGAATTTCGAACCCTCCATGACAATCAGCCTTGAAGAGTCCTGTCGACTGCAGGCCCGACTGATGGTGGAAACTCGCACGAATGCCTACCATGTGAGACGCGATGAGTACCCGGAGGATCACATCAGTGTGTTTTTCACCGTGCGCCAATATGGAAGTATGGAGCATGATGCCTCATTCCCCGATCGACTGATTCAACTACGTGAAAAGTGTGAGGAACTGCTGGATTCATTCGTCATCGAAGAAGTCCTTGTGCCGCTGGGACAGGCAATTGCGGCGTCGTGAGACCTGCCGCAAAACGCCATGGCCGTGAGATCCCTGGCCAAGGCAAATCAGACACCATGCGCCTTCGTTGAAAATTATTTCACTGTTACGGGTTGGCTTCGCGACACGCTGTCTTGAGACGTGTCCGGCTTCGCGTAAGAATAGCCAGCGAAAAGAAGCGAACAACATTCATTCGCAGTCAGATTCTGGTAACTACATTTGCAGGGCATACAAGATGATGAGTCGAAGTGTTTTCTGGTCAGTGCTGGCGGGGAGCATTGTCGGGTTTACGGTCGGCTGCGGAGAGTCTGCCCCACAGGTTCCACCAGTGATGAACGCGATTGATCGCCAGCAGTCGCTCAGCGAGGCGGCAGAAACCGAACGAATTCGTAATATTGTGGCAGATGCGTCACAGCAAGCTCCCGGCGAAACAGGTGATGTGGAGCCTCTGATGAACGCCAACGTGCCAAACTCCGGTCAGTTCGAAGTGGAATTCGACACCACCGTTGGCAAGTTTTCCATCGAGGTGAATCGGGAATGGGCGCCGGTCGGAGCGCATCGGTTTTATCAACTGGTCAAGGACGGATTTTACGACGAGTGCGGATTCTTTCGCGTCGTGCCTGGTTTCATGGTACAGTTCGGACTGGCAGCGGATCCCGCCCTCACCGCAAAATGGAAAAGAGAAATCCCCGACGATCCGGTCGTCAAAAGTAACACACGCGGCTACGTGACATTTGCGAAGACGGGGGCACCGAATTCCCGGACGGCTCAGCTATTCATCAACTACGGGGATAATAGCCGTCTGGACGCAGACCAGTTTGCGCCCTTCGGAAGAGTCACGAGCGGCATGGACGTCGTCGAAAAAATCAACGCCGCCCATGGAGAGCAGCCCAATCAGGGAGCCATTACGTCGCAGGGCAACAGCTATCTCAAGGGCAACTTTCCGCAGCTGGATTATGTCAACACGGCAACTCTGGTCGTTGACGACCTCGTGGTGGACCAGACCAGGCCAGACGACCAGGTCGTTGAAGAAACGAATGCACCCGCAGAGACGTCGCCGCCACAGGAACAGTAAGCGTGTCGTCGACCGAGGCTCGTCCTGACGATCCCCAGTCACTGATTGATCCCACATACCTACAGCGAAGAGCTTCCGAGACCGCTTCATGCCTGAACCACCCGATAATGCCGACAATGGGCCGGACTTTAGTTTTCTGGGAAACGATGCTGTCGACGACGCTCCTGGAGAGCTTGATTTTTCGGTACCTCCTCCAGTCAATGCCGAGCCGAATTCGCTGCGTCCGAACGGCGAGGAAAGCGTCCCGTCGAAGTCTTCGTCGGAAGGTGATTCGGAACAGTCTCCTGCAAACACCGATAAACCTGGGACCTCGGTGACACCGCAGTCGGGAGCCGAAGCAACTGAACACGTTGAGATTGAGACGAAGTCTGTAGAAGTATCAGCTCCAAAACTCGCCGTTGATGTGGAACCCGTTACGTCCCCTCCGGAACGGGGCGAACCGGACGCTGAAGACCGTACGGTTTCCGACGACGCAGAATCAGGTCAACTGCGGCAGACACCGATGGTCACGCAGAAGACATTCTCAATCGTGGCGGGATACGCTGCTGCACTCACTCTGCTGTTTCTGATTTTGTGGGTCACCGGCCGAGTTTCACTGACCGGCGCGCATCAGCTGGAAAGCCTGCCGGATATTGCGCCACTGCAGAACAACGAATTCCAGCACGTTCCTGCCGATGCCAGTCTGCCGCACAACCACACACTGAAACTGGGAGAGTCGCAGCGCTTCGGCGACGTGATCGTTACGCCCCTGCGAGTCACAACAGAGCCAGTTACGTTTGCCCATATGTCCTCCGGAAAAACAGATTCCAGCAGAACGACGGCCCCCGTGCTGAAACTGTGGTTCGAACTGAAGAATGCGTCCGACGACGTGGCGTTTCCGCCGTGGGACGTGGCACTGATGTGTAATAGAAGCCCTGCGGAGGGCACAGATGACAGCACGAAGGCCAATTCATGGTTGATGATTCGCCGCGGTGCTGCTGAGGATGAAACTCGAGTACTTAATTTCTTTCACCCCCCCGCAAGCGAATACGATTTGGTCGGACAACACAGCCGACAACTTGTCCAGCCAGGCCAGATGATTACGACGTATGTCGCATCCAGCCCTGATTTCTCTCAGGTCGCAAAAGAATCGATTGAAGGATATCGCTGGCGGTTGCAGTTGCGTAAGGGCATCAATCGACGGACGGAAAATGGCGTCACCACACTGGTCGACGTCGCCTTTACAACAGCTGATATTTCAACGTCCGGATAATTTCCGTACAGACAACAGGCATATACGAATTGTGATCGACTGTCGCACATTCTGCTATTTCAGGAAGTCACCGGGAGAACACCCATGAGAATTCCACAGCTGATATTGTGCGGTGCCATGGTGTTGTCCGGAACCAGCACGACCGACGTGTGGGCCGCCGAGCAAGTCGACACGGCCGTGACCAGAGCGCTCGACTATCTGGTGACCAG
>JAQWLN010000246.1 GCA_029247265.1 Fuerstiella sp.
CCACAATCCTCGTCAGATTCAGCAGACGGCCGGAGCATCGGACCCATGTGAAATCTGCGAGGTCAAAGTCAACGACAACTACTGGTCCATCTCAAAGCGGACGTATGGAACGGCGCGATATTATTCATCACTCGCTCTTTACAACAAGCACCGAATCTCGGACCCAAAGAAGTTGCGACCGGGCATGAAGGTGCTGATCCCGGACCCAAAAGTCCTGGAAGAACGGTATCCGGAATTCTTCAGAAACCAGCAACCCAAGTCCGCTCAACCATCGGGATACTTTCTCAAACCCGACGGCACGCCGGCCTATCGAGTGGGAGAACGGGAGACACTTTCCGAGATATCCCAGAAACATCTGGGTCGAGCATCGCGGTGGATTCAGATTTATCGTTTGAATCAACAGATCCTGAAAGATCCGAACAGACTGAAACTCGGGACGGTAATTATGCTTCCCGATGACGCCACTGACGTTCATCTGGCCCCCTGAGGCCACAACCGCCGATAAACCAGAAGTGCCCAGCCCCGTTGACGTCCATCACGGGGTTTTTCTGTGCGCCGCTGTATGCCGCATATTTTCAGCTCTGTGACACGACCAGCGACCATGCGCAGGCGGCGGGTTCATTGTCGGCGCGGTCGAAGTTTTTTGAAAGCCTTTCGTGTTCTTCAGATTCTCAGCTGGACTCATTCTGGTGGTGCTTGTTTCCATGGTCGGTATTGGCCTGGAGAAACAAACGCTGGAGATCAAGCGTTCCGTCAGTGGACAGTATTTCCAGAAGGACCTCCTTCTGGAAATGCATGCCCATCTGCGTCTGAAGATTCAAACTCTGACGGCACCGTCGCAGTTGGCAAAGATCGATCATACTGCGTCGCCATTGCCGCTGCCTCACCAATCCTCAATCGCCTCCGATGTTTCCGCCCACGACACTGCATCAGCTCCCGTACTTCCTTTGCTGCGCTGGGAACATCCGGTTCGGTCTTCAGACTGACAAAGTGTCAACTTGAACTACTCGCAAGACAATCAGCCGCACCCCGTGTCCGCTGGCCTGCCATTTCTGTGGCGGTCAAAGCTGTTGTCGGCGTTTGTCCTGCTCGGCTGGACGATCATGATCGGCCGCCTGATTCATCTCCAGGGTTCCCAACGGCAGTCGCTGAATACACGAGTCACACGGCAGAGCTCATTCACCGAAGTCGTACCAGCTCGGCCGGGCGAAATCCTGGACCGAAATGGCCATGTACTGGCCATGACCGTCACCCGCGAGAGCCTGTACCTCGTGCCGGCCGAAATTGAAGATCCGACAAATGTCGTCTGGCAAATCTGTTCCGTACTGAATGTCAACGCCGACGAACTCTACGAACGTCTGACGAAGAATCCGGAGCGGCAGTTCATCTGGGTGCAGCGCAGACTTTCCTCCGATGACGCCGCACTCATTCGCCAGCTTGGACTACCAGAACGTACCTGGGGGTTTCGTCGCGAGTATCTTCGACAATATCCACAGGGAGCGTACGCCGCTCACCTTCTGGGACTGCGGGACATCGACAACTTTGGCCACGGCGGTCTTGAACAGAGTCTGGACGATCTGATCCGCGGCAGGGACGGCACCCGAGTGATGACCCGCGATGCACGCGGAATCGTCATTGAAGTGGAAGCGGCCCGCTCTGAAACACCACAGCACGGCCAAACTGTCATATCTACGCTGGACGTTCTTACACAGGTCCAGTCCGAAAGAGAGCTGGATCGGCTTGTGCATCGCTGGCAGCCGCAGGGCGCCACTGTCATTGTCATGGAACCGCACACCGGCGAGGTGCTGGCGATGGCATCGCGTCCCGGATTTGATCCGAATCTTCCTTCGGAAGTTCCTTCCAACGCATGGCGAAATCTTGCTGTTTCAGCCGTGTTCGAACCTGGATCGACCTTCAAACCATTCGTTGTGGCGTGGGCCATACAGCATGGACACCTGAAGCCGGACGACGTGATCCCTTGTTTCAACGGAGCCTATCGCATGGGGCGTCGCATTCTGCATGACCACCATGCCTACTCACAACTGAGCGTCGAGAACGTACTGGTCAAATCCAGCAATATCGGCATGGCCAGAATCGGAGAGCGACTGGGAGTACAGGGGCTACACCGGGCGACTGCGGCGTTCGGATTCGGGACACGCACGGGAATCGAGCTTCCCGGTGAAATCGACGGCCTTGTGCGACCGAAAGCCGACTGGGATGAATACTCCATCGGTTCCATTCCGATGGGCCACGAACTTGCGGTCACTCCGCTGCAACTGATCACAGCTCACGCGGCGCTGGCCAACGGAGGACGTCTGGTCAGACCGCACCTGCTGCTGGGTTCTTCATCGGACCAGACAGTGCCGACGCCTCTGTCCGGAGTGGAAACCGTTGCCGCCACGCCGACACTGGAATCGCAGATCGTGCACCCGGACATCGCCGACTGGCTGGTGCGTCACCCCATGAAGGGCGTTGTCGAACGGGGCACCGGAAAATCGGCGCGGGTCGATGGGCTCAGCATCTTCGGCAAGACCGGGACGGCACAGAAGCCAGATCCGGAAACCGGCGGCTACTCAGACAGCAAGCACTTCTGTTCCTTCGTCTGCGGCGCGCCGGCAGAAAACCCTCAGGTGCTGGTACTGGTCATGGTTGACGAACCAACCGCCGCTGGTTCACATTACGGGGGTACGGTTGCAGGCCCGACGGCATCAAAAATTCTCGAATTCGCAGTGCAACGTCTACCGCACATTTCCGGACGCATGACGATCCGCCCCGAACACGACCTGCCCGCCAGTCGTCTGTAACGAAACACAGAGTCGCTGGGAGCACAGAATCACGGGGCGGTGCCTACCCGGTTAAACAAGTCTCGGCAGTCAAGTTGAGTTCAGCCTAAACGTCATCGTGCATATCGGCATCCACGATATCGAACGTCGAGGAGACTTCGTCGCGAATTCGACACGGCTTTCCAGTCTGCCAATCCACGAACGCCCACTTGGTTTCTGCGACGGCAATGCACATATTGTCCTGAGGACGCACAATTCGATATCGACGCACCGATGTGGCTCGCCGAAAGCTGGCACACCATGTCCGCACGTTAATAATGTCTCCGGCGCGACAGGGAGAGCGGTATTCGATGTAGTGAGACCGGGCGACCCACGCAATGCCCGCGTCTTTGTAGCGTGCTGCGTTCCACCCCTGAGTGGATGAATGATCGACCGCCGCATCCTGCAACCAGTGAAAATACGACACGTTGTTGGCGTGCCCCTGCCAGTCGGTTTCCGCAGCGGTCACCGTGTGGGTATGAACGTATATTGAGGGCATAGTTCTATGCGGACCTGTTGAGCTAGTTGGCCTCAGCACAGCCGACAGCGGCAGCTGCCACGGTACAAATGCGACCGGCCAGCGAATTTACAGATCCTTTGCCGTCCGGGTGTACTCGGTTGCTGAGAAACACCACGAACAATTCCTGTTCCGGATCGATCCAGAGAGCGGTTCCCGTAAATCCGCCATGACCGAAGGCCGACGTTGACATCAAGTCGCCTCGATTGGACGAATACGGTGACTTCATATCCCAACCCGGCGTTCGCAGACCGGATGAAACCTGCACAGGACTGCGCATCAGCGCCACCGTTTCGGGTTTCAGCACACGTACACCATCCAAAACACCACCGTTGATCATTGACTGAGCATATCGGGCCAGGTCCGTAGCGGTGGAAAACAGCCCCGCGTGACCGGCAACTCCGTCCAGTGCGTATGCTCTGGGATCATGTACCTCGCCCTGCATCCAGTGATCATCACGTTGCTGCGTGACCGCTGAGCGGGCGGCCAGCTCGGCGCCGGGCACAAATCCTGTTTCGGTCATCCGCAACGGATTGAAGATTACGCGTCGCGAATAGGCGTTGACGTCTTCACCGGTGATCCTTTTTACCAACTCGGCCAGCACAATAAACCCAACGTCAGAGTACATGAATTTTTCGCCGGGTGGCGCGGTAGGGGTCAGTTCGAAGACACGACGCATCGCTTCTTCAGGACCGTCGTCGTAATCGCGTATACTGTTGTCCGGAATCAATCCCCCCATGTGCGTCAACAGCTGCCGGATTGAGATTTTCTCTTTTCCGTTGTTGCCAAAATCAGGCAGATGCTCAGCCACCGCATCATCAAGAGTCAGCTTCCCCGTTTCAATCAGTGACATCACACTGGTCGCCGTGGCGATCGGTTTGGTCAGCGACGCAAGGTCAAAGACGGTGTCCGGCAACATCGCTGCCTTTTCGGGTTGCAGCTGCAGGTAGCCGTAGGCTTTATGAAACACCGTGTGCCCCTGGTGACCGACCAGTACAACACATCCGGGCATCTTCCCGCGTGACAGGCCCTCTTCGACAATCTGGTCGATCACATTCAGCCGTTCGGCCGCCATGCCCACGACTTCTGGCGACACGACTGACAGATTACCGGGCTGCTTCGCAGACGGCTGATCCTCACTGGCAGCTACAGGACCGTGAGGCACCAGACAGCAGCCCATCAACGCTATCGCAAGACGTCTCATAAAGTAATTCCTGCACAGACTATCGAATAAACACGGTTCGCGGCTGAATGTCCGCATTCTGGCGGTTTAGCTCACCAAGTGCGAGTAACCGTTTGCCGTCCGCTGAAACGATTGCGACCTCGCTGGCCTGAGTCACGTTAGTACCGTCCGGAGCGTGCAACCTTGTCTCGCAGATCAGCAGCTGTCGTCCGATTCGAACCAGCCCTTCATCGCCATCGCCGCACCGATATTTCGGCAGACCTGCGACAATCCGCAGCGGATCAGTCATCACATCGCCAATCGAATCAACAGCAAGCGAATCCGGGGCAATCGCCGCAGTCACGGGAAACTCTCCAATGGCCGTGCGTTCAAGCGACGTCATCAGTCCGCCGCAGCCGAGCAATTCTCCCAGATCGCGGGCAATGGAACGAATGTACGTGCCGGAACCACATTCGATCTGCAGCGTCAGATTTGGCCATGAATAATCAAGGACGTCAATAGTGAAGACCTGTACGGACTTTGCCTTCAATTCAACAGCCTCACCACGACGAGCTTTCGCGTAGGCGCGCTGACCATTAACCTTGACGGCCGAAAATGCGGGAGGAACCTGTTCAATATTGCCGACAAAGGTGCACAGCACATCACGCAACTGTTGTTCAGATGGCACATTGCCGTCACATGGAACCTCAGTGACAGTGCCAGTCGAATCATCAGTATCTGAACGTTGTCCAAGTCGGAAGCCCGCAACATACGTCTTCGAACATCGCTGCAACAGCGAAATCAGTCGAGTTGCCCCGCCCACACACACCAGAAGTACGCCGGTTGCCATTGGGTCCAGCGTTCCCGCATGACCGACCTTCGTGGGCTTGACCAGTCGCTGAACAACATTCACAACGTCTCGGGATGTGACGCCCGCAGGTTTATTGAGATTCAGAACGCCGAACATAATCCAAATTTCAGTTTGATATCAAAGTGTGCAGCACGGCGCCGTGTTTCATTCCTGCACGTCATTTCGCACCCGGACGACAATTAACAGCGATCCGATTTCAACTGTCGTTGAACGAATGCCGCGTAGTCTTCGGCAGTGTCAATTCCCACGGCCGCCTGTGGCACAACGGCCACCGCGATACGAGCCCCCGCCTGCAGCGCTCGCAGTTGTTCCAGCTTTTCAAATTGTTCCAGCGACGACGGAGGCATCGAGGTCAGTTTCAGCAGGAAATCGCGTCGATAAGCGTAAAGTCCGACGTGCAGCAACCAAGGTGACGGGGGTGCTGTGACCAACATCTCAGAGACCGACGCATCTCGCGAATGCGGAATCGCCGAGCGACTGAAATACAACGCACGCCCGTTATCATCGACCACAACCTTCACACAGTCCGGGTTCTCCACAATTTCCGGTTCGCGAATGGGTGCGGCGACTGTGGCCATCTCTGTGTCGCTGCTGCAAATTGCGTCAACAAGAGCCGCAATCGTTGTGGCTTCCAGCTCAGGCTCGTCGCCCTGCAGGTTCACGATAATCTCCGCATCCGGACAGCAGCGGCGGGCTATTTCGGCCACGCGGTCCGTGCCGCTCGGGTGATCCTTAGTCATTTCCGCATGACCACCAAAGCTTTGTACCACGTCGAAGATCTGTTCGCTGTCTGTTGCGATGATTACACCGTCCAGCGCGGACGTTGCCGCCGCCACTTCCCACACATATTGCAACAGCGGCCGACCAGTTTCGTGCAGCAGTAGCTTTTCCGGCAGTCGCGACGATTGCAGACGCGCGGGGATAATTCCAACAACCTTCATAGACATCCTGTCATGGCACAACAATGTTTCCGTGAATCCAACCGCACCGGGGACACTTGATCCGAACCGACCGACTTCAAGGAAACATATCAGCTTGACCGATTCTGGCGATGCTCCGGACGGCTTAGATCGCTCAATTTGAGTCGTTTGGCGTGTTTCCTCTGACGTTCATGCGAAATCAACGCCAAAGGCCAGAATCACTCTTTGCCGGACCAGCTTGAAGAATAACAATGGCTTCCGATGACATATTGAAACCGATCGACACAAAAAAGAGTCGCGGTTGGCATTTCGTTTGCGGCTTTCACGATTTGAGTGTCCAGCAAGAACATAGAAGCAAAGGTGCAAATCACATTCTGAAACATACGCTTCAAATCAGGACTTCTAAGATCGCTGGCCTCACTCCGTTTGGCTGCCCAGGATTGCTAGGACTCATTCAACATCCGCGAGTACTCCGGTAATGTCGCCACAGTCTCAATCAGGATTGTCTGACGTGCAGACGTCGACATTGATGCGGTCTATCGGTGACGATGTGGCGGATCTTCTGATTTGCGTTGAGGAAATCGACCGCCGATTGTCCGAGCGTTCGACGACAGACAAATGGCAGTGGCGTTCTCGCCGCAACGTCGCCATATTCCTGTTAAGTCGACTTGCCGATAAAGCCAACAATGCCGGTATAGAAGTTGACGTCCACGCAGTGGCTCAGGAACAGCGACAACGAGTTCTTTCCGGCCACCCTCTTGTCGGCCCGATTTCTGAGTACACGGTGAACACTTCCACTGCCATTTCCTCTGTTCTGGGTCAGCACGTCCGAAATCGGCTCAACCATCTTCACTCAAGCTGACTCACGACATCTTCCACAGCTGCAATGGTTGTGTCACACATTTTCTGAATCAGCGAAAGTGGCATTGCCGGTGCCGGCATCAGCACAACCACATCACCCAATGGGCGAATAATCAGACCTCGCCTTCGTGCAGCCACCGTGACCTGATGTCCGACTCGCAGTGCCGCCCCGAATGGTTCCATGGCCTGTCTGTCCCGGACCAGTTCGATCCCGATCATGATGCCTTTTTGACGAACTTCGCCGACGTTTGGATGATTCGCGAGCCTACCAAGCTGTTCGGTGATGAGTTCGGCAGAGGCCGATACGTTGTCGAGCAGGTCGTTTTCCTGGAATCGCTGCAGGGACGCCAGTGCAGCAGCACAACCCAACGGGTTTCCGGTATAGGTGTGACCATGATAAAATGTACGTCCCGCGTCCGGCGTCCCAAGGAACGCTTCATATATTTCGTTGGTCGCCAGTGTTGCGGCCAGAGGCAGATAACCGCCGGTAATTCCTTTGGCGACACACATCAGATCGGGAAGAACAGACTCCTGCTCGCAGGCGAACATAGTTCCCGTACGACCGAAACCTACGGCGACCTCATCAGCAATCAAAGGGATGTTGAATTCGGTACACAATTGGCGAATGTGTTTTAAGTAACCCGGCGGATGAACCAGAATTCCCGCCGCCCCCTGGACCAGCGGTTCGATCACAAAACCGGCGGCCCGATGGTGATTCTCAGTGACCAATTCTGTCGCCCGATCGAAGCAGAACCGGAGCCAGGAGTCGCGGTCATACCCGTCAGGAACTCGCGTCGCGATCGGTGATGGAACGGCCACCGTCGGAAACAGCAGATTGCTGTAAGTACGATGAAACACATCCATGCTGCCGACGCTGACCGATCCCAGAGTGTCACCGTGATAAGCGTTGCCGACACTGATAAACGTGTTGCGCGCGGTTTCCGGCGCAGCCTTCTGCTGATGGTATTGATAGGCCAGCTTCAAGGCCACTTCGACGGCTGTGGCGCCGCTGTCGGAGAAAAACATCTTTGTCAGGTTGCCCGGCGTAATATCGACCAGAGCTTTCGCCAGCCGGATGGACACTTCACTGGACAGCCCCAGCATCGTCGAATGACTGACCCGATCCAGCTGAGCACGCACAGCGTCGTCAATTTCCGGAACGCGGTGACCATGAACGTTGCACCAGAGTGATGAAATCCCATCCAGGTACTTTCGTCCGTCAACGTCGATCAAATCAAAGCCATCTGCATCGGCGATGATCGGGGCATGTTCATCGACATATGCACTCATGGCCGTAAACGGATGCCAGACGTGAGCGTTGTCCCAGTCCCGCAGTTGCTTAGCTGATACTGTTGACTTGAACGCGGACATACTAAAACCACTCTCGTTCTTTCGGCCGGAAGTGAATCACATAACCTCGAGCAGAACACATGCGTCGGGTTAGAGTCACGAACTATGCTGTTGTTTGACGACGAACTTCACGCTGGCACGGTCAGGCTGTCCATGATGGAATTCAAAATCTGTCCGGCACGCTGACGATGACCGTCGCGCACCGCCCCTCGGCACACAATCCGGTGAGCGAGCACCGGCAGGCACAGCTGTTTGACATCGTCAGGAATCACAAAGTCACGACCTTCGACCATCGCCATTGCCTGGGCAGCCCGGTACAACGTCAGAGCCCCACGCGTACTGACCCCCAGCGAAAGTTCCGGATGTTTACGTGTCGCTTCCACGATATCCAGCATGTAATCCGACACAGAGTCATCAACGCGAATATCATTGACCTGCTCCTGCAGCGCGACAACCTGTTCCGTATTAGTCACCGCCTGCAGCTCGTCCGTCGGCTCTCCGTTTCGATGTTTTCGAAAGACATTTCGTTCGGTCTTTCGATCCGGGTATCCGACCTCCAGGCACACCATAAAGCGGTCGAGCTGATTTTCGGGCAGCGGATAGGTGCCTTCAAACTCAAAGGGGTTCTGTGTCGCGATCACGACGAATGGACTCTGCAGAGGCATCGTATCCCCCTCGATCGTGACCTGCTGCTCACTCATCGACTCCAACAGCGCACTTTGCGTTCGCGGAGTTGTTCGATTGATTTCATCGGCCAGCAGAACATTGGTAAATACCGGTCCCGGACGAAACTCGAATTCACCGGTATTAGGCCGGTAAACGTTCGCTCCCAGAATATCGCTGGGCAACAGGTCGGGAGTAAACTGCAATCGGGTAAATCGACACCCCAATGTTTTTGCCAGAGCCCGCGCCAACGATGTCTTTCCGAGCCCCGGAGCATCTTCCAGCAGAACGTGCCCACCGGCGACGAGGGCCACGACCGCAATACGAACGGCTTCTTCCTTCCCAAGAACCGCAGACTCAACGTTCGCGCGGATCTTTTTCAGCACGCCTTCACTCACGATGGCCTCCCCAGTGTCTTGTGTTGAACACGACAGCCGTGAAACGTTCGTTCCATAATAAGATCTCTCCGGCGTGCAGATATGTCTAAAAGTCGCATCAAAATTCACAGCGGACTGCCATCGACCATCATCAGAATCGACTCGCCGCTCAGGAACAAAGTCTTCACCCAAAGACGAAATGGGGCATCGACAGGTCCGGTCGTCAGTGAAACCGTCGCAACGCCACATACACCATGGTACAGAAAACGAAGAACAATTCCGAGGCACGCGAATTTCCGCGGCGTCGCAACAGATACAATACAATCGACGGCGTCAGGCACGCCGTCGATTGTCGTCTGCACAATGCGTTTTCGGCACGTGGACTTTGCCACCTCCATGCTCTGCAGACAGCACTCACATCATCGTGCTGTGCACGACAACGCAGATCACCGGGATGGAAAATTTGCATCACCAAAAGGCGCAGCAGCGGCCCGAGTCTTTTGCTCACAACGGCAGCGTGTGGTATTTTTATCAGGCAGCACCGAATCACGATGGGGAGAGGTGCAGTGATGTTGCAGACGGTTCCCGCCTCGACGACGAACTAACCTGCCGCAGCCGCTGCCTCGTAAGTCGTTAAGGCGCTTGTTGTTAACTGCTTCCGGAGAAAGACACCAGATGCATCGAATTTCGTTACTGAACCCAGTCGTTTTGTTGTCGGCGGTCATGTTGTCGCCTCTACCACTGGTTAACGGTACAGACACGGACCCGGATGCGATCTACGAACCAGGTCCGGAATCTCAACGACAGACCGATGTACCGCAGGGTGAGGTCACGCGGCATGTCTGGAACAGCAACATTTTTGAAGGAACGGTTCGGGAATATTATGTGTACGTCCCCAAACAATACGACGGTACACAACCAGCCTGCGTGATGGTATTTCAGGACGGTCATTCGTACGTCTCTGAGGACGGATCTGTGCGGGCACCTGTGGTGTTCGACAATCTGATTCATTCCGGAGATCTGCCGGTCACCATCGGGATCTTCATCAATCCCGGACACAAGGGAGACAAACAACCTGAAAACCGTTGGCGAGCGAATAATCGCAGTTTCGAATACGACACTCTGAGCGATCAGTACGCCAAATTCGTAGTCGAGGAACTTTTGCCTCATATTGCCAGTGAGCATAACCTTAATCTGTCATCCGATCCTGCCGACCGCGCCATCTGCGGAGCGTCATCCGGTGGCACCTGTGCATTTACAGCGGCGTGGACTCATCCCGAATGGTTCGGCAAAGTGCTCAGCCATATCGGCAGTTTCACAAATATTCGTGGCGGACATGATTATCCGGCGCTGATTCGAAAGACCGAAAGAAAACCCATTCGTGTCTTTCTGCAGGACGGAGAAAACGATCTGGACAACGAACACGGAAACTGGTGGCTGGCAAACCTGCAAATGGCCGCTGCATTGAAGTTTATGGACTATGACTACAAATTCGTTACCGGCAAAAGCCGTCACAGCCAGAAACACGGTGGCGCAATTCTTCCGGACTCACTGCGCTGGCTTTGGAGAAACCATACGGCTGGCGGACTGAAACGCCCCGAAGATGAAGCGCCGGTCGCCGCTGTGGATGTGTTTGAAGATCGCACACTCGAATTCTCGGGCGGACAGTATCGGGACGAGACATTCCACTACCGTCTGATGCCTCCGCCAAACGCTGAGGACGGCGAAGAGTACCCACTTGTCCTGTTCCTGCACGGAGCGGGAGAGCGAGGAACGGACAATGCCCTTCAGCTGTTGTACCTGCCTGAACAGATGGCTCAACCGCGATGGCGCGAACGATTTCCCTGTTACGTCCTGGCCCCTCAGTGTCGTCCGAATCAACGATGGGTTGAGGTCGACTGGGGACTACCGGAAACTCACGATGCTCCCCGGCAGCCGGACGACCAGATGAAGGTCGTGATGCAGTTACTGGAGAAAACACTGCAGGAGGAGTCGATCGACAAACGCCGAGTCTACCTGACCGGCTTATCGATGGGCGGCGTCGGCAGCTGGGATCTCGGAGTCCGACGTTCCAGTCTGTTCGCTGCCGTCGCCACCATCTGTGGCGGCGCCGACAATTCCACCTTGCAAGCACTTAACGACGTGCCGATGTGGATTGCTCATGGGGATGCCGATACTGTTGTCCCCGTTCAACGCAGCCGCCTCGCCGTCGCGGCGCTAAAACACGCCGGTGGTAAACCGGTCTATGTGGAATTGCCAGGAGTAGGACACAATGCGTGGACACCGTCTTACCTAGATAACGATGGACTGGTTCCCTGGCTGTTTCGCCAGACTAAACCGTAGCAAGGGCAGGGCAGGTGATACCCCGAACCAATCCTTTGTGTGATCGCACGTCGCAGACCAAGCACAAGCTGTGGACGTTTGTGTTGTGCATTCTGTGGTCGTTAGCCTGCGGCTGCGGGCAGGCCCCTTCGCCGGCACAGAATCCACCGGCCACATTAACATCGCCCGTTTCTGAGAAACCGGCAGCCCGTCCTGACGATGTGGCACGAACGCAGAACAAAGACGTTTTGGCACTGCCCACATCGACTCCCGCGAATGAGGAGCCACAGCAGACGGCCGGCAACACAGAAACCGCTGCACTCAAAGTCCGCCTGCCGGACGAGCGACCGGGACTCAACGCGGCGCGACTGGCGCAGGCCGGCATTCGTCGCTATGAAAGTCGCCGGCTGATTCTGCTTTCCGATCTTCCGGAAGAAATCGTCGCTCATCTGCCGGCGATCGCGGATCAATTGTTCGATCGTCTGGAATCACACTTCGGAAAGCTGCCTGCTTCGATTGATGATTCTGATTTCCAGGTGACTGGACATTTGATCGACAACGAGCAGGCGTTTCGGGCGGCGGGCCTGATGCCGTCCGAAACATTTACGTTCGACCACGGCCGCCACTGGAATTACCAGTTCTGGATGTTTGATACAGAACAGGACTACTACCGACGACACCTGCTGCTGCACGAATTCACCCACTGCTTTATGACGTGCGAATGCGGCATGCAGCAACTTCCGGCCAGCTGGTACATGGAAGGCATGGCGGAGTTTTTCGCGACTCATCGTTTGGTGAATCAGCAGGGAACGCCCGCCAGGGTGGAATTCGGAGTGTTTCCCGAATCATTTGAAGACTTCGAAGGCTGGGGCCGAATATCTGAGATACGCCGTTCGTTTCAGCGACGCGGATCAGCAGATGCTGCGAATCCCGAACACTTAACGATAACAACACTTGAAGACGTGATGCCTGATCACGCGAAAAACTTCACACAGTATTCGCAGTATGCCACATCCTGGGCGTTGTGCTGGTTTCTGCAGACTCATCCAGACTATCGCGATCCGTTCCGCTCCCTCGCAACGCTGCGAACAGGAGACGAAATTTCCGAAACCGTCAGACAACTGCGCGGTCACCTGCAGCCGCGCCTAGGTACCGACTGGTTGTTGTTCGTCGAATCACTCCGTGAACACTATGATGTCAATCACAGTTTTCCCGTCCATTCGAAAACACCGCTCACCGCCAATGACCTGAAAACCGGAATCGCAAAATTCCAGGTGCAGGCGGATCTCGACTGGCAGGACAGCGGACTACGACTTGCGGCCGGCGAATCGGTAAACGTGAAGTGTACAGGCCATTTCTCGGTAAACGATCAGCCTCACCTGTGGATGTCAGAGCCACAGGGCGTCAGCATCGAGTATTTCTCAGGGCTGCCACTTGGTCAGGTGGTCGCCACGCTGGTCAGCGATGCCGGAGTTTCGATGACCAGTCGCATTTCCGTGGGCACAGGCAAAACAATTCGCACGTCGCAGAATGTATCTGTCTGGTTACAGGTAAACGACAGCAGTGCAAGTCGCCGCAACAACGCGGGCACAGTTGACGTTGAATTTTCGCTACCGTAGCTCTAGACCTCGGCGTTTGGCGATCAGCCAGAAGGTGTACGCCCGACGTGTCGTCGTCGATCCGCCACATGCCAACCTGCTAGCCAGCGAGAATGCTTCGGGCCTGAGCGGTTGAAACGAAATTCAGTACGAGCGGCTGAGACAGATCGTCCTGCGACTGCTGCCACGTCGCGTAGTAGCCGTCGTCCGTTTCCAGCACATCCGCATAACGGCTGCAACCTGTTCCCCACGGGTTGATGAACATGGGCAGTAAATTGGAAATACGTTTCGCCGTCGAAACCTCACCACAAAAAGCTGCTGCCGGCGCCGAA
>JAQWLN010000261.1 GCA_029247265.1 Fuerstiella sp.
GTTGACCTTCTGCCCGCCCGGACCGCCAGCCCGCATAGTATCGATCTGCAGATCATCAGGCTGGATATCAATTTCAACATCAGTGGCCTCCGGCAATACCGCCACCGTCGCCGCGCTTGTGTGAACCCGTCCCTGAGTCTCCGTTTCCGGAACGCGCTGTACTCGATGACCACCGCTTTCAAACTGCAGCTGGTGAAAGGCCCCGTCGCCACTGATGGAACACACAACTTCCTTGATTCCGCCCAGTTCCGTCGTGTTGTGCTCCAGCAGTTCGACCTTCCACGATTTCGATTCACAGAACCGCATGTACATTTCGTACAAGTCTCGAGCAAACAACGCTGCTTCGTCACCACCGGTTCCTGCTCGAATTTCCATGATCAGCGACCCGCGAGAAATCGAATCCCCCGACATGGCCAGATCTTCGAGTTCTTCCGCCATGCCGCTGCGCTTCTCAAGCAGGCTATCCAGCTCTTCCTGCGCATAGGCTTTGGAATCCGAATCGGTTTCCTCGTCCACCATCATCTGTGCGGCTTCGATGTCACCTTGCAGTGAATGATATTCTCGCACCGCGACGGCAATTCGCGAAAGCCCCCCCATTTCCTTCTGAATGGCCAGCATCTTTTCAACGTTCGACAGGACGTCCGGATCCAGAAGCTGCTGTTCCAGTTCGACGTACCGCGCAAGTTTTTGTTCAAGACTGGGAAACATGGTGTGACGTCGCTGAGTGAAGGAGGGGATGCCGTTCGAAGGAGCAGTGGTTCAGGTTCAACGCATCATAGCATTGACCGACGGGGACGGACCATTCTTGTGGGATCGTTCCCCTAAAGCAGTTGCCGAAAGACGTGCTCGTGCAGCTCGTCGCGAAACGAAACGCTTAAGCAGAAACATATGGGTCGCGGCCACGAGTCAGGCAAGACCGCTGTACGGCGGCCTGCGACCTCGCTCTTGTCGGCAAACGCAAAAACAAAGGACGCACACAGATTCCTGCGTACGCCCCTATTGTCAATTTTCGAATTGAAGTTGCTATTTGGCTTCTTCGGTCGCTGTTTCTTCCGTTGCTGCTTCCTTCTTCTTGCCCCAGTTGTACTTCTTCTGGAATTTTTCAACACGACCAGCCGTGTCAACAAACTTCATCTTACCGGTGTAGAAGGGGTGAGACGCCGACGTAATTTCAACCTTGAACAGCGGGTGCTCCGTGCCATCGTCCCAAGTGTCGGTTTCTTTACACTGGATGGTCGACTTCAGCAGAAAACGAGTACCGTTCGAAGTGTCCTGGAAGATGACATCCCGATATTCCGGGTGGATGTCCTTTTTCATTGGTTCGTAGCCTTTTCGGCAATTGTCGGCTGGTGACAAGTACACCAGCGTTCTGACAACGCAGAGAATGAGAAGATGGTCAGAAAGATGGAAGGAGGCCAGTGCCTCAGACCGGTCCAAGACGAAAACCCGTGCCGTTGATCGTGAATCTGCAGTCAGGCGACGCCGCAATTTCCGTATTGAAGCGGAGGAGTTTAATCCCGAAAGCTGAAATCGGCAAGCAAAATCGTTCAGCTTCAGTCAACGTGGGCGTGAGTTGCTCGATTTCGGGACACCGTCGGGAAATTCGCGGTTTGCGAAGCCATTCGCGTCATGTTCCGATCAGATAGATATGATCCTGCGTTCGCAGCAGAATCTTGCCGTCAACGAACACCGGAGTGGCAATAGTATGCTCATTTGCCACTTTGTTGGCGGCGAGTACCTTGAATTCGTCACCGACAGCATCCAGAACGAACACCGTGCCGTCCTGTCGGGTGACGTACAGCTTCCCGTCTGCAAGAACCGGTGACGCGCGAAATGTCATGCGGTGCTTCTCTAACTGCCCCGACCAGATCGTATTGCCTGATTGCAGATCAAGACAATCTATGGTGCCCCGAGCAGTCTTGACGTCTCGCAGAACATAGATGCGATCATTCGAAATTGTCGGAGTGGGCACATCGGCTGCCGTTTCGGGGTTCGTCCACATCACGTGCGATTTTGTGACATTGCCGTTGCCGCCCATTCGGATTGCCGTCAGCGTGCCCCCTCGGGCATATGGAGCGATCACAATGCCGTCCGCGGATACAGAAGAACTGATGGATCGAAAATATTCATTGTGCTCAGGATTCAGCGTCCCGACACGCCAGAGTTCTTCACCACTGGTGGCGTCATGACACGTGACGTAATCGGCCCCCGTCACAATGATGACTTCCCTGCCTGCGGGGCTCGTCGTGACAATTGGCGTGGTGTAACTTTGAGCTGCTTCACGAGGAGCGTCAGTGACACGATCGTGTTTCCACAGCAGTTTGCCGTTGGTGCGATTAAAGGCGGCCAGATACGAGGGCCCGCTGTGCATCATGGTGACGACGACAGCATTCTTTGTGAGCACCGGCGATGTCCCCAGATCCCACCACAACGTTTCGGTGGTGACTTCGGCAAAACGTTCAAAGACGTTCGTTTCCCACTGCAATTCCCCCGACAGGCTAAAGCAGCCGAAGTCCCCGCTCTTGAAGTAAACGAACACGCATTCGCCGTCCACGACCGGCGAAGGATTTGCTCCCGTTCCATCCTTGCCCTGCTTGCCATCGATGGAAGCACCAAGTCTTTTCGCCCAGCGTTCGCGGCCATCAAGACCAATACAAGTCACCACGTTCCTGCCCTCAACAGTTGTCGTGACGAAGACGGAATCGCCCTGAACAGCAGGCGTTGACGCCCCGATGCCATTGAGCTGGTACTTCCACGCCACGTTGTCTGCCGTCCAGGCAATCGGATAATCGTGACCGTCGGCGACTCCATTTCCGTTGGGTCCGCGCCAGTTCGGCCAGTCACCACCGTGAAGCTGAATCGTCGTGAAGAGCACCGCTGATAATAATATGGCGTGTCGCATTACGAAAACCTTGAGGGGAACCTACTTCATCGGGAATCGTGTTGACTCTTCTGCTGCCTGCAGCTCCGGCATGAGCCAAAGGTGTGGCCATCGAGAGAATTTGCGACCAGAGCGTCGTCGCCTTGGGCGACTGTGCAGTCGGCTAGTGACCGTGTGCGGCTGCAGCGGCGTCATCGGCTCCGTCTTCGCTCGAAAAATCGACCAAAGAGCCAAACGTCCCGGACATCTGCACAGACCCGCACAGTAGTGTCATGCAGGTGAGCATCGTGACGTAAATAAACTTGCCGGCGTAATTACTGACCGTCAGGCCGAATAGAGAGTGTGTGCCTTCAACTGGCGGAACGACGGCCCCCCAGACAAGCACCGTCACGAACATCAGCAGCAGCACGCCGATTAAGCCGCCTCTCCAAAGGATTCTGGTGGCCTTCGCCCAGTTCACCGCCAATGACCAGAAAGCCAGCCACGCCAGCAACGGCAGCCACGGAACAATCACCCTCACAAGAGCAACCACAACGGCCAGCAGTGACCAGAGAACGTTGACCAGACTCTGAAACAATTCGATTACGGCGTCCATGAGAAACCACGCTGGGCTGAGGCAAGGCGAGCGGCAGTGACAAGAATTTGTGCGGCCGAGTAGGCAGAAGTCTAACCAACAGAAGCTTCTGCTTGAACGCTGCTAAATTCCGTTCCGGTGGTTTTTCCCTGATTTGGCAACTTTGACGGAATTTGTGTACAGAACCGGCCGCAAACAGTTCACCTGTGTGTTGACCGTCCTTGCGGTGCACAGAATCCCTGCAAAAGACGTCGGCCGCCAAAATGCCCCGTAACAATAACTCATCAGAGCATAACCGGCTCACTGCCGTTCCGCGCTGATTTGAGGGCGGCATCCAGTACCTGCTGCGTCTTCAACGCGATATTAGGCCAGTGAGAATCGACGTTACCGCTGAGCGCCAGCGACGCAAAGTTGCGGAACAGGTTTGTTTCCTGAGCATTTTCAGCATTGTTGCTGAATTCGGGCAACGAGACCGTTCGCAGGTATTTTTCCATATTAAAGCGGCAGCCCTCGGCGACGAAGTCGTGATTCGCGACGTCGAAAGAAACGGTGTTGTCAAGATACGGCAACACGAAGTCTTTCCATTCCAGATAACCCTTCGTTCCGCTGATATTGACCCATTGTTGGTGGTTGCCGCGAAAGGAATTGTAAAACGTCGCGGACGTTCCATTGGCGAAATGAAGCTCCCCCTGGAATTCCATTGGCACGTCGTCGGGGCTGTCGGCTCGCTTCGCACCGTAAAGAATGCGGCCCCGCACTTCCGTCGGCATTTCAAATTTCATGGCCCACAACGTGATGCGGATCGTATACCATCCCAGGTCGCCAAGGCACCCTGCCGGCTCCAGACTGCTGCTGGCTCGGATATTGCTGGCCACCCACTCTTCATCAGCGCAGAAGCTGAACTGACTGGCGATGCGACGGATTTCCCCCACGCTGGTGCCGTCGTCGAGAGTCCTGCGGATCTCGGGCAGACGAGCGCTGTGCATGAACATGACTCCGTCCATAAACTGGACGTTGTTTGCCTTACAGGCATCGATCATTGTGTGCACGTCGTCGGCCGTAACACCACACGGTTTTTCCACCATGACGTGTTTGCCCGCGTTGGCGGCTTTGACCACCCACTCCGTACGGAGCCCGGTCGGCAGCGGCACATAAACAGCATCAATGTCGTCTCGGGACAGTAACTCTTCGTAGCTCCCCAATGCATCGACCTGATGTGATACCGGAACTGAGGCCTGACATGCATCAATAAAAGCCTGAGCTTTTTCGACTGACCGACTGGCCACAGCCAGTACCTGTCCGTTGCCGGACGCAGCAATGGAATGCCAGTTTTTCATAGCAATTCCGGCAGTGCTCATGATTCCCCAACGGCACAACTGTTCGCTCATTAACTTAGGTCCTGTGGGTGAGTATCGATTATCAGATAACGTTTGATGTGGTGACGATTCGACTTCCGGTGTGGGGCACAGGAACTCAGCCGGCGGATAGTCTGGAATATTCCCGCGAATCGCAAGTCAGCAACAATCCGGACTGCAAATTTCGATAAATTACAGCACACTTCGCCGTATCCTGCCCGCGATCTTCGTGTGTTCAGAACCAGCGGATTCAAATGAGCGACAGAGGCAGCAGTAGCGAACAGTTGTGACGTTGGAGAGTCTGGCCGGGGCTGCAGCGAGGCACCAGTGAAACTACGGGGCTTCCTTCGCAATCTCCGTCCAGCCCCTGCCACCCGTAGGTATGAAATCACAATCCGTTACAGCACCCGCGCAGCTCTGATTCAGCAACGACGTGACACGCCATGCAAGAATTAATAGAGTGCCGCAGTTGAAAACAGTCCACGCCCCGTCTGTGTCGGACACACCATTGCAGGGAGCTCTTGATGACAAAAAACATGCCATCTTCATTCGGTGCCACCGTTGTTGTGTTAGTCGTTACGCTTGGTACTGTGGGCTGTCCAGGCACACATTCGCCGACGGAGGAAGGGGTGCCCGCTTCGACTCAATCCGCTTCAACCCAGCCGACGATTACCGTGGACGAGACGCCAGAGGTGACACCTCCGTTGAAGTTTGTGAAGCCGAATCTGAGCGAAGATGAGCTCCGTGACGGCTGGGTCAGTCTGTTTGACGGAACAACACTGTTCGGATGGGAGGTGCCCGAAGAGACCAACTGGCACGTTGAGGGCGGTGCGATTGTTGCCGACAGTGGTGAACGAAGTCTGCTGCTGACTCCGTTTGTGTTCGACGATTTTGAGCTGAGGTGTGACTTTCATCTGGCCGAAGGCGGTAACAGCGGTGTGTTCCTGCGTACGGCTGACGCGGCCAGCAACCCGGTGACCGACACCTACGAGCTGAATATCTGCGATTCGCACGAATCACACGCGACCGGCAGTCTGGTGGGACGACATGTTGCGGAAAATGTGCCGGCAGTGGAAGGAGACTGGCATACCTTCTCTGTTCGGTGTGAAGGCGCTCAGATCACAGTAAAGCTGGACGGGCAGGACATCGTTGACTTTAAAGACGAATCGGATGACCAACGCACGTACGGAAAAATCGGATTGCAGATGAACGCGGGCAGAGTTGCGTTCCGTAACATTTTTCTGCGGCCCCTGGACAGCAATGACCTGTTTAATGGAACGGATCTGACCGGATTGCGCCAGGTGCCGGGCAGCAAGAGCTCGTTTGAAGTCGTGGAAGGTGCTATTCATGTAGCGAATGGCCCCGGATTTCTGGAAACCGAGGCGACTTACGAGGACTTCATTCTGCACGTCGAAGCGCGGACCAACGGTGAGGCGTTGAACAGCGGTGTATTCTTTCGGGCAATGACCGGAACTGAAGATGCACCGTCACACGGCTACGAGATGCAGATTCAGAACGGATTCAGGGATGGTGACCGGACGAACCCCGCCGATTCCGGAAGCGGTGCCATTTTTCGCCGCGCGGCCGCTCGATATGTCGTGGCCAACGACAACGAGTGGATGGTGGAAACGCTGATTGCGCAAGGAGACAGGATTGCGACGTTCGTGAACGGCTACCAGGTCGTCAACTGGCAGGACGATCGCGAACCGGATGAGAATCCTCGTCGTGGCAAGCGACTCAAGGCTGGCCACATCAGTCTGCAGGGACATGACCCAACAACTGATCTGGATTTTCGAGCATTGCGGATTCACGAGCTGGCGTCAAAATAGAATGTTTGTCGACGACGGCGTTGTCAAATTCGCAGGTGAGCCAATGCATCCTCGGGGGAGGAGGCATAGCTCAGGTAGAAGGGCCCAAATTCAGCATACTTCGCAGATGCTCTGTCGAACCGCATGCCGTAGACGATCTCCTTGATGTGTTCCGGAGCGCGGCCCCAGAGAGTGACACCCCATTCCCAGTCGTCGAAACCGGTGGACGCAGTGATCAGCTGCGAGACACGCCCCGCGAATTTTATCCCGGATGTCGCGTGCTCTGCCATCAATTCGCTGCGAGCACTGAACGGCTCGGTGTACCAGTTCGCCTGTGGATGGCGGGCCTTATTCATCGGGTAGAATGTGATCACCGGAAACGGCGGGAAGTCCGGATACAGCCGTTGCTGGTTCATTTTCGGCAGCCGCTGTTTGTAAGTATTCAGCTTTGCTTCGAAGGCCGGGTCTGTTTCGGGCGTGCCTTCGCGCTTTAGACGGTCTGCATACTGTTCGATCGACGGAACGTACTCTGATACCTCAGTGATCGAGACAAATGAATACGCTGGTTTCAACGCACTGCCAATGGCGGCGTTGCGCAGTTGCTGCGTAACCCGATCAATTTTCAGGGGATCCGCGTCCATGATCATCAGCCCCAGATCAGCTCGATGTCCCGACACAATAGATGCCTGCAGGCGAGCCGGAGCGTCATCACCGGAGGCGTTAAGTACCTGAGTGACGTACTCGCGTCCTTCCGCTCGCTGAGAATCAGACAGCAACATCAGTGCGGACTGATCAACTTTGTAATACTGGTGCAGGCAGTGCCAGCCTTCGTCCATACAAATTGTTGGCGCGGGAAGATTGGCGGGAGCGTGTGGTCGATTCACAGGTGACCTCATGTTGGCTGTGGAGTTGGAAAATTACACACATCACCGCAAACGATAGAGTAAGCGGCGATTAACGGACGTGGGGAGTCGTCCATGTCACTATTCGGAACTATCGCGCCGACGTCAGTTGCTTGTCACTGGACAACGCTGCCAATAATTCGGCAGCTACTGCGTCACGTTCATCGTCCGACACACCATCGAGGAACGATGCAAAGCGTTCTGTGAACTCCTGTGGCTTTTCACGTAATCGAATCAAATCGTTCAATGACAGTCGCAGCACTGGCGACTGACTGTCTGGCAGACCACGAGACATACCGACAATTCCCGTTGCGGAATAGGCCACCGTCCATTGACTGCCACCTGGCCCCAGCACATCGATGCCTACACTGGCTGGATTGTTCGTGACTCCCTCTGGCGACGCAGCGAACACATCCTCTGCCCAATCTGAATTCGTAAGAGGTGCCGGGCGGCCTTTCCCCCAGCGGTCTTCGCTACCGAAATCGATATACCGATGAATCACCGTTTTGTCGATTTCCGGGCAGACGATGTCTCCCGCAAAACGCTTCGTGTTGGTCATGTCGAATGTGTTGTCCGTTCTTTCATACGGCTCGTAGGTGCCCATATTCTCCATCAACAGACGTTCGAACATCCATTGATCCTCGTTGCCTTCGCGAGTGGCTTCTTCGTGCAGGAAGTCATGGCCGCAAAGTTGAGTTCCTGTGGCATTGAAATAGTCTTCACACCACTCAATCATGTCCCCGGACGTCATTTTCTTATCGGGGGCCAAATGGTATGTGCCACCTCGAGCCTCCTGTGTTTCAAACAGCCGGACCGTAACGGCAGACACCCACTCGACAGGTATGATGTTTCGACTTTCACTTCCGTCCATCCGCAGACGGACCGGAACGTGTCGCGAGCCATCGGGGCCAACCGGTTGCGGCGGAATCATCAGGTCCATTAGCCGCAGGTATAGATAGATACCGTGATAGGTGTTTGTGTACCCCGTGACCGAATCTCCGGAAATCACAGCCGGACGATAAACGGTGACATGGTCTGCGAAATCGATGGCCCGGACTTCCGACTCGGCAAGGAATTTACTTTCCTCATAGTCGTTTCGGAACGACTGCCCGGCGTCAAGTGAATTCTCCATCACCGGGGCCGTCTGCAGCCCGGCGACGTAGCAGGTCGAGACGTAGTGGATATCGTGGATCTTCAGCTCTCGACAGAGCTCGATCATGTTGCGAGTGCCACCGAGATTTGTGCGCCAGGGTTCGCCGTTGCGGTCTGCACCATAGAATTCAAGAATCGCCGCGCTGTGCATGATGCAGTCGACGTTGTCCTGAACCCAACGGCGATCGTCATCTGAAAAACCAAATCCAGATTCCGCGATGTCGCCGCTCAGAACTACAGGACGTGGCAGAGAACGGCCGAGTTCCTCTTCCCAATGTTGCAGAATCTGTTCCATGCGTTCTCGCGGACCGCATTTTTTTGACGGCCGCACCACAACTGCAACGTTGTGGCCATTCAATAGCAGGTCGCGAACAACGTAGCGTCCAACCAGTCCAGTAGCCCCAGTCAGCAATGTATACATCTTTTTCCCTGATGGATGTGACGAACTCGTCTGAATACGATGAGTTAAGGTGACCACGCGACGGTCAACAACGATCGGCGGGAGCAAATGCTCGAACGCCACGTAATGTTGTACTCACCCAGGGAACTCCCAAGGTGAGGGACACTTGTGGGCGCCGTTGTATTCACCCAACACGGCGTCCAGCATCCAGCCTCACCGACATATTTACCGCATTCCAACAGGAATGCCCTCAAAAACGACGCAGAAATCGGTGGACGTTGCTGCGCAATTCAAATTGCGGGTTAGCCTCGGCGGAATCTGATCGATCGCAATTATGAAGCTAACCGCTAAGGATCGCGCATTGTTCCCATTCGTGCGCCGAAGTCCAGTAAATCCGCAGTAACCGACGGCATCTCAGCAAAATCAGCCACAGAGCAGCAATTTCGGTTTTGGACGCGGAGATTCCGTAACGGAACCCCCGTTGGGGGGGTCGGCTTACCTTCAATCCTGTCGCTGAGAATTCACGGAGCACCGGCGGACGATTCCGGTAAGAACTCACCAGTTGCTGTCTTTCTGAAGGTCAGGCAGCTTTCGTCACCGGCTACGTAACGCCCGGGGGGGTGACTATCTGCACGAGGACCGATGACATTCAACGGCCCGCTTTCAATGGTTTTGTGGCGTCCATTCCCAGGGCGGCGATTGCAGCGACAAAGAACGCACTGGCACAGACAACAAAGACCAGCGTCTGTCCGCTGCCGTCTTGAGCTCCATAGGCCAAAATTTTTGGCACCATGATGGCGCTCACAGAAGCACCGAAATTGCCCCACATATTGGCCCAGCCGAAGATTGCACCGGTATTTCGGCCGCCCACGTCCTGCATGAATCCCCAGACCGACGGATTGCCCACGTCCGTCATCAGAGAGACGATGGCGCAGCATGCGACAATCCCCCAGACGGAATCAATCATGGGGCAACAGAGATAGGAAATGCCTGCAATGGTGCAGGCGACGGTGATCGGCAGCACTCGACCGCGGCGAAGTCCAAATCGTTTAACACTGCGATCGGTCGCCCACCCCCCAATCAGTTGGCCCAGCATTCCAGTGGCCAGCACGATTGTCACCATCACGGCACCACGTGTTTCG
>JAQWLN010000262.1 GCA_029247265.1 Fuerstiella sp.
GTTCTTCCAGAGAATTTACGGATGCCCTTAGTTCCTCCAGGACCCGCGTCATCCGATCACCAGACATGCTGCCGGAAGCATCAACGACGTAGGCAAATGACTCTCCATGTTGCGCACCTCCGAACAGACCGGTCCCGCCGCCGCCACTGCCTGTTCCGCCATCGCCCTTCAGCGCGCCGACTCCGTCTGGCAGCAAGCCGTCGGACACGGAGAATCTCTCATTGTGAGTCGGCGCGATTTGCGCGATTTCCATTGCCGGTTGCAAACGATCGTGCTCAGACTCTGCGCCGCCCAGATCAAACACAGGGAAGATCGACAAGTCGTCTTGTGTTGGACTCTGCTGTCGTCCGTTCAGCAGATATCCTTCGTAACTGGCAACGTGAAAGTACAACAGTCCCAGCAAGGCCAACAATCCCCCATTGACGACCATTGACACAATAATGGACACCAGGATGCGGCTGACTGCGTTTCTGTGCAGCGTCGACTTTCCCAAAGGTTCTGCAACCGCAACGGCCGTACGGGATGTTTTTTGTTTTTCCGCCAGCGACGACGTCTGGGGCAGCAGGAACCTCCGGCCACACTGAATACATTCCGCCACGGTGTCAGTGACGCACGTGTTTGCTGCGTTCAACGACGCACATTCAGGACACAGAGAAAGAGAGGGGGATGACATCTTGACAGCCCGCGGCAGGAAAACCCGATATTCGATCTCCACTATTGTTTACGCTATCGGCTGAACGTCCACTTTATTCCGGCATCCATGGCTGACAATGTCGTCATTCCAGCAATGCGATCGTCAATGTCCCGCGCATTAACACGTGGATTACTGACAATCCCTCAGCCTCGGATCGTTGTTTGCCTGCCCAGCAGAGATGTGTCATCCTGTCGTGATGAACATGAGTCGACTCAAGACCACATTTCGGCATGTTGCCCGACTGTCGTTGCGCGGCATGAAGTGGCTGACTGTCCTGCTGCTGTTCGCCTGGGCGGTCGGGGCTGTTTACTACTTCGAATTCCTGCCATCGCCAGTCGCCGGCGTGCTCGCGCTGACCTACTTTACAGCGACAGCGACGTTACTATTTCGCTGGCAGGATCACAACAGATGGCTTCGAGTGACAGTGACATCTATTGTCTTCGTCTATGTATTTACACTGCTGCAACGGCCGTCAAACGAACGCGACTGGGCCAACGACAACGCACAGCTTGCGGATGTGCAAATCCGAGGCGACAACGTGCTGATTGAGGGGTTTCGACATGCGATCTATCGCACAGAAACCGGCACCGACGTCCACTATGGAAGTTTTGATTTCAAGCTGAGTCAGCTCGAAAAAGTGTGGTTTGTCGTGCAACGATTCACCGCCCTTGAAGGCATCGCACACAACTTCCTGACGTTCCAGGTTGGGTCTGAAAAGGGACCGCAATACTTCAGCGTGTCGATTGAAATCCGACGTGAACAGGGAGAGTCATTTTCTCCGGTCAAAGGACTCTACCGCCAATACGAGTTGATCTATATCGTCGCGGATGAGCGGGACGAAATCGGAGCACGTACAGTGATGCGTCCGGATGACCGAGTCTTCATGTTCCCGTGCAATGCACCTCCGGAACAGGTCCAGCAGCTATTTGTCGATATCGCCCAACGGATTCAACAGCTGAACGCCTCTCCGCAATTTTATCATTCGCTGCTGAACAACTGCACGAACTGTATCGTCCGACACACGTCCACATTGACGCCCAGACGTCTCAACTGGCTGGATCCACGAATCGTATTGCCGGGCTTTGCAGACCGCTTCGCCCATTCGAACAATCTGCTGTTAACTCTACCGGGACAGACGTTTGGGGAACTTCAGGTTCAGTGCCGCATTGATGAGATCGCCCGACGCTGTGGCATATCAGAAAGCTTCTCAGCTGACATCCGCACGCCCATGGAGTCACAGTAGAAGCCACGACTGACGCATGGTCGTGGTGGTGGAATGGCGGTCCACGCTGTTGTCATCTGTAACGAGCTCATCGTACGCTTCGTTCACCGATTTAGATTTCGCCCATCGTTTCAACTGCCGAAAACACTCGGAGCCCGCGTCATCAGCATTCTGATTCGACCGGCGAGGTTCATGGTGACGAGCCGGGGATTGGTGCCAGCTGTTGCGGACCAGGGTATTGGTACCTGAGCCTTTTCGTAACAGCAAGACATGCAGTAACTCATTATGGCCGACGATGGGTGGCTCGTCATGCGGCATGAGCCGGACGGAATCCGCGTGGTTCAACGATGCAATGCATCAGAAATGCGGGTAGAGCGGATCCGGGCAGTTATGCCGAATGTCACTGCTGTGCCTGCGAATGTGTACGTGAATACGACACCCCACCGATAACCCTCCGTATCCCTTCGCGTCGTCATCGGCAATCGCTCAACGACTGACGGAGGGCCAGGAATCCTACAATTCTTATCTCTGTGAACCACATTGTGGTAAGGGATCGGGAGGTGAACGGCAAAGGAATTGCCGCATTCAGACGATCAAGGAGGGTCACCCAATGCGAATCAATGCTCGACTCATTCCGCTGTTCCTCGTAACTGTTTTCAGTTTGGAATCCGGCCCCACAAGAGCCGCGGACGACAATCTGGAATTCGTTCCCCGATCTGAGCTTGAGGCACTGCAACGACGATTTGACGAGTACGATCGACGACTTGCAGCCGCGGAAAACAATCGTACGACACGTCGTAGTTTCTGTTATCCATGCACATCACAGTGAGGCGCCACGGCCGGTGCTGAAATCACGTGGCTAAAGCCCTTTCAGTCCGAAGGCGAGGCGCCGGGCTTTGATCACGACCCGGCAGCTCGGCTATGGTTCGGGTACACAGGAGATCAGGGACTCGGAGTGCGTGCTCGGTGGTTCGAATACGAGAATCTTAATCCGGATCACGTTGGTGTGCCTACTCTTATCGAAAGCTTCGACCTGACCATGGTTGACGTCGAAGTGACGGACAAGTTCAAACTGGGTCACTGGAACGGCCTGATCAGCGGCGGACTGAGATACGCCGACTACAAGGAATTTGGCTTCTTCGACGCAGATCAGATGACTGACAGCCTCGGTCCGGTTATCGGAATTGAGTTGACTCGTTGTGTCGATGACAAGTGGTCTCTGTTTGGTTTGGCCCGGACCTCCCTTCAGTTTTCTGACCACGGTCTGGACAACGGTGCGCCAATGACCAATCTGTTTTTCACGATTACTGAAATTCAGTTGGGTGCGGAAAGAACACTTAGAAGAGTCCACGGCGGTCATTGGTTCATTCGAGGCGTCTTTGAAGCGCAGCGTTGGAGCGGTGGTGTGATTGGCGATGGGGACACTGAAGACCTGGGACTCATCGGCGGTACGGTGGCGATCGGATTCGCCCGCTGAAGCTCGTTCCGGCCTGGTCGAAGATTCCGCTGCACGACAGACAGAAATCGAGAACAGATCTTTTCATTCGTGCGGACGTATTCAGAGATCCGGGGCACAACCAGAGTGGCGACCTGCCAGTGTTCAGACGACCGAGAAGTATTACGCCGGCGTCACCGCAAAGAGCACCATCGAACAGCGGCGACATTTACAAAACAGCTTCCGGGGTGACGCCAACGACAGAACGGCACCCTGAGGTGCCGTTCGATCAATGAAAACATGTGTCAATAAACTGACTTCGCCTAACCTTTTGCTTCTGCAAAGCGCCTGGCAACTTGATCCCAGTTTACGATGTTCCAGAAAGCTGCGATGTAATCGGGTCGCCGGTTCTGGTAGTTCAGGTAATAGGCGTGCTCCCAGACGTCAAGACCCAGGATCGGCGTACGACCTTCGGACAGAGGAGTGTCCTGATTGGCGGTACTTTCGACAACAACACTGCCGTCTGCGTTCACAGAAAGCCATGCCCAGCCACTGCCAAACTGGGTCGCGCCAGCGTTTGCGAAGGCTTCCTTGAAGGCGTCGAAACTGCCACAGGCCGCGTTGATGGCATCGGCCAAGTCGCCGGCAGGTTCACCACCACCATCGGCGGACAGCACTGTCCAGAACAGGGAATGATTAGCATGTCCACCGCCATTGTTTCGCACGGCCCCTTTAATGTTATCGGGCAGGCTGTTCAGCCCTTTCATCAATTCGATAATGCATTTGTCAGCATGCTCTGTGCCTTCCAGAGCTGCATTCACTTTGTTGATGTACGCCTGATGATGTTTTCCGTGATGGATCTCCATCGTGCGAACATCAAAGTGTGGTTCCAGTGCATCGTGGGCATACGGTAAGTCGGGAAGTGAGTAAGCCACTCTTGTATAACTCCTGTGTTCAGTTTGCCTAAAAACAGCTGACCGGCTGACGCCAGCAACGCCCCTTCATTTTGACGGGGCCGTGACGCTGGCTGCGTCCACACAAACGGTGGCCGAAAACCGGACAGATTACTATCTGTCGAGCACATTCTAGACCTCTGCATCAGATTTACCACGCCGGCTGAGGAATACTTGTAAGGTCCGATCGCTGCATGGCGTCCAATCTGCCAACACGCCGGGCCCTGCAGGTTTTACGAAATCGGGGCACGGCAGCCCAGGCCCCTTTTCCCCTGTGTTTACCCATGCAGAGTCCCGTGTCGCAACTGACAATCCTGTCCATGGGGTTCGGGTCAGGTCTCGGCAATCCAAATTGACTACGTCCTGTTCGACCGTAGAATGCTCTCATGAACGACCGCATTTTGACCGCTTTGCCGGTATATAACGAAGCCGCACACGTCCGACAGGTGCTGGATCACGTGCTGCAGCACGCAGATGACATACTGGTAGTCAACGACGGATCAACGGACAACACAGACGCAGCTCTGGCGGAATTCAGTGAGTCGGTCCACGTCGAGAACCACAGGGTTAATCGGGGCTACGGAGCTGCTCTTAAGACGGCCTTCGACTACGCTGTGCGTTACGGCTACGACACCCTGGTCACGATCGATTGCGACGGACAGCATCAGCCACGTCTGATCAAAGACATCGCGGCTCAGATCAATGATCCGACAAATCCCGTAGATATGGTTTCCGGCAGTCGCTACCTGAAGAGTTTTGACAGCAACAGCGTGGCTCCGGAAGATCGACGACGCATCAACATGCAGATCACCAAGTGCCTTAATGAACAGCTGGGATTTGCCATCACGGATTCATTCTGCGGCTTCAAGGCGTACCGTGTGTCGTCGGTGTCGGATCTCGATATCACGGACAGCGGTTACGCAATGCCGCTGCAGTTGTGGGTGCAGGCAGCTGACCTGAACTGGGACATCAGCGAATATCCCATCCCTCTGGTGTATCTGGACGAGGAGCGATCCTTCGGAGGTTCGCTGGACGATGCCGACGTTCGGCTGGCTCATTATCGAGGCGTGCTGAATGCAGAACTCAGCCGCCGCGGCATGAAACAACGCTTCACGGCCGACTGCGGCCAGGGTCGTAATTAGGCCATCATACTTCCTGACGATGACGGTAATGCATGGGTGCCACTGGCTTCGCCAGTGCGGTCTCACACGACTGTCGCAATCACAAAACACTGGCAGAGCCAGTGGCACACCTGACCACTTATTGTCCGGTGGCAACCCTGACCGCAAGGTTTTCCATGTGCTCGCGGTACTGCTGATCCAGCACGGCAAACTTCACGCCCGTTATTTTTTCCAGCGAAGGATCCTCCGTCACTCGATTCAGATCCGGCCGATAGGCCGCCGCCAACAGCTTTACAAAAGCATCTCGATACGCTCCGTTGTCGTAGTGCAGCAGGAAGTGAGCGACCCCCGATCCTTGGGAATACAGCTGAGGCCGATTGACGTGATGCTGAAAAGCGTCCTTACCGAGGCCGCTCAGCAGCTGCAACGGTACAAAAAAGTTGTCGCGAAGAAGTCTCTGCTGAGCCGCGACAAAGCGAATGTAGTCGGGCCGACCGACAGAAGTAACGCCTTCATTGATTTCGAAAGACTCTACGTAACAGGCGATGCCTTCCAGCATCCAGAAATTTGATTTTTCACACATCACCCAGGGTGTTACTCGACGCTGACGCAGTTCGATTCTTCGCTTGCGAGCAGCCGACAGTCGGTCGCCTAATGTTGCGAGATCGAAGATCTGATGGGTGGCTTCATGAAACGCAGTCGACAGCCCGCTGCCGTCCGGATTACGAAACAGATAGCAGGTCTTGTCCTGTTCCCAGTAGAAGCCATTCGTAACGATTCCTGGAGGGATCCTGCCCCGCATTCGCCGATCATATTCATCACGTGTTGCGTAGTAATGCACGACCATCGGTTTGACCGTGCTGCGACTGCCGCGACCAACCCGTACCTGGTCAAACCTGGCTTTCAACGCCGCAGGCGTCTCAAAGAATCCGGCAAAATTCGTTTGCAGCCAGTCGTGGAAAATTTCCAGCTTCTGTGAGATTTCCACGCCTTCCTCACGACTGGCGTTCGTTTTCACCAGAAAATGTTCGGACTCAATCTGCCATCCGTTGCTGAAGTTGCGTCTGAGTTCCGCCTCTTTCTGTTCAGAGACCCACTTTCCATTACAAAAACGTAAGCCCTGCTCGTACCGCGGCACGTGGCTGGCAGGAATCCAGCCGAACTGAGGGTGGTTGACTTCCGGGTTGCTGCCACTGCGTTTACTGGCCTCAAACGGAGATACCCATTCGCCAGCGTACGTGGGGTCGTCCGCACGGCCCCTGTCATTGAACAGCCTCTGACCGAGTACGGCTCGAGCATACTTATGATCAGGTGCAAGTTTCAGCACATCCAGAACCAGCTCATAAGCCAGCGACGGCAGGTGCGCCTTTGATAATGCAGATCGCGCCAGAATATAAAGTTCCTGCGCTTTGTCCTGTCGTATGGCGTGCAGGCGGTTTCGCCACAATTGTTCTTCTGAAGGCAAAAGCTTGCTGACGGGCAGCTGCACCAGCGACGGCGGCTGAGGACGCGGCAGGGCTGTTGTTAAATCCAGCGAAGTCGCGGTGACGTCCTTCGCGGCTTGAGTCAGCCCCTTGTCATGACACTGCTGACTCAGCTCCGAAAGCTCATGTCTCAGATTCAACAGCAGTTTTTGACGCTGCTTCTGAAATTGCTCCCGACGCCATTCGGTTCGTGAAACCGGTTGTGCCACGACAACTGATGTAAGCCACGACAAAATACAGGCAGCAATGCACCACCGACGGAGGCTGACGCAACAGGTTTTCCACACCACAATTTCTTCGGATTGCTGAGAGCGGTACTTCATTGGACGTAGTGGAGCGGGGCAAGAGTAATGGCGACCGGCGCATCACCAAAACAAAATACGGGGAATAGACAACCAAATGGATCGTAAATGCTGAATGCCTCGTGCGATTCGATCGATGCCGCGGTCGATCACTGACGGATTTGGCAGGACGTTAAGAATACCAGCCGCCGCAAAACGACGAAACAGGATTTACTCACAGGCGTAAAGACTGTGACAGAAACGAGTAACGTAAAGCTGCGTCGCGTTTGACATTAAGGAATCTGCGGCGTACCGTCTGCGGTGGAAATCACAGGCTAATCGATGGGTTTTTCATCCTTTGTGCAGCCCACCCGTTCTGGGCGGAACACGCTCAGACAGTTTTTATATTTTCATTGAATTGTGGAGATCTGATCAATGGCTCGACCCGTCACCCTGTTTACTGGTCAATGGGCAGACCTGCCTCTGGAAGAACTCTGTCGCAAGGCAAAGGAGTTCGGTTACGACGGTCTGGAACTGGCCTGTTGGGGCGATCACTTCGAGGTAGACAAAGCTTTGTCGGACGACAGCTACTGCCAGCAGAAACGAGATTTGCTGGACAAGCATGAACTCAAATTGTTCGCAATTTCCAATCATCTTGTTGGTCAGGGCGTGCTGGACAATATCGATGAGCGACACAAGAGCATTCTGCCCGAGTATGTTTGGGGTGACGGCGATGCGGCTGGCGTGAACGAACGCTGCATCGAGGAAATGAAAAATACAGCTCGAGCCGCTCAGAAACTGGGCGTCGGCATCGTCAACGGATTTACCGGGTCCAGCATCTGGCACCTGCTATACGACTTCCCACCGACGCCGGCCAGCATGATTGACGCTGGTTTTGATCTTCTGGCAGAACGTTGGAATCCCATTTTGGACGTCTTTCAGGAATGTGGAGTCAAATTTGCTCTGGAAGTACACCCGACGGAAATTGCATTTGATCTGTATTCTGCGGAACGTGCGTTAAAGGCGTTGAAGAATCGGGAAGAATTCGGCTTCAACTTTGACCCCAGCCATTTGATCTGGCAGGGAGTCGACCCGGTGGAATTCATCCGAGCTTTCCCCGAACGGATTTATCACGTTCACATGAAGGATGCGTCAGTCACACTGAACGGGCGCTCCGGGATTCTCACCAGTCACCTGCCGTGGGGTGATTCGCGCCGTGGCTGGGACTTCCGCAGCGTCGGCCGTGGCGGCGTTCGCTTTGAGGAAATCATCCGTTCGCTGAACGCAATCGGCTATGATGGTCCGTTGTCCGTCGAGTGGGAAGATATTGGCATGGAACGTGAAGCCGGGGCCGCCGAAGCCGCTCAGTTCTGCAAGAACGTCGACTTTGAGCCATCCGGACGAAAATTTGATGACGCATTTGGCGACTGACGGAGTGTTCGATGTGGGTCGGTGCCACTGGCTCTGCCAGTGCATTTGAGAGTGAGAGAAGCACCGGCGGAGCCGGTGGCACACAGTTCGTCGGTTGCTTACTGACGCAGCACCAGCATTTTCTTCGAAGCTGAATTCTTTATTCTGACAACAGCGACTCAGCGTCTGAGTCGCTGTTTTTTGTGCGATTGGTGACGAGTGAATCAGGACCCCGTCAAAGTCGACCGAGTGGAGTGGTTGAGGCTGTTTCCCGGTCTTTCCCTGTTGCAGGCCGCACGGCTTGGTTTTCGAGTTCGTGTTCTGGTGCCGGCGTGCTTTTGCCTGATGGTCTTCGCCGCGCGACAGAATGTTGCCGAAATACTTTGGGACTTTTCTCCTCCTCCGGACCGGCTGCGAATTGCGTATAGAATCGAAGAACCAGTGTTTCCGGTGCCTGTTAAAGCGGTCGTTACCGGGGCAAGTCGGATTCTGGCATCGGGCATCCTCAACAACCCGTGGGAATTCGTATCGGTAATCTGGAGCGGTCTTGTCCTTACCGTGTTCGGGATTGCCGTGTCTCGCTCAGCAGCCACGGAATACTGCATCCACAGCCGCACAGGTGTATTTTCAGCGATGCGATTTTCGTTTAAGCACTTCACCGCCGGACTGGTCTCCACCGTGCTGGCTGCGAGCATTGTCATGGCTCCTCTGCTGGTTGTTTCCATCGCAGGTTGGGTCATGAATTTCGGTTCGGCAGGAGCCTGGCTGGTGGCAATCTGCTGGCCGATCGTTTTCCTGTTCGGCATGCTGAGCATCGTCGTCACCATCATGTGCCTGATCGGCTGGATGCTTTCACTGGCAGCCATCGGTACCGACCAGTGTTCCGGCGCAGACGCGCTTAGTCGAGGAATCAACTATGTTCTGTCGCACAAGTTATTGACGGCATTATACCTGGTGACTGTCATCGTCGTTTCAAGTGCAGCCGCCCGCATTGCTGACTGGCTGATTAAGGCCGGCACTTCCGTCGTCTCTTCACGAATCGAAAATAATCACGGAACTTCACCCGGCATCCTGACAGACTGGATGACGGCAATTCAGCAAGTGCCACACGCGGTGCATTTGGGCGTTTTTCTTTCCGGCGTCACGATCATGTATGTGCTGCTTCGCCAGGCAGAGGACGGTGTTCACCTGCGAGAGATTGATGGAGCTGTCACCCGCACGCCGAAGAACTAGCTCAGTTCTTCGATGATTCGTTCCACGTTTTCCAGCTGACGTTTCTGCCCGGCCAGTGTTTCGCGAACATCCTGCACAACCTGCGCAGGGGCTCTGTCGACGAAGTTGCTGTTGCCCAGTTTCTTTTCAGAACCGGCAATGTGGCCGCGCAGCTCATCCGCTCTCTTCTTCTGACGCTCCAGTTCTGCATCCAGATCAATCAGCCCTTCCAGCGGGATATAGCCGTCGGCATCTTCCAGGCTGAAATTGGCAGATGCTCCCGGGCGATTCACCTCCAGACCGGCGGCCGCCAGCATCGTCTTGGATAGATTGTCGAACTGATCTGCTACGGCCTGCATTTGTTCGGCCACATCGGGAGCGCACCGCATAAACAGCTGCAGCGGCTGCTTCGGACTGATCTTATACAGGGATCGGACATTACGAACGGCCACAATGGTTTTCTGTAACCGCTCAAACCGTGCCTCAAGCTCACTGTCGATCAGGTCACCGTCGAGTTCCGGCCAGGCGGCGACCATCACACTCTCAACGGCGGCTTTCTGCTCAGTCAGGCCTCGAACTGCCGCCAGCTGATTCAGTGTGTGCCACAGCTCTTCTGTGATAAAAGGAGCAAACGGATGCAGCAGTCGCAGCAGGTTGTCAATAACGACAACAAGAACTCGCTGAGCCAGCGGCCGCGTCGTTTCGTCCTTCAGTCGCGGCTTGACCATCTCCAGATACCAGTCGCAGAATTCGTTCCATGTAAAATCACGAATCGCACGAGTTGCCTGGTCGAACTGATATCGATCCAGCATTGTGGTGACCTGCTGAGCGGTCGTTGCCAGTCGACTCAGAACCCAGCGGTCTTCCATCTGCAAATCATCAACATCGATCTCCCCCGGCGTGTAACCTTCCAGATTCATGAATGCAAAACGCGATGCATTCCACAGTTTGTTGCAGAAGTTCCGTCCGTAATCGAAGCGTTCGCTGACAATCCGAGCAACAGCCGCACCTTCATCGGGAGAAAACCAAACGCTGGGGAACTGGAAGTCCTTCTTGCATTTGGCACATTTGATGGACGGAGTTTCTCCGCCCAGCGGCTTCATTTCCTGATGCTTCCTGGTTTGTGGTGTGACGGCTTCGCAGTGCGGACATTCATACCCCACAGGTAGTCGCACATCCTGAGTTTCTCCGGCCAGCGACGAGATCGTGAATCGGACCGCGTCGGTCCCGTACTTTTGGATCAGCTCCAACGGATCCACTCCGTTTCCTTTGGATTTGGACATCGTCTGCCCAAGGCCGTCCAGAATCTTCGGATGGATATAAACGTGCTGAAACGGAACGTCGCCCATGTTGTACAGCCCGGTCAGGACCATACGAGCAACCCACAACGTGATAATGTCTCGACTGGTAACCAGAACGGAGCCTGGATAGAAGAAGTCAAGTACTTCGTTTTTGCCACTGGCCCTGTCTGCGCCAGCATCTGAGTCGGCCAGCGGTGGATTGTTCTCCTGGTCAGGCCAGCCAAGAGTCGCGTGGGGCCAGAGTGCGGAACTGAACCACGTGTCAAGAACATCGGGGTCCTGTTCAAAGCCGACATCTTCGAACTGTTTTTCGAGATCTGCGCAGTCGTCCGGCACACACACCAGCAAAAGTACGGATCCTTCGTTAATGCTGTCGGCGGCAAGGACACTGATTCGGTCCGCCATCTGCACGGGATCGATTCCCGTGAGTTCCTCGAAGCGACTGTGTGCCCACTCGGTCGACGGAGATTCCGGAGCTTCAACTTCAATGCTCCAGACCGGAATACGGTGTCCCCACCAAAGCTGTCGGCTGATGCACCAGTCTCGTTTTTCACCGAGCCAGTCCATGTACGTTTTCGTGTAGCGTTGAGGAAAGATCTTCACGCGTTTGTCAGACACGGCGTCCATCGCTGACTGCGCCAAAGTGTCCATTTTCACAAACCACTGATCACTCAGATAAGGCTCAATGGCTGTCTTGCTGCGATCACTGTGCTTGACCGGAATCTTTCGGTCTTCGACTCCTTCGTAATGACCCAGCTCCTCCATCTTTGCCACGATCGCCTTGCGCGCGTCGGCACGGTCCATGCCTGCAAAGTCGCCACCTTCTTCGTTGATCGAGCCGTCGGGGTTCAGAATATTGATCATCTCAAGACTGTTGCGCAGTCCACAGGCATAGTCGTTCGGATCGTGAGCAGGAGTTACCTTGACCGCTCCGGTGCCCAGTTCCTTATCAGCCAGCAGTGCGTCAGCAATGATGGGGACCAATCGTCCATTGACCGGAATCTGCACCTTGCTGCCGACCAGATCGGTATAGCGTTCGTCAGTCGGATGAACACAGACAGCAGAATCACCCAGCATGGTTTCCGGACGAGTCGTCGAGAATCGAATCAGCTGCCCGGTTGGGTTACCGCTGTCGTCCACAACCGGATAGTTGAATGTCCAGAAGTGCCCGTCGACGTCTTCCGTGAACACTTCATCATCAGCAACAGCTGTCTGCAAATGCGGATCCCAGTTCACCAGTCGCTTGCCGCGGAAGATCAACTCGTCACGGAACATCTTGAAGAATGTGCGGCGAACGGCTTTGCTGCAGACGTCATCAAGGGTGAAACGAACTCGTCGCCAGTCACAGCTGGATCCAATCTGCTTCAACTGATTCAGAATGCGAACTTCGTAATCATCCTTCCATTTCCAGATGCGTTCAACCAGGGCATCTCGACCGATATCACGTCGAGTCAGTCCTTCTTCTTCCAGCATGCGCCGTTCGACAACCGCCTGAGTGGCAATGCCGGCATGGTCGGTCCCGGGCATCCACAGAGCTTCCCGGCCCTGCATGCGTCGCCAGCGAGTCAGCAAGTCCTGAATGGTGCCGTTCAGGCAATGTCCCAGGTGCAGCGCACCGGTGACATTCGGCAGGGGAATCATGATGGTGTGCGGCTCACGATCCGGATGCGGATCAGCGTTGCAGTAGCCCTGAGATTCCCAGTGCTGCAGCCAGCGGCTTTGAGCTGAAGATGGTTCGTAAGTTTTCGGCAGTTCGGTTGTCATGATGATATGTTGTTGACGGTGTTCAGGATCGGGCTTCTGTGGAGAGTGCGCCACAAGCAGTCAGGACAATGATTGAAACTTTTCCAGTCGCTGGACTGCGATACGAGTGACTACCCTGCAACCGCGCCTCGGTCTTTGTGAATCTTGTATTCGAAGGCGTCCACCAGCGCGATCCAGCTGGCTTCGATAATATTTTCGCTGACTCCGACGGAACTCCACACGTCGATTTTATCTTTGCTTTCAATCACAACTCGCACCCTGGCGGCCGTACCTTCAGTGCTGTTGATGACCCGTACTTTGTAGTCCACAAGGCTCATTTCTGACAGGCTCGGGTACGATGGCAATAACGCCTTTCTCAAGGCTGAGTCCAAAGCGTTCACCGGCCCGTCACCTTCGCCCACAACAAGGTGCTCGTCGCTGCCAACCTTCAGCTTGATCACGGCATCCGTGACTGGCTCGCGAGACTGGTTAACGACGTTAACCCGGTAATGGTCCAATTCAAAGGTCTGCTGGTACGTACCGGCCTGTTTCATCACCAGCAGGTCAAACGATGCCTCGGCGGCCTCAAACTGGTAACCATCGTTTTCCAGATCCTGCACGGCTGCCAGAATCTTTGCCTGCAGTTCGCCTTCTTTTTCCAGTCGAAACTTGGTGGTTTTGGCCATAATGTTCGAACGGCCGGACAGTTCACTGATCAGCACTCGCCTTGCATTTCCAACGGACTCGGGCGGAATATGTTCATAGCTGTGCGAGACTCGATTCACCGCGTGAACATGCATGCCGCCTTTGTGAGCAAAGGCACTGGAACCAACGAAGGGCTGCCCATTCTGAAAATTCATGTTGGCCATTTCGTAGACGTAACGGGACAACTCCGTCAATCGGGAAATTCCTCCGTCGACCAAAACATCATGATTCATCTTCAACGCCAGGTTTGCAGCCATTGAAACCAGATCAACATTGCCGCAGCGTTCACCGATGCCATTGATTGTGCCCTGGACCTGAATAGCTCCGGCGTTGAGTCCCGCCATCGAGTTGGCAACAGCCAGTGCGCTGTCGTTGTGACAGTGAATACCGACGGTCACGTCGAGCTCTTTCATCAGTCCTTCGACGCCGCCTGCAATCAGGTCTGGCAGGGAGCCGCCGTTGGTATCACACATGCAGATCATGTCAGCCCCGGCTTCCGCTGCCGCCTGCCACGTCTGCATTGCGTAATCAGGATTGGCCTGCCAGCCATCGAAGCAGTGTTCGGCGTCATAAATGACTTCCCGCCCTTCGGACTTTGCATAAGCAACGGAGTCGCGAATCATGGCGAGGTTTTCTTCCAGTGAGACTCGCAGCACTTCAGTCACGTGCAGGTCCCACGTCTTTCCAACGATCGTGATTACGGGCGCCTGGCTGTTGACCAGTGCCTGCATGCCAATGTCGTCTGAAGCCGCGATGTCTTTGCGACGAGTCATGCCGAATGCCGCGATCTTCGCGTGCTTCCAATCCATGTCGGCAGCCCGCCGAAAAAACTCTTCGTCCTTGGGATTGGACAATGGGTAACCACCTTCAATGTAGTCAAATCCCAATTCATCGAGCTTGGTAGCAATCATCAGTTTGTCCTGCAGAGAAAAGTTGACTCCTTCTCCCTGAGAACCGTCGCGAAGCGTTGTGTCGTAGAGTTGGATACGGGCCATGATTTTGAGTTTCGAATTGAGTTCAGCGCTGGAGCAGGTTTGTTCTGCTGATGACGCAGGTCAGAAACTTCACAGAACAATTTGTGTCATCGGTGAAATCTGTGCAGAAATCCTCATGATTCTTCCGGTCGGAGTACGGGAACGCGGTATTTCCGGCGGGCAACAAAAAAGCCCTCAGGAGACCTGAGGGCTTGTAACGATGATTTCGGTTTACCCCAGGCAAGTCACTTTCTGCTGCTGACGCTCACGTCGCAGATGCAGATAATCTGAATTGAAGTAATCACAGACGTCACGATATCCTTGCCCTGGTAAATCTTCAAAGTGGCTGCAGAAACGACACAGGCACACGTCAAAGGTTCCCGGATGCTATCCTGCAGGGCTCCATCGGTCAACGAGAATCCACGTGCTATTCCTTGAGGACGGGACTGTACACGACGCGTTATTCGCTTGCCAACATGCTCGGTCACACAATGTCGCGATCAAGTAGGCAGTAATGCCGTAACTATCGGGACACCAGCTGTTTCATCTCTCTCACGGCCCGTTCCAGCCCGACCATCACGGCATGGCTGATAATACTGTGTCCGATGTTAAGTTCGTGGACTCCGTCAATTTCCGCGATTCGATGAACATTCAGGTATGTCAGACCGTGTCCCATGTTCAGAATCAGGCCCTGTTGCACGGCTGCCTGTCCGGCCGTAACAATCCTGTCGAACTCGGCATCGGCCTGGGCTGCGCTGGTGGCATCGGCAAAGGCTCCGGTATGCAGCTCGATGGCCTCAACACCGGCAGCCACCGATGCCTCCACCTGAGTAATGTCCGGGTCAATAAACAGGCTTACGCTGATATTACAATCCTGCAGTTGATCGATCGTTCGTTGAACGCGGTCACGGTTGCCGATGACATCAAGTCCGCCTTCGGTCGTGACTTCCTCACGCTTTTCGGGAACAAGCGTGGCCTGTTCCGGCCTTACGTCCAGCGCGATGTCAACAATTTCCTGTTCGACAGCCAACTCCAGATTCAGTTTCACTCGAATCATCTGCCGTAACATTCGTACATCACGGTCCTGTATATGGCGACGATCTTCTCGCAAATGCACAGTAATACCGTCAGCCCCACCCAATTCTGCCAGGACGGCGGCATGGACCGGGTCAGGCTCGTTCGTCATCCGCGCCTGCCGCACCGTCGCAACATGATCGATGTTAACTCCAAGAAGTGGCATATATACAACTCCGAATACTACGGCAAATATTGGACGGCAAGGCTTGGCCTTCGCGCTTTGTGTCCATCGAGAGAATTGGGACGCGAGTCTGCGGATACTACAGTGCAGCAGGAGTTTTAGGGTGCTGTCCGGCCGTCACGAGTCTCACTTCCGGGGTTCTCATTGAAAATCCTTAAATTCGTTTCGGAATCCGCCGGTACCGGCAACCCAGAATCGCAGAGAATTCTGCCGCAAAATCAGTGATGCTGATTGGAATGCTGTTTGCAGACGCGTTAAGGTGGAGCCTCTACTGCCGATCCGGCAGTTTCGCTCGACTTCAGCAGACATTCCCATCTGATGAAGTTCGCCTGAACAGCATTCGAGCATCGTACCTGTTTTCGATGTCCCGCCAATAAGTCTCAGTGATCGCGTTGAACATTACGTTCGCGTCGTCTTGTTCCCATACAAACAATACAGGTCGAGAGTTACGCCATGAGTTCTGCCTCAGAAGTGTCTGAGCCGAGTACCGGAACCGAGTCAGGTTCTGCCACAAACGTGATGATCGAAGCCAAAGGGCTGAGCAAATTCTATGGAGAATTTGCAGCGACGCAGGACGTTTCGTTCACTGTGCCCAGCGGTCAGGTCTGTGCGTTTCTGGGGCCAAATGGTGCCGGCAAGAGCACAACAATGAAAATGCTGACTGGCTATCTATCACCCAGTCGAGGTGAATCGTGGCTGGCAGGCCTGAATATCGCCACGGATCGAATCAAAGCCAGCGAAAAACTGGGATACCTTCCGGAAAACGGTCCGTTGTATACGGAAATGACTCCCGAGGGCATGTTGAAGTACATTGGTGAAGTTCGTGGTGTGAGCGGCGGCATCCTGGCTGACCGACTCGCTTGGGTTGCTGACAAGTGTTCTCTCGGCGAAGTCTGGCGAAAGCCCATCGCCAAGTTATCACGTGGCTTTCGGCAACGCGTAGGCATGGCGAACGCAATGCTGCACGATCCAGAGGTGCTGATTCTGGACGAACCTACCAGCGGGCTGGACCCAAATCAGGTTCACGGCGTACGTGAACTGATTACGGAACTGGCTCAGACAAAGACCATTCTGCTGTCGACTCACATCCTTCAGGAAGTGCGGGCCATTTGCCCACGGGTGGTCATGATAAACAACGGCAAGATTGTCTTTGACGGGCCGACCACAGATCTCGGTTCCAGCGAAGTCGAAATGGAAGAAAAGTTTCGCTCACTCACCAGCGGTGCTTAGGTTCACAACATTTCCCGGCAGCGGGTCAACTGAAGACCATCACAATTATCCTTCAATTCTTAATAGGCGTCATCACACCATGATTCGCGCAAACGTGATTCTGGCTGTCACCAAACGCAATTTCCGCAGCTATTTTTCCAGCATTCTGGGCTATCTGTTCATCATCGTGTTCTGCGTGGCAGCTTCGGTGATGGCGTTCAACGCTCAGTTTTTTGCGGCCAATCTGGCAAACCTCGATCAGCTCAGTCAACAGTTTCCGCTGCTGCTGCTGTTCCTGATTCCCGCCATAACCATGACCGTATGGTCCGACGAACGAAAGCTGGGCACCGACGAATTGCTGTTCACGCTGCCGGCAACAGATGTAGAGATCCTTGTTGGCAAATACCTGTCCGTCCTTGGCGTTTACACCGTGGCCATCGTGTTTTCCCTGGTGAACGCGGTCTTTCTCTCGCAGATGGGTGACCCCGATTTCGGCCTGCTTGCATCCAGCTACTGTGGGTACTGGCTGTCGGGAGCGGCATTGCTATCCGTTGGGATGCTGTCTTCGGCGTTGACAAGTAGTGCTACAGTTGCATTTGTCCTGGGCGTCGTTTTCTGCTGCGTTCCTGTCTTTATTGGCAATCTGGCCGGGCTTACGGAATGGCTCCTGACTCAGTTCGGATTTGGTGGCCAATCTTACGGATTCCGCACGGCCGTCCAGGGCTTGAGCCTGCAGGAACAGCTTCGCGACTTCAGTCTGGGCGTTCTGCCGCTGACGAGCTTCTGCTATTTCGTATTCCTGACGGGGCTGATGCTGTACCTGAACCTTGTTGTGATTTCTAAACGACGCTGGCATGCGACGGAAGTCATGGGAATGGAGATGCAGTACGGCATTCGTGCAGTCTGCCTGAGTATTTCCCTCGTCAGCATGCTGGTACTTGTCAGCATGTGGCCGGCTCGGGCGGACCTGACGGCGGAAAGTCTCTTCACCCTATCGGACGCAACATACACGACGATAGACGAAATCGAAGGTGAACAGCTGATAACGATTCAGGCGTTCGTCAGCCCCGACGTGCCTCGCGAATACAGTGAAACTCGGCGACGGCTGCTGGGCCTGCTGCGTGAATTTGATCTGCGCGGCGGCGGTCAGCTGGAAGTTCGAATCGTGGACGTCGAGCCATTCAGTGAAGCGGCCGAAGAAGCTCGGGCGCTCGGCGTCAACCCTCGCCGAATTCAGTACCAGCAGGATGGCAAATTTGAAGAAGCAGAAGTCTTCCTGGGTGCGATTGTGCAGAGCCCTACCGACAATGTGGAAATCCCATTCTTCGGCAAAGGCCTGCCGATCGAATACGAACTGACACGTTCTGTCAGAACCGTTTCTCAAAAAGACCGGCTGACAATCGGCGTACTGCAAACTGATGCCAATGTGATTTCCAGTGGTGGCGGAGGCCGCGACTGGGCCATCGTGAGCGAACTCCGCAAGCAGTACAAAGTCATCGGAGTAAATCCATCACGACGGATTCTGGGTGGCGAAGGCAGTGAAGTCAGCCTTGATGATGCCGTCGAGGACTTTGATGTTCTGCTGGCAGTCATGCCATCGTCACTCACGCAGCCTCAAATGGACAACTTCATGGACTTCGTCCAGGCTGGCAAGCCGGTTCTTGTGTTTGACGATCCCTGCCCAATCTTTGCTCAGGGTCAGTTCGGGCTGACAATGGCCCCCAAACTGCCAAAGCCAAGTCCCGGCGGCGGCATGATGATGCAGCAGCAACAGCGACCTGAACCGAAAGCCGACAATGGCGAATTGCGGTCATTGATGAGTCTGCTGGACGTTCGGTGGGATAACGGGCAGGCCGTGTATGACCGCATGAACCCACACAGCCAATTTGGGGCACTGCCTCCGGAATACGTTTTCGTGTCCCGATCAGGCAATCCCAAACAGGCGTTCAGCTCTCAAAGCGCAATCACAAAGGACCTGGATGACCTGGTCTGCCTGTACGCAGGATCGATTCAGGAAACGAGCAAGAAGAAGGAGCAGGAATTTATCCCATTGCTGCAGACCAGCGGTGAATCGGGATTATTGCCGTGGGAAGACTACATCTCACAGTCGTTTAACCCAATGACGATGTCGCCTGCAGCTCAGATCAATCCCAGTCCTAAGCGATTCGACGATACTTATTCTCATGTGATTGCCGCACACATCAAAAATGACAGCAGTGATAGTCGCGTGAATGTCATCTTCTGTTCAGACACGGACATGATCAGTGACTGGTTCTTCATGGAACGCAATCTCGGCAACCTGGACATCGCATTCGACAATGTGACGTTCATATTGAATGCTGTTGATGCGCTGGCCCAGGAAGAAACCTTCATCAATTTGCGGTCTCGCCGAGCCAGTCTTAAGACACTGGAATACGTCGAAAACCAGACTCGTGAACTCCGCAAGAAGATGAACGATGAAGAAAAGACGGCCGACAAAGTCATGACTGATCGACTGGACGCAGCTCGCACGGAACTGCAGACAGAAATCACGGAAGTCCGCAATCGGACCGATCTGGACGATCGCAGCAAGAGTCAGTTGCTGAAACAAAAAGAAGAGCAGTTGAACCGAAAGCTGGATCTGGACGAGGTGGAACTCGAGCGTGAAAAGAACGCCAGTATTCGCAAAGCGGGACTGGAGATGAAACGGGAAATCCGTCGCATCGAAACCCGAGTTCGACTGTTTGCATATATCCTTCCGGCCATCCTGCCAATCTGCTTTGGCCTTCTGTTTCTGGGCCTGCAGCGCAGTGCCGAACAACAGTCCATCACGGCAGAGCGGCGGCGGCGATAGACGCCCGAATTCGACGGGCGCTGGCCTGCTCCAAGTAACTGCTGCCTGTCGTCACCAACTGGCCGCGGACCGAATAACTGGTAACCACATCAGACACCATCTCAGCGTTTCAGAACACAGGTTGAGAAATGAATCCAACATCCCGCACTCTGACCTTTGCCGCAGTAGCAGGCGTTTCAGCCTTGATTGCAACTTCGGCATGGTATGCGTCCAAACCATCCTCCGTTGCCGGATTCGGAGACGTCGGCCAGGAGTTCTTTGCCGACTTCTCAGATCCCACCAAGGCAACCTCTCTGACGGTCGTCGATTATGACGGCGACGAAAAAGAGGCCAGCACATTTTCTGTCAAGCAGAACGATGATGGATTGTGGGTCATCCCATCTCATCACGACTACCCGGCAGAGGCCGAAGATCGTCTGGCCAAAACAGCAACATCACTACTTGGCCTGAAGAAGACTGCTGTGCAGAGTCGCAGCAAAGACGACTGGAAGCTGTACGGTGTCGTAAAACCATCTGAAAACGGAGCTGCCAAGGCTGATGAACGCGGTACTCGCCTGACCCTCAGCGACGGAAGTGGCAACGCATTAGTCGACCTGATTATGGGTAACCAGGTGGAAGGACGTGACGGCAGTTACTACGTCCGCGAACCGGAAAAAGACACCACCTACATTGCTCAACTGGACGTCGAGTTGTCCGCAAAATTCAGCGACTGGATTGAACCAGACCTGCTGAAAATCAATCAGACTGACATCGTTAAGGTTGTCGTGGATAACTATTCCATTAACGAGCAGCGCGGCACCATCGAAAAGAAGGAATTGCTGCAGTTCACAAAGAAGGATCTGGAAACGTCCGGCGACTGGGAACTCGATGGGCTCGACGTGGAAGCAGAAGAACTGGACAACAGCCCGGTCAGCACAATCGCCACGAATCTGGACCAATTGAAAATCGTCGGAGTCCGCCCCAAACCCGAGGGACTGGACGACAACATGCGTGTCAATCCGGCGGTCAAGCAGATCCTGCAAATGCAGATGCAGGCCCAGGGTTACTTCATTGGTGGAGACAAAGAGGGCAACGAGCGTCTGTACTCCAACGAAGGGGAACTCGTCGCCGGCATCAACAACGGTGTGCAGTACACACTGTACTTTGGTGAGATCGCTCGAGGCACCGGCAAGGAGATTGAAGTCGGCCTTGGAGACGAAGCTAAACCAGACGAAGCAGATGACGACGAGAAAAATGAAGAAGACGAAAGTGGTGACGAGACATCAGAGGATGGACCTCGCCGATATCTGCTGGTGAAGGCGGACTTCAATGAAACTTTGCTGGGTGATAAACCGGTTGCTCCAATGGAACCAGCAAAGCCGGAGATCCTGAACGAAGCAGCCGAAAAACCCGAAGACGCAGCACCGACCAAAGAAGAGGACTCAGCGGAAGAAAAGAAAGACGATGCTGAGGACGGTTCCTGTGGACCGGACGAAGAAGACGCAGCCGAGGAAACAGCCAAAGAAGACGAAGACGAGCCCGAAGCCAAAACGGAAACAGAACCACCAGCCGTTGAAAAAGCAGCGACAGAAAAAGAAGCGACAGAGGAATCGAAGGCGGATGCTCCCGCCGACGAGAAGAAACCAGCGGCAGAAGCCCCAGCTGACAAGCAACCGGCAGGCGACGAACCTTCAAAGGATGACAAGCCGGCAGCAGAGACTAAAGAAGAGGAAAAGCCCGCAGAACCTGAAAAGGATCCCAAGCAGATTGCGCAGGAAGCGTACGACGCCGCCATGGGTGAATACGAAGCCCAGAAGACGGCCTACGAAAGCGATCTGAAAACATACGGGGACAAGGTTAAGGAAGGACAGGAAAAAGCGGCCGAACTGTCCACACGCTTCGCTGGCTGGTACTACGTCATTTCTTCGGACAGCTTCGAAAAATTTCGCATCGAACGCAAAGACGTCGTCAGCAAAAAAGAAGCGGAAGAAGAGAAAACGGACGACGATAAAGAAGCCGGCGACGATAAATAGCACCACATTTGTGGTTCTCACAACACCTGCCGTTTCGGCAATTAATGCCCGGCTTCTCACAAGCCGGGCTTCTTTTCGCGCGGTTTCGAGTGTCACAGGTTTACGTTACACTGCGGGACTTCGACTTATGACATCTGCTCTAACCGTGAACACAGTACAATGATTGTCAGCAAAAACTGGCTTAGCGAGTACGTCGCTCTGGATATGTCGGTCGACGAACTGACCGACCGACTGACAATGTCCGGCCTGAATCTGGAAGGCGTTGAAACCGTTGGTGCGGACGTGGCCATCGATCTGGAAGTCACCAGCAATCGACCGGATTGTCTGGGGCACATCGGTGTCGCTCGGGAAGTATCGGTGTTGTTTGGATCAGAACTGACAACGCCAGACGCAAATCCCCCCTCGGCCACACAGAAAACATCCGACATAACTTCTGTGCAACTGGAGTGTGATGACCTGTGCCACGAATATCACGCTCGGGTCGTCAAGGGCGTGAAGATCGGAGAGAGTCCGGACTGGCTGAAGGACAAGCTGACGGGTGCCGGTATCACCCCCGTCAACAACGTTGTGGACGTCACTAACTACGTAATGTTTGAATGCGGTCAGCCGCTGCACGCGTTTGACTTTGACAAACTGAACGAAGGCCGAATTGTTGTACGGCGTGCCACCAGGGGTGAGAAGATCACAGCAATCGATCAGCGCGAGTACGAATTGTCGCCGGACACGTGTGTCATCGCGGATCCGACGCGAGCGGTGGCAGTGGCTGGAGTCATGGGCGGACTGGACACTGAGATCTCTGATGGCACAGTCAATGTTCTTGTGGAAACTGCGTCCTTCGAACCTTTTTCTGTTCGGGCGACAGCGCGAGCGCTAAAGCTGCACAGCCCGTCGTCGTTTCGTTTTGAACGTCGAGTCGACCGACACAACATGGACTGGGCGTCCCGACGGTGTTGCGAATTGATCCTTGAAGTTGCTGGTGGCGAATTACTGGAAGGGTCCGTCGCGGTCGGCAGCGCGGTCGAAGACCGCCCGCCTATTGTCCTGCGGTTCCCGCAGGTCCCGCGCATCCTGGGCATCGACATTCCTTCTGCCGTCTGCATAGAGATTCTTCAAAATCTGGGGCTGACATGCACACAGCACAACGCCGACACAGCAACATTTACTGCCCCGACCTGGAGACTCGACCTGACTCGCGAGTGCGACCTCATCGAAGAGATCGCGCGGATTCATGGCTACAATCACATACCGGAAGACGCCACGCTTCCGATTGTTGCGACGTCGAAAAGTCCGCGTGAACAGGTCGGCGACGTGGTTCGAGCACTGTTGCCGCCATGTGGATTCTTCGAATCACTGACACTTTCGTTTGTCAGCGAGGACCAGCGGCAGCTATTCAGGCCCCGAGGGGACATCGCTTCGGTCGCTGTGAACCATTCCACTCGCAGCCTCGAAAACCAAATGCGACAAAGCCTGATTCCAAGTCTGCTGCACTGTCGTCGTCAGAACGAGCGTCAGGGAACGCTGAACGCCGAGTTGTTCGAAATAGCCAAAGTGTACCTGTCGGCTGGCGAAGGCAAGGCGGAAGCAGAAGCAGAACCGACCATGGTCGGCATTGTCTCCGGACGGGATTTCCTTGCGCTGAAGGGAATTGTCGAAGCCATCGTCGCCCGCTGTGCTCCGGCTGCGGTGCTGACAGTAGATCCATGTGAGTTGCCGGAGTTCGCTGCCGGGCGCGGAGCCTCTTTGTCACTTAATGGACGACCATTCGGGTGGCTGGGAGAACTGGAACGTTCGGTCACAGACAAAGTTGAACTGCAGGACGCAGTGTCGATTGCTGAACTCAACGGCAATCTGCTGGAAGACCTCTTCGAAGCCACTCGCACCTACAGGCCCCTGCCCCGGTTCCCAGCCGTATCACGTGATCTGAATTTTGTTTTAAGCGAATCCGTCACATGGTCTCAGTTGTCAGGTGTCGTTAATGGAGCCGGCGGCGAATTGCTTCAGGAGGTCTCATTCAGCGGGCAGTATCGAGGTAAACAGATTGATGCAGGACTCAAGTCTTATGTCATTACCTGCCGTTTTCTGGCGGCCGACAGAACGCTCACGGCAGAAGAAGTGGAAGCTGCCGTAAAAAACATTCTGTCTGCCTGCGAAGAAAATCTTGAAGCTAAGCTCCGCTGAGGCACAATACCAGCATCGACAACCATGCCTCAGCATAGGGGCCCGAATGTGCTGTCGTTTCATCTACTGTTGCAGGCGAATTTTCTTTACCAGGCACGTCATCGTGAATCATTCACGGACACGGCCAGAACAATTTCATCTTCGAAACCGCAATGAAGCGTACTCTGCTGAAATCCAAGATTCACCGGGCAACGGTGACTGAAGCTGACCTTGATTACGAGGGCAGTGTCACGATCGATGTGAAGCTGATGGAAGCTGCAGACATCGTGGAATATGAACGTGTCGAAGTCTACGACATCAGCAATGGTAATCGTTTTGCGACGTATGCGATCAAAGGGGATTCGGGCTCCGGCGTGATTTGCCTTAACGGTGCAGCGGCCAGACTGGTTGAAGTCGGCGACCTGGTGATCATCTGCACGTATGCCGACTACACCGACGAAGAGAGAACCACACACACTCCAGTCGTCGTATTGGTCAATGAACAAAACGCGGTCCACAGCAGGCAGCAATAGGCCGATCTGCAATAGGCCGATCTGCCCGGAACTTGCCCGGCCACGCAGAGAACTGAGTCACTGATCGCCGCCAAGTCAGGTTGCCCCGACTACGCTGGACGCCTCAGAACCTCACTCCTGTTCACGTACAATCTCAACACCGGACAGAATGGTCTGCCCGTGTTGGACCACCAGATCGATCGTCAGTTCGTTTCCGATGGACACATCCCGGAATTCGCGAACGATCGTCTTTTGAGGTCGGCCGGCCGCGGCCATGATGTCAAGGCCGGCAATAACGGTGTGTCCCTGGAGCGAAACACCAAAAATTCTTTCGGCGTTCTTCGTGGAGTCAGGATCAGAAAAATGCAGTCGAACCGTGTGTGGCAACGCTTCCACTGTGGGCTGCGGCTGTGACGCAGCAACATTCGTGTTCACACTCGTGCCGCCCTTTTCCTCATCCTCCTTTGCAGGCTCGCTCACAGACATGGGAATTACCAGCCGAGTGGCGTTTACCAGTCCGGAAGCGCCGATCCATGCCGGCCCGTCCCCACTGAATTTCAAACTGTTGCTGCGATACCAGGAAATGTCACCGTCGACACGGATGTCCAGATCTGCGTGTTCGCCACCAACGGTCGGGTACTCCACCCACAACGTTCCGCGGCTGTCGATACGATCTCCGGGGGCTCCCAGATTGATCCCGATCCGTTTGACTCGCTGCCCTGGTTCTGTCAGTCGAGCTTCGTGGTTGACCGTCCACATTTCCATTTCCGGCATGTGGACCAGGCCAAGAGACGTCTGATTTTGATAAGCACAACTGCAGGTGCGAGTATAGTCGGGAGCATTCAGCACTCCGTTGGCGACAACCAGATTCGAAGTACAACCGGACTTGAAGCCACCCAGGTTGCCGGTACCGCTGCGGGTTGTCAGATCGTAATAGCCGGCGGCACCGGAACGGAACGTCAACATGTTTTCACTGGCGATGATATTGTTGCAGCCATAGGCCCGACACACCTGCCACGTCTGTTCCTGACCAGTCAACGGATTGGTTGTCATCTCAGGTTTACCATCGAGCAGATTGAAGGCTCCAGCGGACAACTTATAGGAATTCGCGTTTGTCAGGATGGTCGTGCCGTGCAGAATGCACGGGCCTGAATACGCTCGCTTGTCGTCTCGCCATTTGATTCTTCCGTCCGAACCGTTCAGCACGGCCATTCCTGCACCGATTTCGGATTTCAGACGGTCGGACGCCGAGGCCCCCGCCTGCAGCAGCAGATCGTGTTCTGTGGAGTAGCTCAGCCATGTGCCAAACACAGCGTCACTGTTTTGCCAGATACGTTCGCCGGTAAGAACGTCAACCGCCACAATCTGATATGAGTCGGGCGAGTCGCGGCCACGACGTTTGAGCTGTTCTTCCACAGGCTTCGGCATCTTGTCAAGGCAATAGACTCGGCCGTTGCCGGCAACAATGCCGTTGTGCAGAAAACTGTGCCGAGCCTCAAGCTGCCACAACTGTTCACCCGTATGGCGATCGAATGCAATCAGACCAGCACTGGCAGAGACGTCGAAACTTTTCGAACCAAACCCCAGCGAGTTTCTCTTCAGGTCCTTGTCGTATTCTGTGAACTTCAGATTGTGACGAGACCGAAAATCTGCGAATCCATTTCCCGCCAGCAATACGTCTTCGTAGACACCAATGTAGCCCCATTGCCGGTCTTCCCCCCCTGAAGCAGGCAACACAGTTTTTCGCAGGGTCTTACCGCTGAGTGGATCAAGAACCAGACAGTCACTGCCAATTGCAAGATAAATCGCATCGGGCCGTACAACGTAATTGGTCCCGCGGCCATTGGCTCCCGGAATGTGGACCTGGTTATAGGCCGTGTCGAGTGGCGTGTCTTTATACGTGGCATCGAAGTAAAGATCGTCGGTGCCGAGACTCTCAAACTCTCGCTGCCAGATCACTCGACCGGTGTAGACGTCGCGGCAGCTGAGTGACTTTGTACCCTGAACGTATAATCGCCCTTCGACCACCTGCTCAGGCGGTCCGTGTCCGTGTCGAGGCAGTATGTCCGTATTCGAATTGCCGCCGAACCACAGCACGCCCAGCGGCAGCTTGACTCGACTGTCATCGGATTTCACAGTATTCGCGATGTCGCCATATTGGTGAGTCCAGTCGGAGGCACCGGTCAATGCGCCAACTCGGGTGACAATAATCCGATTGTCGGCAAGGCTGACTGCCGCATTCTCCAGCCCGACACGTCCAATACCGGCAGCCAGAGTTTCGGAAGGCTTGCCGTCCTGCAGCACGATCAGCGAACTTCCGTATGGCCGCACACTTTCGAACGCAGCCTTCACTTCTTCGTTGTCGGACAGCAATCGCTCTGCTATGCGTTCACCGACCACCACGGCATGTGCAACATAAGGAGGGGCCTGAAACGACAAAGGCGTTCCGATATGCGCTGAGACTCGACTGCCGTACAGCCCCGCCGCGTCAAACGTACGCCGCAGTTGCTCAACACTTTCCGGATTGTCGTCGACAACCACAATCTGAAATTCTGACTGACGCAGAACTGCGGCAATTCGGCCAGCCTCTTCAGCTCCGTACCAC